>CAZYTS010000127.1:9339-11328 GCA_964649855.1 uncultured Gemmatimonadaceae bacterium
CGCGGAACCTGATCCATCACTCGAGCCAGTACCCATCGAGCATCAAGCTGAGTGTAGTTAAGAAGTGAGTTGGGAGGCCGGGAAGTTGGGAAGCTGGGAAGTTGGGAGGTTGGGACGCGCTGTAGTGTGCTTTCCGTGCGCCCTACAGCACTTCCAAACCCTCCTGCTTCCAACCTCAGCCCTCAAAGCAAACGCGTAGTGCGTCCCAACTTCCCAACGTCCCAACTTCCCCACCCTCTTGCGCTTTCGGGTTTTCTTCGGTATTCGTAATGGCCCGGCCCACTTTGGGCCCTGGCTACCGAGGTTGGGACCGTGCAGCAGAACCTGGAACTACCCGGCGCGGCGTTTTTGCCGTCGCGCCATCCCGTTGTCGGCACTCAAAAAGACATCCGGTACTACGGCAGCACTGCCAAAGGCGTGCTCAACAGTCCGGATTCGACCGGAATGGAATTCTGGTCCATCAACCCTTACGTGGGGTGCGCCTTTGGCTGCGCCTACTGCTATGCCCGCTACGCGCACCGCTTTGTCATGGAACGGGCGGCCGCTTCAGAAGGCACCGACTCAACAATCTCAGACGATCTGGCCGAGTTGCCACCATGGCTCGCTTTTGAGCGCCGGATTTTTGTCAAAAAGAATGCTGCAGAAGTGTTGCGTCATACCCTGCGAAATCCAGGCGCTTCAGCAGGTGCAGTTCAGCGCGGCGAAGCCATAGTTATTGGCACGGCAACTGATCCCTATCAACCTGCTGAACGCACCTTCCGCGTAACCAGGAGTGTTTTACAGGTACTCACAGAAGCTCGGCGCCTGAGGCTGGTGATCATCACCAAGTCTCCGCTGATCACACGGGACATAGACCTTCTGCAACAGATATCGGCGCAATCACGATTGACGATCCATATGTCGCTGATCACGCTGGATCGCGAGTTGGCCCGCCGCATCGAGCCGCGCGCTCCGACCCCCGAGTCGCGACTGCGGGCGCTGCGACGATTGCGAGCAGCCGACATAGATGTGGGGGTGAACATCATGCCCGTTCTCCCCGGTCTTACCGACCGGCCTGACGCACTCACCGAACTTGTAGGGCAGATAGCCGCGGCCGGTGCGACTCATGTCAACCCAGGTGCGCTACGCCTGCGTGCTACCGCGCGCAAACGCTATCTCCCCTTTCTGGCCGAAGAATTCCCGCATCTGGCCCAACGATATGAAGCAGCATACTCGCAGAGCCACGAAATGACGCCCGAGTATCGCGACGGACTCAGACAGTTTATGAAACGTGTCTGTGCCAAAGCCGGCATCTCGTACGGTGCTCCTGATGAAAAGAGAGCCGGTATGGCCTGGGAAGAACACGATGTGTCGGCAGAAGCCGGTGATCATGCAAACGCGACGGACAATTCCTCTGCTTCTCAACTGGAGATGTGTTTATGAGCATTTTTGCGGCTTTATATCGCGCCGAGTTCAGGCGTCCGGAGGAGTACCGTCCCGTGGAAACTGGTGCCGCGCTGACGCGCTCTCAGGAGGAAAAACGAGGAGTTCGGATTCGTCCGGTGCGGCGCGGCGATAATGAGATGTGGGGAGCCATGCGACGCGCGCTCTGGCCTTTGGTTACTGCTTCGGAGCTTTATCTCGATATCGAGCGCTGGTGGTGGATCGGCGACCCGGATTCCGTCTGCCTGGTAGCGGAGGAGGGGCGTCGTCTCGTGGGCTTTATAGAGATGTCGATTCGTGAGCGAGTTCAGGGCTGCAGGGACAACCGTGTTGCCTATGTGGAGGGATGGTACGTGGAGCCCGGGGCGCGGCGCAGAGGGATCGGTCGCGCTCTGTTGAGAGCTGCCGAGTCGTGGGGAAAGGGCAAAAACTGCCGAGTGTTAGGGTCTGATACCGTTATGGGAGATGCAGACGGCTCCAACGCACGTTTGGCCTGTGGTTTTGCAGAAGTGGAGCGGCTGATCTGCTATCGCAAGATCATAGAATGACCTAACGCGTAAGTGCGTA
>CAZYTS010000128.1:0-11266 GCA_964649855.1 uncultured Gemmatimonadaceae bacterium
CCTGTGCCAAGGTCTTTGCCTCTGAACTCATCTGGCGCGCCTGCGACGAAATGGTGCAGGTTGCCGGCGGCCGCGGTTTTGTAAAACCCTACCCATACGAGCGTGGCCTCAGAGACGCGCGCATCAACCGCATTTTTGAAGGCACAAACGAAATCCTGCGCCTTTTTGTTGCACTCAACGGCATCCAGGGGCCGGCTGAACGCCTGAGAAAAACAGGAGCAGCGCTGCGGCGCCCTCTCCGCAATCTGGGACTGCTCTCCGGTTACGCTGCGTCTCGGCTGCGATCCATGGTTGGCGCATCTGATGCGATCGACACACCGCTCCACCCAGAGCTGCAGGAGCACCGCAAGTACTTCGAGAAACACGTTGCGGAGCTCAAGGAACTCACCGAGAAGTCCATTGTCCGACACCGCGACGCCATAGTCGATCGGCAGTTCGTGCTCGAACGCCTTGCAAGCATGGCAATCGAGCTCTTTGCAACGTGTTGCGTAATTTCGAGGACCCAGAGTCTTCTCGACGAACTGGGAGCAGAGCGATGTCCGCACGCTTTGGCGCTCTGTGACCTCTTCTGCGTCGAAGCAGGACGCCGTTTTCGCTCCGCTAGACAGGCGCTGGACTCCAGCGAGGACGAAGTGGATGACCGCAGGCGCTCAATTGCCGCAGATGTCCGCACCACCGGTGGTTACGTCATGCGAGACGCGATACTCGAAACGTGATCCGCACACGGGTCGGTCGCAGTGCGTGCACTCGCACCGTCGTGAGCTTACTCCAGTTCCAGTGAAGCTGGCTGCCCAGGGAGAACAGCGGATGACACTGGTAAAAACTGTGTATATCGTATACTATTTCTGCCACGCCGGCCGAAAACGGTCGCGCCCCTCATGATCCTGCTGTCACGCACCGCGCGCGGAGGAAGCGCTCAGTCGAAATCGAGCGCCAGGTTCATTGCGGGCGCCGAGTGCGTGAGCGCGCCTACTGATACGAAATCCACACCGCTCCTCGCAATCGCACGAACAGTGTCAAGAGTCACACCACCCGAGGCTTCGAGCTTGGCTCTACCTTTGACGAGTTCGACGCACTCCGACATGCGCGCTGGCGACATGTTGTCGAGCAGGATGATGTGTGCTCCGGCTTCAACCGCAACGCCGACCTGCTCGATGCTATCGCATTCCACTTCTATCATCGCACCGGGCCCTGCCAGTTCACGGGCACGTTGAACCGCGCGAGAGATGTCGCCTTCGACGGCCACCAGATGGTTGTCCTTTATGAGCACCGAGTCGGCGAGATCCATGCGATGGTTTGTCCCGCCGCCGCATCTGACCGCGTACTTCTCGAGGAGCCGCCAGCCGGGTGTTGTTTTGCGCGTATCCAGTATCTTTGCCTCGGTCTCGCGCACAGCATCAACAAACTGTCGCGTGACCGTAGCCACACCTGAGAGTCTCTGCAGAAAATTGAGAGCTACGCGCTCTGCCGAGAGAATGCCGCGGGCGTGACCCGAGATGTGTAGCACGGTGTCGCCCTTGCGTACGAGACTGCCGTCTTCTGCTTCAACTCTTATGGCGCATTTGTCGTCAAGGCAGCGGAAGGCAGCAATGGCAAACGGAACACCGGAAAGCACACCCTGCTGCCGCGCAACGAGCCGCGCCCGTGCACGACGGTCGCTTTGCACCGTTGCAATCGTTGTTATGTCATCATAGGCGCGGTCTTCACTCAGTGCGCTATGAACCTTGGCCTCGAGCTCCCGCACGCTCAGCGGGAAGCGCAAATCCGCGTAAACTGCATCGTCGGCAGGCTGCGCCGGCGGTACGGCGCGAGAGGCCCGCAACTTCCCCCCGGAGTCCATTTAGAGCCCCGCCCTCCTACTCGCCGGGGTCAAAACCGACAGGAGCAATGCGCGGCGCGCTCGGACCCACCGATACCATCCGCTCAAGTGCCAAACGCGCCCGTGCAGCAATATCCGGCGGCACAGTTATCCTGTGTTGCAGCTTTTCAAGAGACTTCAGCACTTTGGGCAGCGTTGTCATCTTCATATACTGACACTCGGCACGACTGCTTGCTGCTATGAACTTCTTGTCCGGATTGGCACGTCGCAGACGGTAGAGAATACCGGTTTCAGTCGCAACGATGAACGTATTCGATGGCGACTCTCCCGGACGACGGATCATACCCTCGGTCGAAAGAATGTGCACACCGTCTCCCTTGATAGCACCTGCAGAGATCGCCTCAACAACGTTTGTGGCGCAGCCACACTCAGGGTGGACCAGGATTTCAGCCCCCGGATTCGACTCCTGCTGCTCGGTCAGACTCTGCGGCGTGATCCCGGCGTGCACGTGGCACTCACCCATCCATACATGGATGTTCTGCCTGCCGGTCACGCGCCGCACATGGTTGCCCAGAAAGAAGTCCGGCAGAAACAGAATGTCACGCTCCGGTGGAATAGCCTCCACGATTTCCACTGCGTTGCCAGAAGTGCAACAGTAATCGGTCTCTGCTTTTACCTCGGCAGTTGTGTTCACATACGAAACAACTACCGCACCGGGATACTCCGCCTTCCACGCGCGCAGTTGATCTGCGTCTATCGTTGCGGCAAGAGAGCAGCCCGCAGCAAGGTCAGGAAGCAGGACGGTCTTGTCAGGCGAAAGGATGGCAGCCGTTTCCGCCATGAAGTGAACGCCGCAGAAGACGATAACCTCTGCGTCAGTGCGCGCCGCCTCACGACTGAGGCCGAGCGAGTCGCCAACGAAGTCTGCCACATCCTGCACTTCGGGGCGTTCGTAGTTGTGCGCCAGAATCACGGCGTTTTTTGCGCGCGCCAGCTCGCGGATGCGCTCGGCGATTCCAGTATCAACGTTCGCGGTCGTCATGGCAGTCTCCGACGCTCCGCGAGAAGATCAGTGTGCGTAACCATGATGGTGTAAGATACCCCAGCGAACGCCTTAAAATTCCACGTGGCGGCTCCTCCACGCGGCGCTGGGTCGAGGAAAATCGCTTCTGTAGTGTCCTCCCCGCGATTCGCGCCTGGCAAGCGCCGCTGCGGCAATCATGCTGGCCGTGTCACAGAGATTCGCTTCTTCGGTCATCCCGGCCGAAAGGCGAGATCGGACCCTGTCCAGCTGTGCCAGACACTCGGTCAGACCCTCTGCGTGACGATCGATTCCAGCGTAGTCCCACATCAGCTGGCGAATGGTGTCAGCGGCAACCTGTGCTGCGCCCCGGTCGGCGAGAGGGGGCACTTCGAAGGGAGTAGCGACGCTTCGCTTGGGTGCGGGTTGCCGCGGTTCGGACGCCAGTTCCCTTGCAATTCGCTCGGCGAATACGAGTCCTTCTAAAAGAGAATTGGATGCGAGCCTGTTGGCGCCGTGCACCCCGGTGCAAGCGACTTCACCGCAGGCAAACAGGCCGGGTAGCGAACTGCGCCCGGCCAGATCGGTGACTATCCCGCCCATCATGTAGTGCGCGGCCGGCGTCACGGGTATCGGCTGAGTCCGCGGATCTATCCCTCTTGCCTCACACAGGGCAAAGATTCCGGGAAATCGCGTGGCAAACCCGTTGCCCAGCGAGGTCGCATCCAGCACAACTTCGCCCGACTTGCGCTGCTCTCTATAAATCTCGCGAGACACTACGTCGCGTGGAGCAAGCTCAGCAAGTTTATGTCTTTTAGTCATAAAGCGTTCGCCGGCAGAGTTGCGCAGGACTGCCCCTTCGCCACGAACCGCTTCGGATATCAGTACCAGTGGATTCTCAGGAGTTGCGAGTGCCGTGGGGTGGAACTGCACGAACTCCATGTCGGCGAGTGTTGCACCCGCCTGTTTGGCTACGGCATATCCATCGCCGGTAGCAACAACCGGGTTTGTGGTGTATCGGTAAACCTGACCGCAGCCTCCGGTTGCGAGCACGGTAGCGTCGGCACGTATCTCCACAGGTTGTCCCACTACGCTTCCGCGGATTCCGGCACAGCGTCCATTCTCCACGATCAGTTCCAGGACCCGCGCGCTTTCCAGCACCGATGTCTGTCGACTTGCGCGAACGCGATCCACAAGAGTTCGCGCGACTTCGGCTCCCGTGCGATCGCCGTGCGCGTGGACGATGCGCCGGCGGGAGTGAGCGGCCTCTCGCCCCAATATCAACCGACCGTCGTCACCCAAATCAAAGGCTGCGCCCGCCAGCTGCAGCTCGCGTACTCTGGCAGGACCCTCTTCCACCAGTACCTCGACGGCCTCTCGATCACATAGCGCCGCTCCTGCTGCCAGGGTGTCCTTTCGATGCAGCTCCGGAGAGTCTCCCGCACCAAGGGCTGCGGCGATCCCACCCTGGGCGTAGGCCGTCGCCGAGTCAAAGAGAGAGCGTTTGGTGACCACCAGCACGTCACCGTGTTGCGACGCGCGCCACGCCGTGTGGAGTCCTGCAACTCCGCTCCCGACCACGAGAAAGCGCGTTCGAATGAGGGAAGTCACGCTCAGGGTTGTACTTTGGGTGTGGGGCTTGACTAAGTGGCCATTCGCAACGGACGGTGTCGAATGTAGCGCATGGCAAGCCATTTACATTAAGTAGCGGACCAACGCACGAGAGAGGCCATGGCATCGATTCCAGGATTTCGCGCGCGGTTGCCCGGTTTGGGCGTCGTTATGCTCGCTCTGACTTCACTGCCCCTCAATGCGCAGTGGCGTCAACTGAGCACAGGCACCACCGCGTCGTTGAGAGGGTTGTCTGTAGTGAACTCGCGGGTGGTGTGGGCGAGTGGCACTGGAGGCCAGATTGTACGGACGGTTGACGGCGGAGCCACGTGGCGAGTGGATACGATACCAGGTGGCACGGACCTCGATCTCCGTTCGATTTATGCCACAAGCGATCGCGTGGCGCACGTAGCGTCGACATCGGGACGCATTTTCCGTACAACCGACGGCGGTCGCACATGGCGGATGACGTGGAAGGCTGCCGACACCACGGTCTTTCTTGACGCAATCACCTTCTCGGATGAGCGGAATGGGGTGGCGTTAGGCGATCCGATTGGTGGCCGCTTTTTAATAGTTGTAACCGATGACGCTGGTGACACTTGGCGTGAAGCACCATTTCAGCTCAGGCCGGCCACTCAGGAAGGAGAGGCTGCCTTTGCAGCAAGCGGCACCTCGATTGTGACGGATACCGGTGGCGGACTATGGATCGGCAGCGGAGGGAGTGTCTCGAGACTCTTTTACAGCCCGCGTCGCGGCATGGGCTGGATCACATACGACTCACCATTCCAGCAGGGGTCTTCGAGCCAAGGCATTTTTTCTTTAGCGCGCGAAGGTAGCAGGATCTACGCAGTAGGCGGAGACTACCTGCGAGACAGCTCTGCCACAAGCAACGAAAGAGTCTTTGATTCGGCGACGCGGTCGTGGTTGGAGGCTGCCTCGACTCCGCCGCGAGGCTATAGGTCGGGAGTGGCGGTCGCCAGAGCCGGGAGCAACGTAGTGCTCATAGCAGTCGGCCCCGGAGGAACCGACCTGTCGAGCGACGGAGGTCGCACCTGGACGGCATTCGATCCAACCGGCTTTCACGCGGTCCGAGCAACAGCAGACGGTGTATTTTATGCCAGCGGCAGCGGCGGACGTGCCGCCGTATTTGACGCCCGAGCTCCCAGATAAATGAGACCAATTCACGACTCCATGCGGCACTTTCACCGCGCCGCTCTCGCAACTTTGCTCCTGAGCGTAGCTGCGTGCGGCACAGACCAGGCGCGAGAAGCGGGATATCCACCAGCCAGCGCCGAACGCCAGGCTCCCAACGTTTTTCAGACGCGCTTCGAGACAAGCAAAGGCCAGTTTGTCATAGAAACGCATCGCAACTGGGCTCCCCGTGGTGCCGACAGGTTCTACCAGCTGGTGGAGAGCGGCTTCTTTGATAACACACGGTTCTTTCGCGTAGTCAGTGGCTTTATGGTCCAGTTTGGAATGCACGGGGATCCGGAAGTGAATGCCGCCTGGGATCCTCTCGTCATTCAGGACGACTCTGTGAGGCAGAGCAACCTTAGGGGCTACGTGACTTTTGCAACCTCCGGCCCGGACTCGCGCACCACTCAGATTTTCATCAACCTGGTCGACAATCCCAGACTCGACGAAATGGGATTTGCACCATTCGGCAGAGTTATCCAGGGGATGGAAGTGGTGGATTCACTATACGCGGGTTACGGCGACGGCCCGCCGTCGGGCTTTGGACCGGACCAGACGCAGATCAAGGCGCGCGGCAACGCCTATCTCGAACGCGAGTTCCCGCGACTTGACTTTGTGCGCACCGCGCGGCTGGTTGGCGATACTGCGGCACCGGCGGACTCAGCATCTGACAGTTAGGTACAGGTCGCTGCTTTCACAAGGGAGCGTGCGACCCGATACGCGTGAGGACGCGCACCTTGCGGCGCGCCTGCTCCGCCGCGTTGGCCTCGCGGCAGTCTTGCTGCATTTCTTGCCCGCTGCTGCTGGTGCCCAACACCAACACCTTATAGCAGCAGACTCCTCGCCCGCGCTGAACGTCCAGGCCATGGGCATCGCTCTAATCACCCGTGGGCAACCTGGACCCCTGAACGAACCCCTCACCGAGGGCTACGTCACCCAGCCCATGCTCTCGGCACGACTACTCCTTGCCAATGGCCTGTTCGAGCTGCGAACCATCATCAATGCTGAGGGTGCCACACTGCGCCGCGGAGAGTTCAATCCAGGTGTTTACGGAGAGGGCTACGTAGACCGAAGGCATCCGCACACCTGGCTCCACGAGGCCATGGTCGGAACGCGTTTCAATGCTGGTGACTTTGCGATTTCCGTGTTTGGTGGTAAAGGCTTTGTGCCATTTGGCAGCGCGGACCCGATGTTCAGGCCCTTTGTCAAATACCCGGCCAATCATCACCACGCCCAGATTCTCGAACGCGCGCAGATCGTGCTTGGAGCGCGCTATCGCTATGTAAATCTCGAGGGAGCCGTGTTTAATGGTGACGAGCCCGAGTCTCCAAGCGACATGCCTAACGCGAAGCGGCTCTTTGACTCGCACTCCATTCGCGCCACCGTCGATGTTACTCCGGCTGTATCCCTCTCGGGCAGCCTCGCAAATGTGCAATCTCCGGAGTTCTCTACAGGTGAAGGACTCGACCAGCGCAAAGCGAGCGCCACACTTCACTTTTCCCGGTCCGCAGGCTCCCTGCGCTATGCCCTCCTGGAGTTTGCCGAGACGCGTGAACTCCGCTCAGGACGTGAGATGTTCCGCTACACATCCCTGCTAGGCGAAGCCCAATGGAAGTTCGGTCCGGCCCTCGTGGCCGCACGCGCCGAACGGACGGAACGCCCCGAAGAAGAAAGGACTGCGTCGCTCTATCGCACCGTTAGACCCCTCCTCGACTTCCACATCCTGGGACGAACCAGATGGACTAACTTCGCCTTGTCCCTTGCTTCCGAGGAAAAGGCAACGTCCTGGCTCTGGTATCGTCCTTTTGTTGAAGTCGCCTATCACACACCGCGGGCCATCGCGCACCCGGCACCGCTCGACCCCGAGGTATTGTTTGGGACCTCAAATATCTGGATGTTTTCTGCAGGAGTGCGATTGGGCGCCGGTCAGACGTGGCAGCTTCGCGGTCGATGAACACCTAACCAGATTCAAGAGCATGAAGGCGTCTCGTACTTCCCTGTTAGCACTGGTCACGCTTGTCGTTGCATGCTCGACCGATCCTTCGGGCCCGACTCCTGCCCCCGGCGAACCAGGCACACTCGCTGTGCTGGCCAGTGGCCAAATTGCGGCGCGTTACACCGCCGAGGTCTGGTCGCATGGCTCTCACGTCTACACCACTACGTGGGGAACGCGATTTGAGGGAACTACAGGCCAGCCAGGCAATGCGCTCTATATCTGGTCGCAATCAGGGAATCAGCTCACGCTTGTCGACTCCGTCCTGGTAGCCGAGGCCAACACGCTGGGCGACGTCCAGGTGACAGCCGATGGCCGCTACCTGATCATGCCAACCGAACGAGAGCCTGGGTCAATACTCACTTACGACCTGACTAACCCTACAAAGCCTACTCTGCTTTCTGTACACAAGTCGAGCAACATCACCCGTGGCGTCCACACCACCGAAGTCCAGATGGTAAATGGCAGGCTACTCGCCTTCCTGGCCGTTAACGGAGGGAGCAGCCATCCTCCTCGTCTTATCATCGTCGACCTCAGCGATCCCAGAAATCCCGCTGAGATCCTGGTTCACAACATCAGCGGATCGTTTATTCACGACGTCTTCGTTCGCGACGGCATTCTGTTTGTCGCTGAGTGGAGCAAT
Source organism: uncultured Gemmatimonadaceae bacterium (assembly GCA_964649855.1). Taxonomy (GTDB): domain Bacteria; phylum Gemmatimonadota; class Gemmatimonadetes; order Gemmatimonadales; family Gemmatimonadaceae; genus CAZYTS01. The sequence continues at coordinate 8,282 of CAZYTS010000128.1, forward strand.
GGGATGACGATCTTTGATATTGGAGGAGGTGGAAAGGGTGGCACAGTTGAGAGTCCGGTGCTCATGGGCGGAGTTCGTACTGCCGGTGGGCAGGTCCACAATATCTGGTGGTTCCACGATCCTCAGACGGGTTCCAAACGCTATGCATTTGTAGGTGAAGAAGGCCCTGCCAGTCTTTTCACTCAGGCATCGGGGGACCTGCACGTGGTGGACCTGGGCGATTTTGCCACGGCGCGGGAGGTGGCCTTTATGAACGTACCTCTTGCCGGCGTCCACAACTTTTCGATGGATGAGGCTCGCGGAATACTTTATGCCGCGTGGTACAACGGAGGAGTGCAGGCCATCGACGTCCGTGGGGATCTGGGTTCGTGCAGCGACGACCAGAAAGCCCCCGACGGGCGCTGTGACCTGGCCAAAATGGGACGAGTTGCGGCCACCGGACTCCGCGACGGGGTTCCCGTTTTCGTCTGGGGGGTACACTATGATGGAACGGCGCTGTATGCATCGGACATGTTAAACGGGCTCTGGAAGCTGGCCCCGCTGGATCGCTAGAGATCGCACAGGTTTACCGGAGAGACGCGCATGTACTCCACCTGCACCTTCTGCTACGGATCGTTGGGCACCAACCGTGTCCTCGAGACCTTTGGAGTCGCACGACGCGTGGCGTTTGACCCCAGAAAGGGGTGTCTCTGGGCTGTTTGTCCGGAGTGTAGACGCTGGAACCTTGCGCCCCTCGAAGAACGCTGGGAAACCGTTGACGAGTGCGAGCGCCGCTTTCGTCACACCACGCTCCGCTACTCTTCGGGCAATATCGGTCTCGCCTGGCTCAAGGGTGACATGGAGCTCATCAGAGTGGGACCGGCGCTTAGACCTGAAGTGGCGGCGTGGCGCTACGGACGCATGCTCACGAGCCCGCGTCCGTTCGTACGCCGCACCATGGAACGAGCTGCCGCCGCGCTCGTTGCAGCAACGCGGTCGGTGATATCGCCGGCAGGCTTCAGCTCTCGCGACCCGAGAGCTGCCGTTGCCGGCTTGTTTCTCGGCCTCTATGGTGGACGCGTGCTCGACGTCGTGCATTTACCTAACTCCGAGGTGGAGCACCAAAACGACGCTGCGGTTGCAGTCGTGCGCTTTCGCCACCTGGCCCGGGCCTCCCTCGTCCGCCCTGCACCAGGGCGGCCATGGGCTCTATCTATTCCGCACGACCAGGGAATCCTCACTGTCGAAGGGAACGAAGGCGTACGAACCGTCGCGCGGCTGCTGGCCATTATCAATGGCACCGAGAGCGGGAGTGGCGGCGGCTTCTCCCACGAAATGCTCGAACTCGCCGTGAGCAAGGTCGACGAGAGCGCCGAACCCGACAGCTACTTCAATCGCGTACTTGCCATCGCGCTACGCTCCGACTGGGGGCGCGGACAGGAGGAGGGAGACGGTTCGTCACTCGTCAAACTGGCCTCACTCGAAATGGCCAACACCCACGTGGAGCGACTGGCACTCAGGCTCACGGGCCGCACCTTCTGGAGTCGCGGTGGCATTGGCAGCGAGCCTAATACTTCGTTGCTTGACGTTCCCCTCGTAGATCGCCTGGCACTGGAAATGGCAGCGCACGAAGAAAGCGAACGCCGCGCCCTGGAAGGTGAATTGGAAGAGCTCGAAGCCGCCTGGCGCGAAGCCGACGAGATCGCAACGATAGCCGACGCTTTGTTGCCTATCTGAGGGCTGGGGGACGGGGCTGGGGGCCGAGAAACGTCGGACGCGACGACATCTAGCGAATCGCCTAACGAGTCAGCCGGAAAAACACGGCCTCCTCCACCACTCGGCCGTCACGCAAGTGCTCAACGACAATCCTCTCAAGAAGATCTGGAGTCACGTCGCGATACCAGATGCCCTCGGGATAGACAACAACGATCGGGCCGTGAGAGCACACACCCAAACACGGAGTCTCGCCACGCTTGACCCGTTGCGGACCGAACAGCAAACCTTCGCGCTGCAATAGAGCCGCGAGCTGCCCGTAAAGCGCTCGGCCCCCATGCCCAGGTGAACAGAAGCCGCCCGTACATACCAAAACATGGCGCGAGTACGGCTCCATAAATGGCTGGTCCGCGCTACTCACTCCTCCTCACTCCTCCACGATCTTGTTGTCGCCAGGCGGCGCTATATAGCGCAACGATTCCACGGGGCGACCTTCTATGAGGTGCTGCCGCACTATCTCCACTCCACCCTCGGGCGTCACCCCCGCGTACCAGCAATCTTCGGGATAGACCACCACCATCGGACCGTGGCCGCACTGGTTCATGCATCCGGCCTTGTTGATCCGTACCTGCCCGGCAAGCCCTGCTTCACGCGCAGCCCGCTTCATTGCCTCGAATGTCTCCTGACTCCCTACCTTGGGACAGGTTTTCCCTGATGTGCAAACAAAGACGTGGTATTTGTATTGTCCCATGTAGAGTCGTGGATACAGCGTTGAACCCTGACCAAATGAGCTTGCAGCCCGGCTCAATCAAACAGGGATTATCTTACTCGACAATGCTTTGTTCGGTACGCGTGCGCCACCAACGGCGTTTACGCTCCTAAAGAGGACAACACGGTGACGGAAATCGAGACAATCCCCGGAATTGCGGTTTCGGGCGTGAATAAGGTTGCAGTAAAATGGGACGGCGAGCAGCGCTTTGTGGGAGGCAGGCCCGGTGGGCCGCAGAGCAAAATCGACGGCCGAGCTCAGACCGGGCCGAGTCCGGTTGATACCCTTCTCAATGCCCTGGCGTCGTGCACGGCGATTGATGTGGCCGAGATCATGGTAAAGCGCCGCACGCCTATCGAGTCCATGCACATCGAGGTGAGCGGAGCACGGGCCGACGCAGTGCCGCGGAGGCTAATCGGCGTGCACCTCACATACTACATCACCGGCGCCGACATCGAGCGCGTTCACGCCGAGCGTGCTATCGAACTCTCGGTAACCAAGTACTGCTCGGTGAGAGATTCGCT
>CAZYTS010000129.1:0-11184 GCA_964649855.1 uncultured Gemmatimonadaceae bacterium
CTGCGCTCGCGGTCCCGGGAATTCGGTTTGGAGCTCTAGCCGAAGGCTCTGACGCTTGAAAAACGACACTGGGTCCCGGGTACCGCTCGCTGCGCTCGCGGTCCCGGGAATTCGGGAAGGAGTGGACGACAGCATGGGATCGAGGTCCCGGGAAATCGGTTGGATGGATGAGCCGCAGGCTCCAGGTCCCGGGTAAGCCCCAGCCGGCGCTCACCCCCGACCAAGTAGCTCCGTCATCTCACTCAGCAGGCGCGACGTTATCAACTGCGGGTTGTTGTTGCCGTAGGCACGAACGCGTGCGTCCTCCACCAGCTCAACTGCGGCCGCGGCGCCACGAGCAGTGCGTTGATCGTTAGTCTCGACAGCCGCACGCATGCGCTCGATTAATTCGTCGGCCAACGCGTCCAGAGTTTCACTAAAGGAGCCTCGCGCGCCGGCGCTTCCCTGTGCCAACGCCAGACTCGCAGCGTTGCGCGAGTCTCCTGATTGCGCGACCTCTATAAGGCGCTGCGCCATTCTCACAGACGCTGCCCTTGAGTGAGTGTCGAGAATGCGGCCTATGGCACCATTCGCAACGCGCACTGCATCTGCGGCGGACTCAGGAAGACTTATTCCCTTTAACGCTTTGTCGTCTCGCTGCTGGCTCACTTGCTCGTACCAGGCGGTAACCGCCTCATCTCCAACCGGAGCAACACGAACTGCCGCGACACGTGAACGAATTGTAGGTAGGAGCTTGCCGGGATTTGAAGATGTTATGATGACGTAGGTATCGGACGGCGGTTCTTCAAGAAGCTTGAGAAAGGCGTTGGCGGCCTGCTCGGAACCTTCCTGCGACGCCATTCGCTCGGCGTCGCCAATAACGATGGCTTTGCGACGCGCCAGCGCGGGGGTAAGAGAAGCGTGCTTTATTGCAGCGCGGATCGCCGGAATGTGAATTCCCTCCATACCCGACGGAGTCTCGTAGAGACCCATTTTCGCGGCGCGCTCCACCCCCGCTTGCGCGAGATACTCGGCGGCGTCGTCCGGGGAAACGTCGGAGTCCTTGAGTCTCATTTGAGGAAAGACCCACAACAGATCCTTGTGATTCAGCGCCAGTACTTTGCTGCACTGCGGGCAGCGACCGCAGGGGCGATCAGTGGAGTCGCAAAGGATCGTTTGTGCAATCCACAGGGCAAGCCTCTGCTTTCCTATGCGGGCCGGGCCGTGCAGGAGGAGGCTCTGCGGGAGCGAATTGCGATCCAGGCTCTGGACAATGCGCTCCCGGAGCTGGGTGTGTCCGAAAATCGGCAAGAGCGGCATGCGTCAATCTAGCAGTAAGGATCGTGCATGAATCTGGCTTGCACTCAATACGCCCTCGCCTGGCCGTCGTGCCGCGGGTCGGCAACTGCAACCCACTGATTTCCTCGCTTCGCGATAAGATACAGTCGCGCGTAACCAAAGCCCTGAGGGATCGGGATGTAGCCAGCCTCCCGAGCGGAGGCGAGCACAGCGGGCTCAAATCCGTTCTCGATTTCGACGCGGCGAGTGCCGGTGGCATATAGCCTTGGCATTCGCAGCGCTTCGAGCGGGTCGAGGCCAAAATCCAGGATGTAAGAGATGGTTTGTGCCATCGCGAGCGGGATTCGTCCCCCGCCGGGCGACCCAACAACCGCTTCCACGGCGTCGCCGTGCATAACGAGTGTCGGTGCAATAGTTGAGTTGCGCGTACGCCACTCGCTGCGCGCCTGACGCAGCGCGCCACGTTCGGGGTTGGTTCCTGAGTCGTTGAGGAAGTATCCCTGGACTGCAACGCCAATTCCAAACATCGAGCTGTTTGTCACCGTCACGGCGACCGCATTGCCTTGGGCGTCCACCACGGAAATGTGCGTAGTCTCGCCGCCCGCGGGGGATTCCACATCTCCTTGTGCTTTCTCGCCGCCGTTTGCCGCTGCACTATTGTAGGGCTGGTAGCTATTGCAGGCCGCACCTGCAGGGGCATTGGCGGCGGCCGGAGCGTGGTAGGGCAGAGAATCGGCCGCCTTGCTGGTTCCCACTAGGCTCTGCCACGTTGACGCGTACGCGTCGCTGAGGAGTCCACCCACCGGGATCGCGCGCCAGCGCGGGTCGTCGTTGTTGACCCGACTTACTGACATTCCGCCCCTCATGGCCGACGCCATGAGATCGAAAGCGGCAAACGACTGCGTTGGATACCTCGAATCGCCCAGGGTTCCGGTTTCAAGGAGCTGCATAGTGGTGAGTAGCTGCAATCCGCCTTGAGGTGGCGGCGCCGATAAGATGACGCGGTCGCGATAGACAATACAGAGAGGTCGCTTCCACTGCGGTTTGTAGTCCGCGAGGTCTTGCAGTGACGCAGGGTGGCCGCCGGCATTGAGCCGTGCTATGAGAGCTTGCGCCACGGGGCCGGAATAAAATCCCTCCCTGCCTTTGTCAGAAACGGATTCCAGCACGCCGGCTAACGCGGGATTGCGGAACTGCTGTCCGATACCAATCAGAGTCCCGTCCTTCCACAGCAGCGCTCGCGCTGCCGTGTCGCGACGCAATCGCATGGTGTCGCGTGCCAGCAGTTCGGCAAAGACCTGGTAGACGGGAAAGCCCTCAGACGCCAGGCGAATTGCTGGCGCCATGACCTGTGCACGCGTGAGTTTGCCATATCGCTCGTGTGCTTCGAGGAGTCCGGCAACGAGCCCTGGAACGGCGGTCGTGCGCAGCGGCGCTGCTGAATCGACCCCAGGGCGGTTCCATGCTCTGGTCGGCTGGGAGGCATAAAAGTCGACGTAATCCGCGGCGCGCTCCCGCTGATTCCAGACCAGCATTGACCCGCTTCCCCCGACGCCCGACATCTCCGGCTCCACCACTCCAATGGCAAAAGCAGCAGCGACTGCCGCGTCAACGGCATTGCCTCCCTGTTGCAGCATTGCGAGGCCGGCCTCGCTCGCCGCCGGATGAGCCGAAGTCACCGCACCCCTCGTTCCGGCGGCTCGTTTGCCAGCGTCAGGAGCAAGCGTCGGAAAGCCGGTTGCGGCAGGAGAACAGGCAACCAGTGCTGCGGTGAGCAGGACCCATTTGGCTCGAATGATTGACACTATCACTTCTCCCGTCTGTAGTCGGCCGGCATTGAAATCGTGAGGCTCCAGATTCTGCGGTCAGTTCGGCGCGCTGGCGAGGGTGGGCGCTCTCGGCTCCACTCCAGACAGGCGCCCGAGATCGACCGGAGCGATGTGCGAACGCGTTTCCAGAACCATATTCACCGCGCGCGGATTGCGCTCCAAGTCCCCAAGACCATTTGTGACCATGCGTTTCCTGGACTCAACTCCGAAAGTAGTGCTGCTGCTCGCCCTCGTTCCCTTCACAACAGAGGCTCAGACGCTGCTCCTGCGTCAGCCAACGGTGAGCACAACCAGCGTAGCGTTTGCGTACGGCAACAATATCTGGATTGCCAGCCGTGACGGGGGCGACGCCCGCCGCCTAACGAGTTTTCAGGGAACTACTTCAGACCCCCAGTTTTCGCCCGACGGTCGCTGGGTTGCCTTTAGCGGTCAGTACGGTGGCAACACAGACGTGTACGTCGTGAGCGCCGAGGGTGGAGAGCCCCGGAGACTCTCGTGGCATCCTGGCGCAGACATTGTGCAGGGTTGGACTCCTGACGCTCAGCGCGTGGTCTTTGCTTCAGGGCGAACCAGCGCACCGACCGGCGTGCCAAAATTCTGGTCCGTGTCAGTGCAGGGCGACGTTGCCGTGCCGTTACTTCCACCACGCGCCTTCCAGGGAAAGTTCTCTTCAGACGGACGCCGAATCGCGTATCGCATGGCGAGTTCATGGGACGACGAATGGCGCAACTACCGCGGCGGTCAGAATCGCCCCATCTGGATCTTTGACACAGCGAGCCACGAGGTCACTTCGCCGCCGTGGACCGATTCAAAAGACATAGACCCGGTTTGGATTGGAGACGTTGTCTACTTTCTCTCTGATCGCGACTGGGCAATGAATGTCTGGTCTTACGACACTAAAACGAAGCAGCTTGAGCAGGTAACGCGTTTTGACGACCTTGACGTCAAGTCGCTCGATGCTGGTGGTGGAGTGCTGGCATTTGAGCAAGGAGGATCGATTCATATCTACGATCCTGCTACCAAGCAGCAAAAGCGGCTCGTTATAAATGCGCGGGGAGATTTCCCATGGCTCATGCCGCAGTGGAAGGACGTCGCCAATCGGATCACCAACATTTCGCTCTCACCAACCGGTAAACGTGCTCTCGTTGAGGCGCGCGGCGACATTTTTACCATTCCCGCTGACAAGGGAGACTGGAGAAACCTCACTCGCTCCTCCGGTTCGGCGGAGCGTACGCCTGCCTGGTCGGCGGACGGCCAGTTTGTTTCCTATTTCTCGGATGCCAGCGGCGAATACAAGCTGGTGATCGAATCGCAGGACGGGCTTACGCCTGCGCGCCAGATCGATCTCCCGGAACCGAGCTACTACTACACCCCTGCATGGTCTCCGGACAATTCCAGGATCCTCTATACAGATGCACACCTGCGTTTGTGGGTTACCGACGTCGCTTCGGGAAAGTCGACGCAGGTCGACACTGATCCGTATATGCAGCCCGACAGGTCGCTCAATCCGGTCTGGAGTCCTGACTCCCGCTGGATTGCTTATAGCAAACGGCTGCCATCGTATTTCAGAGCGATCTTTGTTTACGACGTCCGCAACGGACGCACTCACCAGCTCACCGACGGAATGTCGGATGCGACATGGCCCACCTGGGATGCGAGCGGCAAGTATCTCTATTTTGCTGCCTCCACGAACTACGGTCTGCGCAGCGGATGGTTAGACATGTCGTCCTACGATCGTCCTGTTACCAGAGGCATCTACCTGGCTGTCCTTCGTGCAACGGACCCCTCGCCACTCGCTCCGGAATCCGACGAGGAGGCAGCCCGCCGTTCCGAGGCGGCCCCCGCACAGCCAGACTCAGCGCGCCGGTCGGTCGCGCAGCCTGCACCCGACGTTGCAATCGATTGTGACCGTATTTCTCAGCGCATTCTTTCTCTTGGCGTAACACCGCGCGATTACGCACAGCTCAGATCGGGACCCGCCGGCACGCTCTTCTTTATAGAGTCAGTCCCATCGAGCGGAACCGGTGGAGGGCAGGGCGGTGGTTTTGGCGGTGGAGTGCTGCATCGCTACACGCTGCGCGAGCGGCGCGCCGCACCCTTTATGCAGAACGTCACACAGTTTGCCGTGAGCCATGATCGTCGCAAACTGCTCTGGCGTGGCGCAGGCCAGCAGGCTCCTCTTGCCGTAGTCAACACAGAAGGTGCAGCGCCACAGCCCTCGCAGGGACGCCTCTCCACTAACATCAGAATGTTGGTGGACCCGCGCGCCGAATTCCGGCAGATGTTTACAGAAGGTTGGCGCAACCAGCGCGAGTACCTCTACGTGTCAAACATGCACGGCGCAGACTACGTAAAGACCAAGGCGATGTACGAGCCGTTGCTCGGCCACGTTGCTCATCGCGCCGACTTTACCTATCTGCTCGACATGCTGGGTGCGGAGATCGCTGTGGGGCACTCCTACGTGCGCGGAGGTGACCTCCCTGATGTACCAGACGTGAACGTTGGGCTCCTTGGAGCCGATTTCACGGTCGATCAGGGCCGGTACCGGATCTCCAGAATCTTCGACGGCGAGAGCTGGAACCCCGAGCTCAGGGCGCCGCTGAGCGGACCGGGGATCGATGTGAAAGAAGGTGACTACATCGTTGCAATCAGCGGCGTGGAGCTTCGCGCCCCCGATAACATCTATCGGATGCTGGAAGGCACGGCCAACCGACAGACTGTGATCCATGTGAACAACCGTCCCGCGATGGACGGAGCCCGCAAAGTGACGGTGGTTCCCGTCACCAGTGAACAGGGCTTGCGCCAGCGAGCCTGGGTAGAAGACAACAGACGAAAAGTTGATTCCCTCTCAGGTGGCACACTGGCGTACGTCTACATACCAAATACCGGGAATCCGGGATATACGTCATTCAATCGTTACTACTTTGCGCAGCAGCATAAGCAGGGGGCGGTGCTCGACGAGCGGTTCAACGGAGGTGGATCGGCCGCCGACTATATAATTGAAGTACTGCAGCGGGATTTTGACGGTTACTTCAACAACAGAGAGGGAGACAAGAAGCCGTTTACATCACCGGCGGCAGGGATCTGGGGGCCCAAGGTTATGATCGTTAACGAGATGGCGGGGTCGGGTGGAGATCTCATGCCCTACATGTTCCAGCGCCGCAAACTCGGCCCCCTCGTCGGGAAACGGACCTGGGGCGGACTTGTAGGTACCTGGGATACTCCTCAGCTCATCGATGGCGGCACCATGATCGCACCACGCGGCGGCTTTTTTGACCGCGATGGAAAGTGGGCGGTCGAAAACGAGGGAATCACCCCCGAGATCGATGTGGAGAACTGGCCCAAGGACGTGATCGCGGGGCGCGACCCCCAACTGGAACGCGCCGTGGCCGAAGGCATGCGACTGTTAAAAGAGAACCTGCCCAAAGTGCTGGACAAAGAGCCGCCCCCTCCCGTGCGCAACCGGCGCCCAACCACATTCAGGCCATAGCCGCCGCAGGATTTCTCGAGCTCCACTTGAATATACATATGATGCGATACATATATATGGCATGAAGCGAACTACCGTATTTATCGAAGATGACATTCTCCGGGAGCTCAGGCGCGTCGCTCAGCGCCGCGGCGTAAGCGTAGCTTTGGTGGTACGCGAAGCCATGGCGGCGTACGTGGCTTCCCCCGTGGAGGCTGGAATCCCTTCGATCGCAGGCCGCTTTGCCAGCGGCCACTCTGACACCTCGGAGCGTGTCGACGAGCTGTTGGCACGTGACCCACACGAGTGACCGTAGTCGCCGACACTGGAGCGCTCTACGCACTGGTCGATGCCGACGACTCCTGGCATCAACCTGTGCTTGACTGGTGGACGGCTAATCGGTTGCCGATCGTGGTGCCGGTGACTGTTCTCCCTGAGGTGACATATCTGTTGCAGCGGCGCATTGGTCCAGCAGCAGAGTCGGCGTTTGTTCGTGCCCTTGCAGAAGGAGAGTTTCGCCTCGAGGCGTTCGACGAAGAGGATGTCGAGCGCGTGCCCGAGATCATGGAGCGATACGACGATCTTCCACTCGGCTTTGTTGACGCGTCGATCGTGGCGCTCGCCGAGCGACTCGAGGCGCGCGACATCCTAACCACGGATCGGCGCCATTTCAGCGTGGTTCGGCCGAGGCATGCCCGAGGCTTCCATCTACTCCCGTTGAGAGGCTGAGCTGAACTGAGGGGCTGATTCCCGGGCTATGAGCGCCCCGGCATCCCAGCGTCCCAGCGTCCCAGCGTCCCCAGCGTCCCAGCGTCGAAGCGTCCCGAGCTCCCAGCCTCCCAGTCTTCCAACGTCCGCGCGTCCCCGCGTCCCAACTTCCCAGCGTCCCAGCCTCCCAGTTTTCCAAGGAGATCCGGCTCGCGGAAGTGGAAATGCCGGGGTTGATGGCGCTGCGTCCCCGCGTCCCCGCGTCCCCGCGTCCCCGCGTCCCCGCGTCCCAACTTCCCAACTTCCGAGCGCCCAGCGTCCCAGTACCCAACCAACTTTACATCGCAAAGTACTTGACACAACGGACGCCTTTGGCTATGGTTTTTGTATATGCCCACCAAAGCGCGATTAAGGCTCGAGAAAGACGATAAAACCGACTCCAAAACGCCGGCTCTCTCGGACCGAGCGATAGACAATCTCCGCTTTATCAGGGAGACAATGGAGCGGGCCGGCACATTCACGGCGCTCTCCGGACGGGGAATCGCACTCACCGGGATCATTGCCCTGGTGGCATTTGGAGCAGCTGGGCCTGACCCGCAAACGCCGCGTTGGCTCGCGACATGGATTGGAGCGGCCGTTGCTGCCATTGTGATCTCAGCGGCCATGACGCTACGCAAAGCGAGCACCTCCAACGTCCGGATGTCGGGTCCACTTGGGAGAAAACTCGCTCTCGCTTTTTTCCCGTCACTCGTGGCCGGGGTCGTTATCACAGCGGTTGCCTTGCGGGCTGGTTGGTACATCGCGCTGCCAGGTCTCTGGCTCATTACCTATGGCGCAGCCGTGATGGCTGGTGGTGCGCTCTCGGCGCCAATCATTCCCGTGATGGGGGCAAGCTTCATGCTCGTTGGAGCACTCGCGTTAGGTGCTCCAGTGGTGCTGGCCAATGCCTGGAGCGACGGTGCCAAGTTCATGCTTCTCAACTCGTTCATGGCAGCCGGCTTTGGCGGGCTGCACCTGATTTTTGGCTGGGTAATAGCAAGGAGGTACGGTGGGTAAGCGGAGTTCTGCGGCGCATTCGAGGGCCAGGCACGACACCCCGCCAAAGCCGCTGGCAGGGGTTACGGGCAATGCTGCGGCACACGACGCGACGGCGGCCGACCTTGATCGTCTCATTCACGAGCGTATCAGGCTCGGGATCGTGAGCGCGCTGGCGGTAAACGACCTCATGTCGTTCAACGAGCTCAAGACCCTCCTGGGTACGACCGACGGCAACCTCAGCGTACATGCCAGAAAGCTGGAGGAGGCCGGATACATCCACTGCCGCAAACTGTTCGAGGGGCGCACTCCGCGAACCGACTACACGCTTACAGCAACTGGGCGAAAGGCCCTTGAACGATATCTCGAACACATGGAAGCAATCATCCGCACAACTCGCGAGGGCAGGCAATGAGAAAGGGGATGGGTGAGGTGCGCGAGAACCGCGCTGCAGATTCAACTTCCGGCTCGATTCCGTCGGGTTTGCCCAGGCACGTGGCTGTGATCATGGATGGGAATGGGCGCTGGGCGAATCAGCGTGGCAAACCAAGGACAGCGGGTCACATTGCGGGTGCGCGCACCGTGCGCGAAATGGTGGAGCACTCCCGGCGCATTGGGCTGCCCTGTCTTACCCTTTACGCCTTCTCCTCAGATAACTGGAAGCGCCCACAAGACGAGGTGCAGGCGCTCATGCGACTTTTTCGCCGACACCTCGCTGCGGAGACTCCCAAGTGCGTCGAGAACGACATCCGCATAAGCGTCGTCGGCAGGCGGGACCGTCTCTCCCCCGAGCTTCGCCGCGCTATCGTAGCCTCGGAGCACGCCACCCGTCACGGACGGGCCCTGCACCTGCGCCTCGCCGTTGACTATTCCGCGCGCGACACAATGGTGCGCGCTGCGGCGTCACTTGCAGCTTCGGAGAACGTAAGCAGAGAAGACTTCGCACGGGCACTCGCCAGAGTAAATCACGACACGACCGATGCGGGCGAGGTCGACCTCTTGATTCGCACGGGTGGGGAGCAGCGCCTCAGCGACTTTTTGCTGTGGGAATGCGCCTACGCGGAACTCGTTTTTTCGCGTCGCATGTGGCCGGAGTTTTCGGTCAGCGATTTTGATGGCGCACTCGAAGAGTTCAGATCCCGCAATCGCCGCTACGGCGGACTCGCTAAAGCCGTAGGCAGTTAGTCGTCTCGCGAGGGGCCTAGTGGCGAGGGAGTGAGGTGAGCGAGCGTGAGCCTACCGCTCCGTAAGAAGCTTCCGCGCCAAGAGGACGCGTTCCAGCGCGACATCTGTGCTTTCGGCAACTGCCGACAAGTGCCCCATCTTGCGGCCCGCTCGCGCTGAAGATTTCCCATAAAGGTGCAAACGCACGTCTGGCACTTCGAGCGCTCTGGCAAACTCGGGCGTGCCGGATGACCAGAGATCGCCCAGCAGATTCGCTATGGCAGCTGGAGCCGTGGCCTTCACGCTTCCCAGTGGCAGACCGCAAACCGCTCTCACCAGTTGCTCGAACTGGCTGGTCGAGTTGCCGCGCTCGGTATGGTGGTAGGTGTTGTGTGGACGCGGGGCCAATTCATTGATAAGAAGCCTGCCGTCGCGCGTCAGGAAAAGCTCGCAGGCGATGAGCCCCACGATCCCCATTGTGGTTGCAACCTCGCTGCCAATTCTGCTGGCGGCCTCCGCTACACCTGGAGGGAGCGGACCTGGACACACCGACCAGTCGAGCACTCCCGCTACGTGGTAGTTCACGGCCGGAGGATAAACTGCAACCGTGCCGCTGCTGCTTCGTGCAACGAGTACAGAGAGCTCAAGGTCGAGGTCGAGAAACTGCTCCACAATGCATTCGCCGACGCCTAACGACTCCCAGGCGGCGCGCGCTGTGGCCGCATCCTTCGCTCGTACCTGCCCCCGGCCGTCGTAACCCCCCACTGGAGCCTTGCAAATGGATTCGCCCATTGCCTCCACCGCCGCCACGCATTCCTCCTCTGTTGCTACCCTTCTATAGGGACCTACAGGAAATCCGTTCTTTGAAAGCCAGGAACGCTGCCGCAGACGGTCCTGAATAGTAAAAACGGCCTCAGCCCTTGGATGCAGAGGTACGTGCTCCACAACGGCCTCGAGCGCAGACTTGTGAATCTGCTCGATCTCGAGCGTGACCACGTCGCAATGACTTGCAAGGTCAGCCGCTGCACGAGCGTCATCAAACTTTGCGTTGATCACCCGGCTGGCGATCACGCCAGCCGAGCAATTCGGATCAGGATCGAGAACGTGGATGTCGTAGCCCATGGAACGGGCCGCCATTCCAGTCATTCTCCCCAGTTGTCCGCCCCCCAGGATTCCGATGGTCGAACCAGGAAGCAGTACGCTCACGGCAGCTTCTGGCCGAGGACGTCGTCGCGGCGCGAGTCGCGCCACTTCTGAAGTCGTTTGCGAAGTTCGGGGTCGTGGTTCGCTACGATTTCTGCTGCCAGGAGTGCGGCATTTATTGCCCCCGGCTTACCAATCGCCAGCGTCCCGACCGGAACACCGCCCGGCATCTGCACAATTGAGAGGAGGGCGTCCTGACCGGCCAGAGAAGTAGCGGGGATTGGCACGCCAAGTACGGGCACCAGGGTTTTTGAAGCCAGCATGCCGGGGAGATGGGCCGCGCCACCTGCACCGGCGATAATCACCTGCAGACCCCGTCCTTCAGCGGTAGACGCGTACTCGAACATCCAGTCGGGGGTGCGATGGGCCGAAACGACCTTGGCTTCATAGGGCACTTTGAGTTCGTCCAGGGTTGAGCAGGCGTGCTGCATATGCTCAAAGTCAGACTTACTGCCCATGACTACGCCGACGACAGGATTCATGAATGGGATTGGGGAG
>CAZYTS010000130.1:0-11083 GCA_964649855.1 uncultured Gemmatimonadaceae bacterium
CAAAGGCGCCGCTGAGATTGCTGCATTAGTGCCGCTTGCCCGAACGGCCTGAACTGCACCTTGGTGTTCGCTATCCTGATTACGCATATAGTTGTCCGGGAACTGACGTAACATGCGCCGGATTGTGAAGGATCTGCCTCAGTTCGGTAACTACCTTCACGGCTGACAATGACTGAACTCTATGACGCCATCGTCATCGGTGGTGGGACTGCGGGACTAAGTGCTGCCCTGGCACTCGGCAGGGCAAAGCGACGGGTGTTGGTGGTTTCGTGCGGAGCGCCGAGGAATGCGCCTGCCGATGCGGCGCACAATGTGTTTACGCGCGACGGTACGCCTCCTCTGGAGTTACTCAGGATCGCGCGGGAACAACTAAAACTTTACAACGTCGCCGTACGAGACCAGTGTGCCACCGACGTTAGGCGTAGTGACGCCGAGTACGTCGTGACGCTGGGTGGGGACGAGGTACGTAGCCGTGGAATCATTTTTGCGACCGGTGTGCGCGATGTGATGCCGGAGATTCCGGGTTTCCGTGAGTTGTGGGGTACGGGAGTCTTTCACTGTCCCTACTGCCATGGTTGGGAGGTGAGGGATGAGCCTCTTGCTGTATACGGGCGTGGAGAGGTCGCGTCGCACTTTGTGAGGTTGATTCGCGGCTGGACAAACGACCTGGTGCTCTTTACCGATGGTCCCTCTCAGCTGGACGCAGATGAACTGGCGAGAATCAGTGCGAACGGAATTGTGGTTGTGAAGGAGCCGATCGCACGGCTCGAAGGGACGGAGAGACTGGAAGCGATCGTGCTCAGGAATGGTGACAGGATCGAGAGGGCTGGGATCTTTATGCGTCCCGATCAGGTGCAGTCGTCAGACCTTCCACACAAACTTGGCTGTGCGCTAACAGCTCAGGGGAGGTTGGAGGCAGATGCAATCGGGAGAACGAACGTGCCGATGGTGTTTGTGGCAGGGGACTGCGGTCCGGGCAATCAGTCTGTGCCGAACGCCGCGGCTACAGGGGCGATGGCAGGTGCTGGTCTCAATCTCGACTTGCTGAACCAGGAGTTTGAGAAGCGGCTAGCGGGTACCTAAGTCTTGAATCCTAAAAGTCTGGCAACTCTCAACTGTTGGGTATCCAGCGTGACAAAGGATAGCTGTAACGGATCCGCGGGTGGTAGGTGTATCCGACTTCCCGGGCGACGTGAGCGTAGCGAACGAGGCCCGGGATCCAGTGTCGTTTCGTCGACAAACAAGAGGCTGCCGGAGTAACCGGCCAAGAGACACTGGGTTCCTGCCTTCGCAGAAACGTCGGTTGTGCGGGAGCCGCGGGTGGGAATATCCGACTTCCCGGGCGACGTGAGCGTAGCGAACGAGGCCCGGGATCCAGTGTCGTTTCGTCGACAAACAAGAGGCTGCCGGAGTAACCGGCCAAGAGACACTGGGTTCCTGCCTTCGCAGGAACAGCGGAGTGGTGAGCCATACGCTAGTACCACCGCCTACTCATCGTGCACCTCTCGAAAGTACTGCGCTAGATCAAGAACAAGCGGAGGTATACCGGGATCAGGCTGCCACGAGATCGTGTCGAACAGAATCTCCGGTTCCTTATCATTAGGCCGCCAGCGTTCAATGGAACGAGCGTGCGGATCAACAATCCAGAACTCGTTGACACCGCGTCTCTGATACTCACGGCGCTTTGTGGACCGATCCACACGCATGGTCGAAGGCGAGAGCACTTCAACGGCTAGCGTCAGTATGCCCACGTCCTCAAACCGCTTAGCCGGCTTGCCGCCTGCAAGCGGAATAGCCAAAACATCCGGTTGAAGTTCGGTCCGATCTGACCAGGTTACGGCTGCAGGGGCCACATAGACCCTGAGCCCTGCTGCCTTAGCGTAGTTTGAAAGCAGGATCGTGAGCTCAACCACCGCCGCCTGGTGCAAAAGTGACGGAGCCGGACTCACCAGCAACTCCCCGTCGATGACCTCGTAGCGGTTTCCGTCGTCGGGAAGGGCGTGGACCATCTCCACGGTCCACTGGCTCGAAGAAGGAGCAGGCATGTGCACAGGGTACGCTCGGCAAGGAGGTTTGGGCAAGTGGCCATGAGGCACAATGCCACCCAAGTGCTCCATCAACAGAACCATCCTGTCCCCGATCGAATCGTTTCAATGCATCCCAAAGTGCATTCATCCCGCGGCCGAAAGACGCTGGGTTCCTGCTTTCGCAGGAACGTCGGCTGTGCAGGAGCCGCGGGTGGGTATGTCCGACTTCCCGGGCGACGTGAGCGTAGCGAACGAGGCATGTCCCGGACTGGCGACCGAGGGAGCCAGATCCGGGGGCCGGGATCTAGTGTCGTTTCGCCGACAAACGAAAATGCCACGGAAGTACGCGGCCAAAGGACGCTGGGTTCCTGCCTTCGCAGGAACGTCGGTTGTGCAGGAGCCGCGGGTGGGTAAATCCGACTTCCCGGGCGACGTGAGCGTAGCGAACGAGGCCCGGGATCTAGTGTCGTTTCATCGACAAACGAAAATGCCACGGAAGTACGCGGCCAAAAAGACACTAGGTTCCTGCCTTCGCAGGAACAGCGGAGTGGTAGCGTCGTTTCGCCGACAAACAAGATGCTGCCGAAGTAGCCGGCAAAAGACTCTGGGTTCCTGCCTTCGCAGGAACAGCGGAGTGGTAGCGTCGTTTCGTCGACAAACGAAAATGCCACGGAAGTACGCGGCCTAAAGACACTGGGTTCCTGCCTTCGCAGGAACGTCGGTCATAGCAGGAGTCGCGGTTCTACTCGCCGTGCACCTCACGAAAGTACTCCGCGAGATCAAGAACTAACGCCGGTACACCTGGATCAGGCTGCCACGTTAGCGCGTCAAACAGAATCTCCGGCTCCTTATCATTAGGCCACCAACGCTCGATTGAACGACCGAGCGGATCAACAATCCAGAACTCGTTGACACCGCGCCTCTGATACTCGCGGCGCTTTGTGAACCGATCCGCAAGTAGGGTCGAAGGGGAGAGGACTTCAACAGCTAGTGTAAGTACGCCCACGTCCTCGAACCGCTTGGCCGGCTTGCCGCCAGCACGTGGAATAGCCAGGACATCCGGTTGAAGTTCGGTCCGATCCGACCAGGTAACGGCTGCCGGAGCCACGTAGATCCTGAGTCCTGCTGTCTTGGCATAGTCGAAAAGCAGCATTGCCAGCCTAAGGACCGCTGCTTGGTGCAAAAGTGACGGAGCCGGACTCACCAGTAACTCCCCGTCGATGACCTCGTAACGATTGCCGTCGTCGGGAAGGGCGTGGACCATCTCCACGGTCCACTGGCTCGAAGAAGGAGCAGGCATGTGCACAGGGTACGCTCGGCAATGAGGTTTGGGCAAGTGGCCATGAAGCCAGAATGCCAGCCGATCCTCCCGTGAGCATCATCGTTTTGTCCCCGTTCAAATCATTGCAACGCATCCCATCAGACCTGTCTCCAGGCATCCCAAAGCCTCCCAAGCGACAGGTTCAACTAAGCCCAAGCAATACCTAGAGTTGGTAATTCGAATCTGACGCCAATTGCAAAGATTTACTACCTGCTGCTTGCTCGCGGTGACGATCGTGGCGTGCGAGCGCGGCACACCTGCGACGTCGTCGAGCGACTATCTCTTTCTCTGGACCGCTGCGGCGGATACCTCAGCGCCAGACTTCCTGGCGGTTTACGACATCCGCGACGACCAGAGCTCGGCAAACTACGGCAAGCTCATAACGACACTCCCGGTACCAGGTCGCGGACACCGGACGCACCATACCGAGCACGAACTCGCCGCCGACGGACAGCTCTTTGCCAACGGATACGGCACCGGCCAATCGTTCATATTCGACCTGTCTTCTCCAACTGAACCTCGCCTGGTTAAAGAGTTCAGTGAGGCCAATGGGCTGATGCATGCGCACAGCTTTATGCGACTTCCCAATGGCAACGTGCTGACAACCTTCCAGATGCAGCAT
Organism: uncultured Gemmatimonadaceae bacterium; assembly: GCA_964649855.1. Taxonomy (GTDB): domain Bacteria; phylum Gemmatimonadota; class Gemmatimonadetes; order Gemmatimonadales; family Gemmatimonadaceae; genus CAZYTS01. The sequence continues at coordinate 3,971 of CAZYTS010000130.1, forward strand.
GACTCCGCGGGCATAGCGCCAGGTGGCCTCGCCGAGTTCACGCCGGTTGGCCAGGTGGTCCGCGCAGCCTCTGCCAACGTGAACGGAGTGGATCGACGCATCCGCCCGTACTCGGCGGCGATCCTGCCAGAAGCGGACAGGGTCGTCGTAACTACAACCGATATGGACAACCGCGATACAATTAGCGTGCTCCAGATATGGCGTCTCTCTGATTTGTCTCTGCAGCACACGATTCAGCTCCCAGCCGGCCCTCGCGGTGACGAGCAGTATCGCAGCGCCGAGCCCAGGTTGTTGGACGATGGGCGCGTGCTGGTATCGACGTTCAATTGTGGTCTTTACCTGCTTGAAGGAGTTGGGGAGGCGTCACCGAGCGCAAAGCTTGTGGCGTCGTTCCCGCGAAAGCCCGCGACCTATTGCGCAGTGCCCGTTATTGTCGGCAAGTACTATCTGGTTACTGTGCCGGTATGGAGCGCCGTGGTGAGTCTGGATATTTCTGATCCAACGCAACCGCGCGAGGTGTCGAGGTTGACGTTAGGCGAGGACGACGTGCCGCATTGGATTGCCATCGAGCCGAATCGCAAGCGCCTGGTGATCACCGGTTACGCAGGCATGAAGCACCGTGTAGTGATGGCTCGTTTTGATGAGACAAATGGTGAGTTGAGTCTGGACGAGCGCTTTCGCATGCCGGGAAGCACGACGTCTGGGATTCGGATGGATGGGGTGACCTGGCCTCACGGTGGGAGCATTGCGGGAATACCGCACGGTGCGGTGTTCAGTCGGCCGCAGAAGTGATGCCGTGGAGATGCAACCGCGCAGCATCCCGGACAATGTAACCGGCAGGTGACATTGCGTTTCATTGTAACCGGACGGTGACATATTGACTTTGTAATCGGCCGGTGACATACTGTAGGTGTCACTGAACGGTCACATATGATATGATAGTGAGAAATCCCAAAGCCTTAGGGGCCTTCGTCCGAGGCACCCGCTCCCAGAAGCGACTCACCCAAAGTGAATTGGCTGAGCGTGTTGGTGTGAGCCGAAAGTGGATTTCTGAGGTCGAGTCGGGGAAGAGCTCGGTGGACTTTTCCCTAATTCTCCGCACGCTGACTGTACTCGGAGTCGACATGGACCTCCGACCGATCCCACAACCGCGAGAGCTCGATGAACTGGATGCCGTCATCGAGAGGACTCGACTAAAGGGACGTTGAAGATGGCGTCCCCGAGCGGTGATCGAAGGCACGTCCTGGTAATGGGACTCGATGGAGCGCACGTTGGTGACGTCTTCAGGGCTAGATCCGGCAAACTCACGTTTGTCTATTCTGACGAGTGGATCGCACAGGAAGGGAGCTTTACAGTCTCTTACTCGATGCCACAATCGATTTCGACGCACGAGCATGAAGCGATCAGTGCATTCCTCTCCGGCTTATTGCCAGACGACCCGAGAACCCTCAAAGCGTACGGTCAAAGGTTCAGCGTCTCCGCGCAGAACCCAGTCGCATTGCTTGCCGAAATCGGTGACGATTGCGCGGGGGCTATACAGCTGGCGGCTCCTGCGGATGCCGAAAAAATTCTCGGTACCAGGAGAAATGAAGGCGGAGTTAAATGGCTAACCGAGGACGAAGTTGCTGAAGAGCTCAGGAATGTAAAAAAGACCGGAATACCGGGCCCGATGTTTTCTGATGTTGGCAAGTTCAGCCTCGCTGGGGCTCAGCCAAAGCTCGCGCTGCTGGAAAGAGATGGTCGTTGGGGTATTCCGCATGGACGTACACCGTCAAATCGTATTCTCAAACCGCCCTCACTGAATCTGGCGGGTCTCGCTGAGAATGAGCACTATTGCCTCGCAGTTGCCGCTGCTTTGGATCTCGGTGCCGTCAAATCCCAGGTGAGAACGTTCAGTGGGGAATCGGCGATCGTAGTGGAGCGCTTCGATCGAGTTTTCGAAGAAGGACAATGGAAACGCCTGCACCAGGAAGACTTCTGCCAGGCACTATCGGTTGAGCCCACGCGGAAATACGAAAACGAAGGCGGGCCAGGACTCGAGAGTATTATCGATGTTTTGCAGAGTTCGAGGAAAGCAAAGGAGGACATCGACAGGCTTCTCGGTGCAACCGTGCTCAACTGGGTTCTTGCCGCCACCGACGAGCACGCAAAAAACTACGCGATTCTGCATAACGCACAGGGCATCCGCTTGGCGCCGTTCTATGACATTATCAGTTACCTGCCGTATGCAGATGAGGCTCTGAACAGGGTGAAGCTGGCGATGCGCATAGGAGGTGAGTACCTGGTTCGACGAATAGTCAGAAAACACTGGACCGCCTTGGCCAGGAAAGCCGGTCTTCGGGAGCAGTCTGTGATTGACAACGTTGAACGGGTACTCGATGCTATACCACAAGCGGCCGGTACGGCTGCCGATCAAGCTATAGAGCAGGGCCTCGACGCTTCAACGATAGAAGATCTTCGAGCGCGCATTCTTAAGCGTGTCGATCGTTGTAAGGATGTGATGAAGAAGGTATAGCAGAATCCAGCACACGTGACTAATGGCAACTGACCTCTCCTTCGTCGAGTTCGTACTCGAGCAAGCCAGGCTCCGCGAACGCCTGACTTACCGAAAAATGTTTGGCGAGTTCGCGCTCTATCTCGATGGAAAGGTGGTGGCGCTGGCATGCGACGACAGTCTCTTTGTCAAACCAGTGGCTGCAGTAGAATCACGCACCAAGGGTCTTCCACAGCGACCTCCGTATCCGGGGGCCAAACTCTATCCTGTGGCCGACCAGCTACTCGACGAACCCGCCGAGTTGCGCGAGCTGCTCCTCGCGACCGCAGCGGCACTGCCAAAGCCCAAGCCAAAAGCAAAGAAGGCCGCGAAGAAGATGAGCTCCAAGGTCTCATCCAACAAGGTCAAGAAGCGCCGCAAGAACTAGCACCGATCACCTAGCGCATGTCACGCCCCGGGTCTTCACCGCTTGCGAAGCTGGTTGGCCTCGGCGCGCTCTTTGTTGCGACAGCCCATACTGTCACGGACGCTGCCGAATGGATCCACGGCGGCTTTTCGACGGCACAGCTGTGGCTCAACTACCTCGCGTTTTTGCCGGTCCCCGCTGTCTTTGTGGGACTTTATACAGTGCAGCTGCCAAAAATTAGACTGGTTGGAATTGCTGGCGCGCTAGGATACGGGTTTGCGTTTGTCTACTTCGCGTACACCACTCTCTACGCCCTCGCCGAATCCGTGCCGACTTACGAGGCCCTATGGGAGCGGCTCGGCGCGATGTATACCGTACACGGAGTTCTGATGATCGTGGCAGGTGGTGTGTTTGGCATCGCAACATGGCGCGCTCGTGTCCTTCCGCGTTGGAGTGCCGCGCTCTTTCTCGCCGGACTTGGGCTCAACGGAGTGGTAGGAATCGCGGCTGTACCTGAGATACTTCAGACAGTTGGTACGCTCGTGCGAAATGCCGGAATAGCGGGCATGGGCTGGAATCTGTTGCGAACGCCCAATGTCGACACGAATGCAGCAGGCTGAAACCACCGGCGTTGTTGAGAAGGCCTGGCCGGCATCCGGCGGTGATTGGCTGCGCCTCGTCGCAAGCGTCGCCTTCATCTTCCTTGTCTTTGATTTCACAGCAATGGCACTTGGTAGCCAGCGCGGTGAGGCAGGGATAGCAGTAGCCGTGATAGTCGTAACGCTCACGGTGTTGGCGGACCGATGGCTCTCGCGCGGGACGCTGATACAGAGTCTCCGCTCACTCGGACTCGGTGCACCCTCAAAGCGCGGCATACTCACAGCGGTGGCAGTCAGTACAGCGATGATCGTTCTCGTACTGGCCTATAGTCGGATTGCAGAAGTGCCGGTCACAATGGTCCCCGGCTGGCTTCTTTTTGTACCTGGGCTTTTTGCACAGGCTGGAATCGCGGAAGAGGTGCTCTTCAGGGGATTCCTGTTTGGTCGCTTGCGTCGCGGCCGAACCTTCTGGCGAGCCGTACTGCTTTCGAGTGGGCCTTTCATACTTGTGCACCTGGAGCTCCTCCTCAGGATGCCTCTAGCGATCGCGGTAGCCTCGATTGCACTTGCGGCGATCATAGCCTTTCCGCTCGCCTATCTCTTTGAAGTCGGCGGTCACACGATCTGGGCGCCGGCGATTCTGCACCTGGTAGTGCAGGGGACACTAAAGGTGGTCGTGGTGGATGCTGAGAGCTCCACTTTGCCCATTCTATGGATGTGTGTCTGCGCCTTGGCTCCGCTTGTCGTGTTTCTGCGACCACTGCCGGAGTCGAGAGGTAGCCGCTCGGGCTGAAGCCTGGCCTCGACCATTAAGCATCTGTATGACAGATTGGGCTGAGGCTATGCGCATCGGATGAAGCGCAAGAGGTGCTGTCACTGCACTCTTTGAGGTAGACGTTGGTCTATGGTCGCTCATGCGATAGTGCTAGCAGTATTCGGAGTACTGGCGGCTCCAGCTGCGGCGCAGGAGTCGCGCGCGGCGTGTCCCTGGGCAGGTTCGCACCAGTGGTTGTCGACGCGTCCCAGTCCGCTCGACTCCGCAGTGCTGACGGTCCGAGGTACGACCCTAAAGGTTTGTTATAGCAGGCCCAGTGCTCGGGGCCGAGCTGTTTTTGACAGCGTGGTGCGCTTGGACAGGGCTTGGCGTACCGGTGCAAACGAGCCTACGCTCTTGCAGCTTTCGTCGCCCGCAAGGGTGGGTGGCGCGAGCCTGGCTCCCGGGACCTATGTGGTGATGACGGTGCCGAGGAAGGGGGATTGGGCGATTGCGTTCTTTACGACGAATGAGACCGATCCGGCAGCGATGTTTCGTGATCTCAAGGAGGCTGGGACGGGGACTGGTGAGGTTGAAGTGATGACCGAGGTTGTGGAGCGGTTTACGATGCGGTTTGAGGAGGGTGCACAGGGCGCGTTTCTTGTGCTGGAGTGGGACAAAACGCGGGTGCGGTTCGCGGTAACTCCGGGTGGCTGATGCGGCGTGGAGTCAGGGAAGGGGATGGAGCGCGTGTCGGATGTAGAAGTCCATATGGTTGCCAGGAGCCAGCTGACAGCCACTCGTTAGGCGCCCCTTATCCGAGCCCCAGGAGGGATTTCATGGTCGTATCTCGTCTTAAGATGAGCGCGTTGGCTTTGGTGCTGTCGGCATGGGCCTGCGGTTCGCCTAACGAGCCGGAAGTGAACGCGATCGTTGAAGTCAAGGCACAGTCCATCGTACCGACTTTTGTGACTGCGTTGAATGACACTTGGATGTCGTTCAATGTGCCAGTGACTGTGCGGAACCTTGGAAAGTCGGAGATTCTCTACGATTACTGCGCGACGATTATCGAGGTTGGAGGAGACTCAGGTTGGGAGACTGCGTGGTCGCCGATCTGCGCCGTGGCCGATGGTGACAACGCGATTGCAGTGGGATCAAGTCGCGATTTTGACATTCCGGTTGCAGCGGGGGTGAGTGGTCGCGGAGGCCCGGAGTGGGGTGGTCATCCGGGAGCGCGTTATCGTGTTGCCGTGGCGTTGATTGTTCCGGGGAAACCGACGATTCCGAGGGTGGCGTCGGGGGTGTTTAGTCTGGTGGGAGAGTGAGGACGGTTTCGCAGGGTTAACACAGTCTAATGTACCAATCGCCAGGCTCTGGCCCTAAGGGTCGAAAGAGCTTGGCGATTTTGCGTCTTGAGGCCCCGCAGAGGGCCTTAAGGGCGCGATGGAGACCGCAGCTAAGGGCCTAAAAGGCAATGAGCGGGCAACAGCGAATGGCATTGCTTCGCCCAAACAATGGTAGCGGGCTGTTACCACCTCGAACCTCTAGTCGTTAGAGGTCCGTAGCGGGTATGCATCTGCAGTGTAGCAAGGGATACGAGGCGTCGGCCCGGGCTGCACCAAATGGCTAGGGAAGTACCAATTGCAGAAAACCAGCACAGCGAGGGAGCCAAATGTCAGTTCTACGTAGGGTCATCGCGGTCGCCTTTGGAGCGACCATCGCCGCACAGGCAGCGGGTGCGCAGGCAACGCAGCAGCGCGAAGGGTTCTGGTTCAACATCGGTCTTGGCTACGGGTCGCTAGGTTGCCAGGACTGCTTTGCCAGAGAAGGAGGTTTGTCCGGTGGGCTGGCGTTGGGAGGCACGCTCAATCAGAGGGTGCAGTTGGGAGTTGCTACGAACGGCTGGACGAGGAACGAGGCTGGTGTGACGCTCTCGGCGGGCACGCTGACTGCTCTCATCCGATTCTATCCCTCCGCGACTGGAGGCTTCTTCCTGAATGGCGGAATCGGCATGGGCTCTGTTGATCTGTCGGTCGCGGGTTACGGAAGTGCCAGCGAGTACGGTGCAGGAGCGGTTTTAGGACTCGGGTATGATTTCAGGGTTGGCAGAATGGTCAGCCTTACGCCCTTCTGGAACGGCATAGGGATTTCAATGTCCGAAGGTGGCGACGCCAACTTCGGCCAGGTCGGTCTGGGGATAACATGGCACTGACAGCGAGAGCGGGGAGCATGCTTAGAGTCGCTGGCCTGGTCTTTGTGCTAGCGCTAGTTAGCGCTTGTGTACAGACCAAGGCGGTCATGCTCAATCCAACGGCTCAGAAGTTTCCTGAGATTTCGCCGGACTCTGTAAGGATCTTCACGAGTGAAGCAGAACTCGAGTCGCTTGAGTTCACGCGGGTCGCTCTGATAGAAGCAACGGGGTCAGGTGAATACACGTCCCAGAGCGGAATGATCGAAGCGATGCGAAAGAAGGCTGCGAAGCTCGGCGCAAACGGCGTGCTATTGCCGCAAATCAAGGAGCCTGGGGCAGGAGCGAAGGTCGCGGCAGCCTTGTTCGGTACCGGCACTGAAAGAAAGGGAAACGCAGTGGCGATTCGAATTACCGGCAATAAGTGACTTCGACTCTCAGCCTCTTGAATTCACACTTCTCTTCCTCGAGTGCATTTGGACGCTGTGCATCATTCACCTGAATCCCGCCGCACTTTTCTTTCAGCGAGACAGCGCGACTTCAGTAACGCCGTGCTGACGAACCAGCCCTTGCCTAGTTCCTGCATCTCAAGCCCGGAGCACCTTGATGATCTGATCGGTTGTGAAGCGGCTCTTTCGTGTTCAGTCCTCGGGCTCACGCCGTACTACGGAC
>CAZYTS010000131.1:0-11049 GCA_964649855.1 uncultured Gemmatimonadaceae bacterium
ATAAATGGAATCTCCCTGAGCCTCCAGGATCTTTACCTCTCGCGTGGCCAGAGCTACAGCCCTGGGATCCTTGATCTGCGTAACGGCACGTTCGATCTGCTTGACCTGCTGCAGCAGAATCTCGCACAGCCGTCTTGCTGGTTCGCGTGACTCCGTTATATGGAACATCGTGGTGCGACGCGCCGTGCCATCGATGAGATCAACGACGTTGTCGAGTTCCTGCGCGAGTGAATGAATGTCTTCGCGATCCAGAGGGGTAATAAAACTCGAGTCGAGCCGGATACTCACATCATGCGTTATATGGTCGGCCTCGTGTTCGACAGCCTTGATTGCATTAGTCAGTTCGTCAGCGCGATCAGGGTTGGCAAAGAGGTCTCTAAGTAGTTCAGCTGAAGTAACCAGCCGCTTTGCCAGCTCATTGAAGAGATCGAAGAACCCCTCGTCACGGGGTATTAGGCGAAACGCCACGGTCCTTGGGTGAGGGGACGAGAAAAACTGCAGGATACGTGATCGTTACAAAAGTATCCTCAGCGTTGTCAGCCGGAAGCGTTTTCTCTCAAGTCCTTCTTATCATATGGTCGGCCGGTCCCGGAAACGCCTTCCTCGTGGCATTGCCTGAGCGAGTTCTCCAGACTAGTACGTGCCCCCAGCCGATCCTCCCACTCCACAGGTACGACACTCCCGGCCATGCTCGTTTGCCAAAGAGAGGAGTTCTGTCATAGGTAGGGGTCCGGTGCCGAGGCAACTGGCCATGGACACGCCGCTCGAAGTCCCGATCCTGGTGGCGCCACTGGCGATCATCCTGAGCGCGGTGTCACAATCCCTGATTCCACCCGAGGCCTTAACACCGAGTGCATCGCCAACAACCAGCCGCATCAGGGCGACTGCCTCGGCGCTCGCACCACCCGAGGGGTGAAAGCCTGTCGAAGTCTTGACGTACTGCGCCCCCATTTCACGCGCGATGGCAGAGGCTTTGATGATCTCTACGGGAGACAAGGCTGCGGATTCAATGATGACTTTGACGAGCCTGCCCTCAGAGGCGGCCACCACGGCCGCAATATCGTCAGCGACGTAGTTCCAGTCACCCGACTTGATGTTTCCAATGGCCGCAACCATATCCAGTTCGTCGGCCCCTTCAGTCACCGCCAGCTCCGCTTCGCGTGCCTTGATGGATGAGGTGTTGGCGCCCAAGGGGAAACCGATCACCGTCGCGACCTTGACGCTGCTGCCGGCAAGCATACTTGCACAGGTACGCACCCAGGACGGATTCACACAAACTGCCGCAAACCTGAACTCGATTGCTTCTGTGCAGAGTTTGTCGATGTCTGCGCCGGTAGCTTCGGCCTTGAGAAGCGTGTGGTCAATGAACTCGGCGATTGATGCGCTCTGCTGCGCTTTAGTGAAAGCGACCGGGCGAGGGCTGGGTGCTGTGCCGGGTTGCGGGAAATCGATTGGATCGGGGACAGAATGGTTGCGCGTTTCGGCCGGTTTGGCGCGATATTCTGATTGGGGGGGGCCCCCCGCCGGTCCGGACGCCGCTGGAAAAGCCGCCGTAGGCGAAGCAGCCAACGGGGTTGGAGTCTGATCTCGCAGCGCGAGCGCACGCGCCACCTCACGCGCCAGCCTCGCCAGGTCGTCGCTCAAGCCTGATCCTCCGTTTCCATGGTCAGAACTCAGCCAGCTGCAACTCGTCCACAACACCAACCACAACCGCCTGAGCCGGAATGGTACCGGAACCAAAAAGCGATCGTGCTGCATTTCCTTCCTGCACCACAAGAACCCGCTCTCCCGGACCCACTCCGATCACATCGAGCGCAATTATTTCGGAACCTTCCTCACTCCCCTCGAGCGAAAGCCGTCGAATCAGGAGCAGCTTGTTTCCGCCCAGGCTCTTGTGACGATGCGTGGCGACCACGTCTCCAACCACACGGGCGATATACACGCTCTACGCCCCTCCTCGGCTCGTAGATTCCTCGCCGACCGAGCCTAACGTCTGTTCGCCGTCCACGTCACACCAATCCACCTTGGCCACGATTCCCGCGTCCACCGCGGCAAAGGGTTCGCGGAGCGTTAGCGCCGCCTCGCGTGAGGTGATGTAGACCACGACTTCGCCCGGGCCCACGCCAATGGAATCCAGGGCTACAAGCGGCTTGCCGGACACCTTGCCGCGCGCCGTCAAGGGCTCGATCCACTGGAGCGGTACCGACTCGAGCGAATCCTGCTTTATGGTCGATACCACCCTGCCAATGACGCGAGCGAGATGCATTTTAACGTTGGTCTAATCAGAATAATTCTGCGTCACTATGGCGCAAACACTCCCCGAGCGTCCGCCACCATCGTGCGCCGCCGTACCAGGTTGGGGTCCTCAAAGAAACGCACGAGAATCATCCCTGCCACAAATCCCCCCACATGGGCCCACACCGCAACACCTCCCGAAATCTCAGACCTGAGCTGCATGAGCTGAGGAAGCCCGCTCAATAGCTGCCACAAGAACCACCAGATGAGTACCACCCACGCCCGCACATGCACGATCCACGGAAAGATCAGAATCGGAATCAGGATTTTGACGCGAACGTGAGGGTACAGCAACAAATACGCACCTAAAGCCCCAGAGATTGCGCCAGAGGCCCCAACTGTGGGAACAGGAGACGTCGGCGCTACCAGCACATGCACCGCGGCTGCCGCCAGCCCACACAGAATATAGAAGGCCAAAAAACGCACTCGCCCCATGCTGTCCTCGACGTTGTTGCCAAAGACCCAGAGAAAGAGGCAATTGCCCAGAAGATGGGCCCACCCTCCATGAAGAAACATTGACGTGAGCGGCGTCGCGAGATTGATGCGCTCGTTGTCTATCACACAAACCCAGGCCTGGCCTGCGTGCGATCCCATGGGAATCGCAAAACCCAGCGGCGCTTGTCGTGTGAGCTCGCCTGGAACCATCCCCAGGTTGCAGACGCTGGCCGCCATTGTCGCCGCATCAAACCCAGCTCCCTGCACCAGCACCCAGACCGCCAATGTGACCAGCAGGAGCGCTATGGTCATCACCGGCGTTCGCAGCGTGGGATTGTCGTCGCTGATCGGGATCAAATGAATGTCCTGGGTTTCGGTCCGCACTATCGCCGGTCTTGGCGCCAAAGTCTAGGCGCGCTTCGGTGCACGCGACACGCTCTTGGCTCCTCTTACCCGCCCCATCCCTCTCGCGCATGCCGCGTCATTAACGCATACATTAGCCACGAAAATCTGCCAGAATGGCGCAATATAAACGGCATCCCCCTTGCCTTTACCTACTGCATTCCGAAAGCGTGGCCATCAGGCGGCGCACTCGACCTTACCAACCATACACAACGATCAATAATGGCTGACAAAGTCATCGGCATCGACCTGGGAACGACCAACTCGGTCGTCTCGGTCATGGAAGGCGGCGATCCGGTCGTCATACCCAATTCCGAAGGCGGACGCACTACCCCCTCGGTAGTCGGCTTCACCAAGGACGGTGAGCGACTCGTTGGCCAGATCGCCAAGCGACAGGCCGTCACCAACCCCAAGAACACGGTCTTCTCCATCAAGCGATTCATGGGACGCAAGATGTCCGAAATCGCCGAGGAGGTTAAGCGTGTTCCCTACCCGGTCTCCAGCGGTCCCAATGACCAGGCCACGGTAGAGGTCCAGGGCAAGAAGTACACACCCCCGGAAATCTCGGCCATGGTGCTTCAGAAGATGAAGCAGACTGCTGAGGACTACCTCGGCCACCCGGTTACCAAGGCCGTTGTGACGGTCCCGGCGTACTTCAACGATTCGCAGCGTCAGGCTACCAAGGACGCCGGACGAATCGCCGGTCTCGACGTGCTTCGCATCATCAATGAGCCCACTGCGGCAGCGCTCGCCTACGGCCTCGACAAAAAGAAGGATGAAAAGGTTGCTGTATTCGACTTGGGCGGTGGTACGTACGATATCTCTATCCTCGAACTCTACGATGTTGACGGCACACGCCAGTTTGAGGTCAAGTCCACCAACGGTGATACGCACCTTGGCGGCGACGACTTTGATCAGCGCGTAATCGACTGGCTCGTGGGAGAGTTCAAGCGCGACCAGGGGATCGACCTCTCAAAGGATCCCATGGCGCTGCAGCGTCTCAAGGAAGCCGCGGAAAAGGCAAAGATGGAACTCTCGTCAACCATGACGACTGACATCAACCTGCCTTTTATTACGGCCGACCAGTCCGGACCAAAGCACCTCAACTATCAGCTTACGCGAGCCAAGTTCGAGCAACTCGTCGACGATCTGATTCAGCGCACGCTGGAACCCATGAAAAAAGCGCTGGCTGACGCGAATCTCAAATCGAGTGATATCGATGAAGTGCTCCTGGTTGGAGGTTCTACGCGTATACCCAAGATACAGGAAGTCGTAAAAGGCTTCTTTGGAAAAGAGCCTAACAAGGGCGTGAATCCTGACGAAGTCGTGGCCATCGGTGCCGCGGTTCAGGGAGCAGTCCTTACCGGCGAACAGAAGGACGTTCTTCTTCTCGACGTCACACCGCTTTCGCTCGGCATCGAGACACTGGGTGGTGTGATGACAGTGCTCATCCCGCGCAATACAACAATCCCCACGCGAAAGGCCGAGGTATTCTCAACGGCAGACGACAACCAGTCCACGGTTGAGATCCACGTCCTGCAGGGCGAGCGCGAGATGGCGGTCCACAACAAGACGATCGGCAAGTTCACCCTTACCGGCATCCCACCCGCTCCGCGAGGCATGCCGCAGGTTGAGGTTACGTTCGACATCGACGCCAACGGCATTCTACATGTAGGCGCAAAGGACAAGACCACAGGCAAGGAGCAGAAGATCCGCATAGAAGCGTCCAGCGGCATCTCCAAGGACGAGATCGACCGCATGGTGCGCGACGCGGAAAAGAACGCCGGCGAAGACAAACAGCGGCGTGAGGAAATCGATACGCGTAACCGACTCGATTCACTCGCCTATGAGGTCGAAAAGAACTCCAAGGAGTGGTCGGATCGCCTGGCCACTGGAATGAAGGAGCGCCTCGAAGCGGCAGTCGAACGCGCTCGCAAGGCTCATCGCGGCGAAGACATGGCCGAGGTACGTTCGGCCCTGGAAGAGCTGACCAATGCCTACCAGGAGGCCGGTCGTTCGCTCTACGCGCAGTCCGAAAGCTCGGGAGCTCCGGACCAAGGCCAGCCAGCGGGCGACCCTGCTGGGGCCTCCGCCGGGCCGGAAAAGGACAAGGAAGACGTAGTCGAAGCTGACTACGAGATCGTGGACGAAAACAAGAAGTAAGTGAAGAAAGCATGGCCGCCGGGCTCCTACCCGGCGGTCATGTTGTCTCCAGCCGGCGATACTGGCTACGAACTTTCACCAGGAACAGCGTACTCACCACGTTCCAGCAACGTCTTGAAGCCGAATGCAACCCGAATGGCAACCAGTGAGTATTAGAATTGTGTCTTATAAGGTAGTTTTTGGAGAATGCAGGGTGCGGGCACTGATAGGTGGGCCTGTTGACCCCTGCCAACCCGATTGAGTGCAGCTATGAATACTTCTCGTCTCAAATTCCTTGGCGCGGTCGGCATTGCCTTTGCCTGCGGCCTGGTATTTGCCGCCGGGTTCGATCTCACGCGATTTGGATTTGCGCAAGGCAACCCTCCGGTAAGAGTCGCCAGCCTGACAAACGCGCCCCCGTCGATCGCTGAACTCAACGCTTCGTTTGTAGGCATTGCCGAGAAGCTGACGCCAGCGGTCGTTTCGATCTCAGCCGAAAGAACGGTCGTAAACAATCAGCGCAACCAGCGCCGACAGAATGTTCCACCGGGCCTGGAAGACTTCTTCCAGCAGTTTGATCCCAGACAGCAGATGCCTCAGGCGTCCAGCGGCTCAGGGTTTATCGTTTCTCCCGACGGATACATCCTTACTAACAACCACGTCATCGAGAACTTTGATCGCATTCGAGTGACGCTCACCGATCATCGCGAGTTCAGCGCTCGCCTGGTCGGACGCGACCCCCAAACGGATGTAGCAGTTCTCAAGATCGACGCCTCAAACCTTCCTGTTACGCCGTTTGGCGATGACGAGCACGTGAAAGTGGGTGAGTGGGTTCTTGCAGTCGGTAATCCACTCGGTCTTGAGCACACGGTCACCGCGGGCATTGTGAGTGCAAAGGGACGCGGCGGCGCCGAGCTGCCAGACCTGCGCCGCGATCAGTTGGCGATCCAGGATTTCATTCAGACAGATGCGGCAATCAATCCCGGCAACTCGGGTGGGCCGCTCGTGAATATCCGTGGAGAGGTCATTGGCATCAACACAGCAATTGCAACACGCACCGGCTACTACCAAGGCTACGGCTTCGCGATTCCGATCAACCTGGCTCGCGATGTCATGGACGACCTCGTAAAGAATGGTCGCGTACGTCGCGCGGTGATTGGAGTGACGATCAACGACGTGACGCAGGAGGACGCGCGCGCCATGGGTCTCAAGGAGATTCGCGGCATCAAGGTTGGCGGCTACTCGATGGAGAACAGTCCTGCCGAACAGGCGGGTATCGAGCCCGGTGACGTGATCGTCAAAGCCGACGGCAGGGACGCCGACCGAGTCAGCACGCTGCAACGGATCATCAGATCGCACGAACCTGGTGAAACGGTTGAGCTCGAAGTGGTTCGCTTTGGAGAGCGCAAGACTATGCGTGTGCGTCTCATCGAAGCCGCACCTGATTCTGCAGAGATTGCTGCGGCGTCCGACAACGATCGTTCCGACCGTCCGTCGCCAGGAGGCAGACCAAACACGGTTAACGTGTCATCGGTCGGACTCGAGGTTCAGGATGTTACTTCTGACTTTGTGAACGCGGCCAAGATCCCGGCCGAGTACCGCAACGGCGCCCGGGTAATGCAGGTGGAGCGCAACCTCCGCACTGTTTTCCGTGGGAATGGCAGCGAAGTGATTACCGCAGTCCTCTTTCCGAGGCCGCGCGCGGAGATCAAGTCCGCCGCAGAGCTGCGAGACGCGCTCTCAGGAGTCAAAAAGGGCGACTCGATCAGCCTCCTGCTCTACGACGCGCAGCTACAGGGAACGCGAGTAGTGAGTATCACTGTGGGTGAGGAGTAAGCCGACTGAAACGCCACAGTTGAAAGGCCCCGGTCATCTGACCGGGGCCTTTCTTATTCTGATGACAGTATCACGGACTCTGACGCAAGTTCGGTCACGAACCGGAGTTCGGCTTGATGCAAAGTAGGGTTGAGGCGGGCTGATTGACTCACGACGGCCCATGCGCTAGACTGGCGATCACAATTGAAACTACGAGTCGGGACCACGGAAACCGGTGCAATACCGGTGCGGCCCCGCCACTGTAACGGACAAAGTCGTACAACACGCATGTAGCGTGTGCACGTGCAGCGCAAAGAGCCACTGGCCACAGGCTGGGAAGGCAGGCGCGAAGGTCCGGAGCCAGGAGACGACCCCAACTCGTGCCACGGTTGAGCCCTCGGGGGAGGGCTTGTGGCGACGTTGACGCACTGCGCCGGCATCGCACGGTTTGTCCCTTCCCCGGGATAACCGTGCCTTTTTTGTCCCGTCCTCCACCGCCGGAACCCATGCGCCGTACTACATCATTCCTGGTGGCAATCGCAGTGGTCACACCTGCCTCACTCGCAGCACAAAGCAGCGACACCACATCGCTCACACGTGTCGTGGTGACAGCAACGCGAACAACGTCGACCATCGGTACCGGGGTCGCTACAACGCACGTCCTCAATGGCACCGAGCTCCGCAACGCAGGCGTGCGCGACGTTGCCGAGGCATTGCGGTTTGTTCCGGGGATTTCGTTTGCGCGCTCCGGAGGGCCAGGTGCCCAAAGCTCGCTCTTTCTGCGAGGCGGAGAGAACGACTACGTGCGCGTCCTGGTAGATGGCGTCGCCATCAACAACCCGGGTGGAGCAATCGACTTCGCATCGCTCACCCTTGACGACGTCGAGCGTATTGAAGTGGTGCGCGGACCTTCGAGCGTTCTCTACGGGAGCGACGCTGTAACAGGGGTGATCCAGATCTTCACACGTCGCGGATACAGCGGAAGGCAGATAGAAGCTGCTGCGGGAGGCGGGAGCTATGGCGCGCAAACAGGCTCTATTTCGTTAGGCGCGGGCGGCTCTACCTGGAATGCAGCGGCTGGATATGCTCACAGACGCGGTGACGGCATCCTGGACTTCAACAACGACTATCGCAACGACGTTGTAAACGGACGGTTTGATCTGAGGCCGAGTACCGGATCTTTGGTTAGCCTCAACCTGCGGCAGTTCGACGACGAGTACCACTACCCTACAGATGGCGCTGGAAACGTAGTGGACCGAAACGCCTTCAGGGCCGACAGGCGAACGAGCATGGCACTGAATGCCGAGCAACAGTTGGGGGACTGGGGTCGCGTGGTAGTTCTGGCATCTGCGCTGGAAGCCCGGGGTCGCAGCGATGACGCGCAGGATGACGCGTCAGACGTGAGCGGAGTGTACGCATACCAGAGCACGGGGAGCGTGCGCAGGCGCAGCGCTGACGCGCGGGTAGAGCTCCATGCCATTCCGCGTTCGATCGTTACCGCAGGTGGCGAATGGAGCCAAGAGGCACAGCGTAGCCGCGACAGTTCCAACTTTGACTTTGCCTACAATAGTTTTGCCGCGCAGCGTATCACACGTGCTGCATATGCCCAGTGGGTTGCCTCGCTTGGCACAGTCCAACTGGTGGCCGGCGGGCGATACGACGACAACGACGTTTTTGGGATCTTCAGAACCGGAAGGCTCGGGGCTGCTATGGAACTCTGGAACGGAGCATCGCTGCGGGGGAGCGTAGCAAACGCGTTCAAGTCGCCCACTTTTCTGGAGCAGTTCAATACCGCTTTTACGGTCGGTAACTCCGATCTCACTCCAGAACGCTCTCGCAGTCTGGAGTTAGGTTTCACTCAAGGGCTTGCGTCTGGCCGTGCCGAGGTTGGAGTAACCTGGTTCGAGCAGCGCTTTCGCGACCTCATTCAGTACACCTTTATCTCGGCTGACCAGCCTAACTACTTCAATATTGCGAGAGCGTCGTCACGAGGCGCCGAAGTCGAGGGACGCCTCAGAGCATCGATCTACCATTTCAGCGCGGCAGCTACTTATGTGGCCACGCGCGTGCAGGATTCCGGATTTGACCAGGGCGACGGCGCAACGTTTGTGCTCGGCAAGCGCCTCCTGCGGCGTCCCACTCGGATCTATACCCTGGGGGCCGGGGCGAGACCTAACACATGGCTGCAAGGAGACGTAACGATTCAGCACATCGGAGACCGCGAAGATCTCGACTTTTCCGGCTTTCCCGCAACACCTGTTAAGCTCGACCCTTATACGAGAGTCGACGCCGCCGCGCAGATCCGCCTCTGGGAACGAGCGGGATCAGCAGATGCCATTCACCTCCTGCTTCGCGCCGACAACCTCCTGGACGAAAAGTACGAAGAGCTGCATGGCTTTGCGGCACCGGGACGGAGCGTCTTTGTCGGACTTCGGATCGGATCTTCTCGTTAGGCCGTCCGCTCACTGATTTCGCCCTCTCCCCCGTCCTCCTGGCGGGGGAAGCGCTTGAGCGATCGTTCCCTGGCCTTGCGTGCTTCTACCTCGCGGTTACGCGGAACAGAACTTATCACCAGAGAGTCGAGCAAACGCTGGGCACTGTTGGCGACCTCGTCAACAGCGCGGTTGAACGCTTCCTCGTTTGCACGAGAGGGCCGCGTAGTTCCACTCAGCTTGCGAACGAACTGCAGAGCCGAAGCGCGAACTTCGTCGCTTGTGGCAGGTGGCTCAAAGTTGGCAAGGGTTTTGATGTTGCGACACATCTGTACGGTCTCCTTAGCTCGGTTGCAGTTTTCATCAGGAATATGAGCACCGGTACGCTCACGCGCGGGCGTGCTGCACCGATGTTGTGATTCCTGCTAGGTTCAGGGCATCTCCGCAGAGTGCGGGGCTTCATCTTACAAATGGGAGATCATCGTGGACAGAACGGCAGAAGCGCGCTGGAACGGCGACCTCAAGAGTGGGAATGGACAAATGAAGGTCGGCAGCGGCGCATTTGAAGGTCCCTACTCATTCTCGAGCCGCTTTGAAAATGGTGCCGGTGCCAACCCTGAGGAATTGCTCGGCGCAGCCCACGCCGGCTGCTTTTCGATGGCATTGTCGAACTCGCTGGCCGGCGCCGGCCACAAGCCGCAGAGTGTTACAACGACCGCAACAATGCACCTCACCAAAGGGGACAAGGGAATGGGTATCAGTGGTATCGACCTCGTGACCAGAGGGGTTGTACCCGGTCTCAGCGAAGAGGAGTTCAAGCGCTTTGCCGAGGAGACCAGAGATGGCTGCATCGTCTCGCGGGCGCTTTCGGCGGTCCCCATGACCGTTTCGGCCACTCTGTCTCAAGGCTGAACACCCACTCAGCGTCTTGACGTAAGGCACGGCAAGCATATAATTTAGGGCATCCTAAATTATATGCTTGCTGATGCTTGAAAGGGGTCGGAGTAGCGCGGCTTCCACAGTACGCCTAACGCGTCGAGTGTGGCATCTATTGCTCACACTCGCCGCGATGGGCTGTTCGGATCTGCTCACCGGGGCCCCCGACGACGCGGACCTTTTTGACGCACCCTTGGAAGGGTTGAGCCGTGAGGAGCTGGCGGCCTTCGTTAGAGGTGATGAAGAGTTCGGGCGCCGCTTTACACCCTCCTCCGGACTTGGTCCAATCTTCAACGACGTATCGTGCGCGTCGTGTCACAGTGGCGATGGACGTGGCAGGCCCGAAAACGCACTGCAGCGAATCGGTTCTCCCAGTGATGACATGTTGCGCTCAGTTGGGGGGCCGCAGATTCAGACAAAGGCCATTCCCGGCGCATTTGCAGAACAACTGCCCCCGGGCGCAAACGTCTCGCTGCGCCTGCCTCCCCCGGTTTTTGGAGTTGGTCTGATCGAGGCTATCGACGACGCGACAATCCTCGCGCTGGCCGACCCCGACGACCTGGACGGCGACGGAATATCCGGTCGAGCTAAC
>CAZYTS010000132.1:0-11036 GCA_964649855.1 uncultured Gemmatimonadaceae bacterium
CCTTTTATTCCGCCGAATTCCGGAATCTTTGGAGAGTTTGGCTGGAGCGGCGTACTCAGAGGGGCAGGGGTGATCTTCTTTGCGTTTATTGGCTTTGACGCCGTCTCAACTGCCGCGCAAGAAGCCCGCAACCCGCAACGCGATCTGCCCATAGGAATTCTTGCATCTCTGGCTATCTGCACAATTCTCTACGTGGCCGTTGCCATAGTACTCACGGGAATCGTTCACTACTCGCAACTTGATGTGGCTGATCCTTTGGCCGTTGGCATAGATGCCACTGGGCTCACGTGGCTCAGTCCGATAATTAAGGTCAGTGCGTTGTTTGGGCTCTTCAGCACTATGATGGTGCTTCTCATTGCGCAAACACGAATCTTCTTTTCAATGAGTCGTGACGGACTCCTGCCGTCGCTCTTTGGTCGCGTTCATACGCGCTTTCGCACTCCCCATGTTAGTACGGTACTCACCGGTACCACCGTGGCCGTTGCCGCCGGGCTGTTTCCTCTAAACCTCTTGAGTCAGCTCGTAAGTATGGGGACGCTCCTTGCTTTCGTTCTCGCATGTATCGGCATCATTGTGCTCAGGCGCATTGCACCCAACGTCGAACGACCTTTTAAGACGCCGTTTATGCCTTGGGTTGCGATATTTGGCGCGCTCGTCTGTCTTCTCCAGATGATCTTTTTGCCCCTGGCTACGTGGGAGCGACTCTTTATCTGGCTCGCTCTCGGCATGATCGTCTATTTCGCCTATGGGCGCCGACATTCTGTTCTCCAACGCGCTGCTGCAGGGCATCTCTCGCCCCGCCACGAGGCTCAGAGCGAGACGAGTGCCACGGTGTAAGTCCAATCTCTACAGAGTTGTGGTATGAACGCTGACTGACTGGTGTATCAAGATGGGTGATTCTCTATGGGTAAGCGCGGGCCAATGAGGACCCGAACGAACTCAGCAGGAGGCGCCCTATGACACACCCACATACTTCCACACGCACAGCCGAAGTAAAGCCGCGACTCCAGGGGCCAATCGTAGTGGCCACTGATGGTTCACCCGGGGCAGCCGGAGCAATGAGGGCGGCTGCGGCGCTCAGTGCTGCGCGCAAAGTACCACTCAAGGTCATCGCAGTGACCGAACCACCTCCGCTGGTCATAGCCGACTACGGCCTGGCGATGGCACCACTCGGCTCGAGCGACGTACGGATCGAGCACCGGCGAAAGGAGGTTGAAGCCCAGATCAAGGAGCTACTGGGGGAAGGGCACGCGTCGACTCTTGAGGTCAAGGAGGGCGACCCTGCCGGAATGATCTCCAGGCTTTCGCGCGAGGCAGATGCGAGCGTGGTGGTGCTGGGTCTCGGTCATCATGATCTGATCCGGCGCCTCATGGGAGGAGAGGTTGCGCTGCAGGTGCTTAGGATTTCAAGAGTTCCTGTATGGGCCGTCCCCGCACACTTCACGGAGCTTCCAACGCGGATGGTTGTGGCGTGCGACTTTGGAGAAGGGAGCCGATTGGCCGCGCAGGCAGCGCTCGACCTCTTTTCCGGAGTAACCCAGATTCATCTGGTACACGTCGCGCCGCGCATCGACATCCAGCCAGAAGCAATCATTGCCGGTATTGGCTCGCCCGCCGACCTCGAACCTGCTTTTGCCGACTTCATCGGATCGTTAGACATTCCTCTGGGCGTGACGCTCGAAAAAGTCACACGGAACGGAAAGCCTTCGTCGGCCGTTATCGGCTACGCCAAGTCCATTCAGGCTGACATTGTTGTGACGGGCAGCCGCGGTGGTGGTTTTCTCGATCGCATCATGATAGGGAGCACAGCCACGGGAATCGTACGAGGTGCCGAGTCCTCGGTGCTCGCGGTACCGGTCGCCTTTAGGTCACATCGGGTCACCGTCGATGAAGGAGTTACGCCCGGTCTCGACCAGGAGGAGTCGAGCGAGTGGAAGACGGTGCTGGAGGAGTTCAGCCAGCGCAACATTGGCCGATCGGTGTCCCTCGAAATCAACGACCCCGAACTTGGGGCGCAATCACAAGTTAGGGGATATCCGTTCTTGGGAGCGTCTTACGACCACAACGATCACCGTGTCGACCTGATGCTTGGCGAGATGCGAGAGTCCGAGCGCCACCTCTCCCGCGGAATCAGCGACGTACACTCTATCGACGTCCTGACTGACTCCAACGGGCGCGATCGTGCACTGCGGATCGCCCACGGTGAAGGGCAGACCTTGTTGCTCATAGATCACTGACCATAAGGAGAGGGATTCAGTTGCGCCGGAACGCGTGCAGCTGAATCCCTCCTCCAAGGAACGATCTGGCGTGCACAAGCGTAAAGCCTGACTCGCCGAGTGCCGCTTGGAATTCGGCCCCGGTGAGCCAGGCGTCTATGGAGTCAGCGATGTAAGCGTACATCACTGGCGCTCGGTGCCACCACCAGCCCACGGCGCTGCCAGACCCCTTGAGCCAGAGCAGAAATGCACGCCGCCAGAATGCATTGGCAGGCTTATAAAAGTCGAGTGTGTAAAGCATCCCGCCCGTCTTTAGTACGCGAGCCATTTCGTTCAGCGCCTCGTCGAGTCGAGCCACATTCCTGAAGGCGTAGCCGGCAAGGATTGCGTCCTGGCTACTCGAGGAAAGGTTGGTTTGCGAGAGATCTCCCCGGGTGAATGAGACACGGTCGCCGTGCTCGGTGCCGCGGAGTGCTGCACGATCCACCATTCCCTGTGCGGCGTCGATCCCGATCACTCTGGCTCGTGGAAACGCCGCCGCACTCGCCAGAGCCAGATCTCCTGTTCCGCAGGCAACGTCCAGGATGGCATCTGGCGCCGGCCGTTGCCGCGACAGCCACTCGATCAGCGTCTGCTTCCATCCTTTGTCCATCCCGAGGCTGAACAGTCGCGTGAAGTCGTCGTAGCGGGGCGCGATGTGCTCGAACATTGGCGCTACAAACGCGGCCTTTTTATCGGGATCCCGCAGGGTGTCGCCGAGGTTTACTCGTGACAACTCGTCAGGCGAGGGGATACGCGCGGGGCTCAAGCTCGGGATTCCTGGCTGGGGAGTAATCGTCGCATGAAACATTGCGGCGTGCGACGGATCAGTCTATTTACCATGTTCAAGCTCACCGGTTACCTCACGCCAGAAATGTCTCACTGCAATACAGATCCCGACCACGTGAACCGGAATGAGTGAGTCTCGCGCTGGAGTAATGCCGCGGGAAGAGGCGGCGCTGGACCAGTTGCTTCCGGCTGATGCGGCCATCTGGGCTGTGGTCCTTGCTGGCGGGATAGGTTCGCGCTTCTGGCCGCTGTCGTCGCCAGAGCGTCCAAAGCAGCTCTTGCGACTGGTGGGTGACCGGCCGCTGATAGCCGACACGATCGGGCGTCTCGATCCGCTGATTCCTGCCGAGCGCGTTCTCGTGGTTACGAGTGCGGACATTGCGCCTGCCATCAAGGCTGCGCTCCCTGCGGTGCCTGAGCACAACATGTTAGTGGAGCCGCAGCCGCTGGGGACTGCGGCCGCTGTTGCCTGGGGTGCACATGAGGTGAGCAGGAGGGCAGGGCCGGAGACAATTGTTTGCGGCATGCACGCCGACGTGTCGGCGTCTTTCCCGGAGGCGTTCCGCCACAGTGTTCGCTATGCCGCGAATGTGGCGTCACGTGAAGACGTGGTTGTTGCGATCGGGGCTGCTGCCTCGCGGGTGGAGCCGAGTTTTGGATATGTGTTACCGGGGTTGTCGTTGTCGCCCGAGAATCCGGTGGACTCTGGGGGGGCGGCCCATGTTCTCAGGTATGTCGAGAAGCCCGAGGCAAAGGTTGCTGAGCAGCTGATAGCGAGCGGCGCTTTATGGCACACGGGTGTTTCGCTATGGAGGTCTCGTGTATTGACCGAGCTGCTCTATAGATACACTCCGGAGGTAGGTAGCGCGCTGAGCGCCTTGGCGGCAGGCAATCATGGCGACTTTTCACGGTCGGTTCAGTCGGTGTCGATCGAGCGCGGTCTGTTTGAACGTCAGGACAGGATGCTGGTGGTGCCGAGCGATTTTGGCTGGGATGATGTGGGAACGTGGGCTTCGTTGAGGCGTGCGCGCGAGTTGGATGATGCGGGCAACGGAGGCCACGGCGAGGTTCACTTTGTGGACTCGTCAGGCAACATTGTGCACGCTGAGGGTTCGAGCGTTGTGCTATATGGGGTGGACAACCTACTTGTGGTTACGCTGGACGGGATTTCATTTGTCACCACGCTCGACAGGGCCGCGGACTTGAGGCCGTTGCTGGCCGCGCTACCTGGTGATGTCCGCTTCCGCGGCCAGGAAACCAAACGCTGACCACTGAGCAGGCGACGCCAGGATGCGGCTGTAAACACCCTCTGCGTCCGCCTTTCGCCCATTTACCAGATGCCACGCGGCCACGCCGTAAGCAGCCGTCATGTCGCTCGACGAAACCGCACCGTCCATACTCACCAAAAGGTTCTCAGGCTTTAGCTCACCTTTGTACATCAAAAGGAGCTTATGGTGACTCGCGTTCTCGATCACTTCCATATCCCGAGATATAGGCTCGAGAAGTTTCGCCGCCGCCGCTGTCTGGCCAAGCCGTCGCAGCGTCAGGTAGTACCAGTTGGACATCGAGACCAGCTTGTCCGGAGTGCTGGCCACCTTCATTCCCTCGCGATACGCGCGCGCTGCACTGTTAAAATCACCCTTGACGTAATAGCTCAGGCCGAGATGGTACCAGATATTTGACTGAAGCGTCCCAATAGGTGTGTTGCGCTCGTTAGGCCTGCCGTCGGGCTCCACTTCGTCGGGCTTCCCCCTCGTCAGTTCCGCGGCCCTTTCAAAGTCCTTGATCGCGAGGTCGAGCTGACGCGTAGAGAGGTAGCGGTGACCACGGTGCCTGTATAACCTGGCATCGTTAGGATTCTTCTCAATGCCTTCGCCAAAGATGCGAATCGCATCATTGAATCGCCCCAGATACGCAACTCGGCGGCCGTACCAGATGATCGAGTCCGCGTTGGCAGGCGTCCGTTCGTACGCCCGTTTGGCGTCGGCGAGCTCACGCTCCATTGTCGCCCTCGCCTGACCCGTCGGCACTACGCGGTGAAGCGGCTGACCATTGAGCGAAGTGGCCTCGTTCACACGCTCCTGCTCGCCCCGGAGATGCTTGCCGAAAAACTCGAGGATACGCTTGTGATAGTCTACAAACTCACCTTCGTTAGTCCCAGGCGTTCCGTGCCCGGAGTTCATGTAGTTGACCCATACCACGTCTTTGCCAAGCCGCCTCAATGCGTAGTACATCTCGCGTGTGTTACCCGCGGGGACGTTCGAATCCTGCTCGCCCGTTATCAGTAGAAGAGGAGTCTTGATGCGATCGGCAAACATGATCGCCGAATGCGCGATGTACTTCTGCGGCTGCTCCCACAACGTGGCCCCAAGGCGGTCCTGACTCTTTTCGGCCGCATGAGTGTTGCGTACGCCAAGACGCGGGCTGTCTGTATAGAAAGAAATCACATCAACCTTGCCGGAAACATTTACCGCGGCCTTAAAACGATCCGTCTGCGTCACCAGCAGGTTGACGGCGTATCCGCCATAGCTCGTGCCAAATACCCCAAGTTTGGACGAGTCTGCGATCCCCTGTTGTATCAGAGCATTCGCGGCCGAGGTGACACCCTTGAGCCACGCTTCTCCCGGGAACCCGATCTCAAAGCCAACGGAGGGCTTTACGACCACGTAACCATTTGACGCCAGCACGTTGGCCGTTGCATCGAATGTGTTGTCAAAGAACTCTTCGTAGACGTTAAAAAGCGTCGGGTATTTCTTTCCTTCTTCGTAGTTGGCTGGAAGGTATACAACGCCATACCGCGTTTTACCGTCTACGTCCAGGTAGCTTAACAGTCTCGTCTGCGCAAACGACCTCCCATCAAACGCTTCGTTCGCGTTGGTCAGACGGCGTGGGTTTCGCATGTCCGCTCCCGCCACGTAGATATCAGGCGGCCTGTTTCCCTCGGCGGATGAGTACACGAATACGTTGCCGTTCTCTGAAAGCCGCACGCCCTGATACAACCTGTCGTCCTTGACCAGATCCTGAAGGGAGCGAGAGGTACGATCGTACCTAACGAGGCCGCGTTCCCATTCAGTGCGCGACGAATAGGTAAAGTAGACGTACCTGCCATCCTGGCTCCAGCCAATGGGGTTGTAGCGCGGCGCCGCAGGTTGAGAATCATTCTGTGCCAGAATCATCTCTCGCGCCGCCGAAGCAACGTCAGCTATCCACAGGCCCTGGCGGTTGCGAAGGAGCAGCGCGTCCCCCGAAGGGGCCCATCTAACGGCACTAAAACGCTGGTTGGCCCGAGACGCACGTGCAACAGCCGACGTATCAGCGTCCGCGCGCCCGCTGTCGGGGCCGGCTATCTGGCGCCGAGTCGAATCGCCAATGCGCGCCACGTAGACGCGTCCCTCTCTGCTGTAAGCATAGCGCCGGCCGTCCTCGGCCCAGCTCAACGAAAGTCCCTTTAACGTCGGCTGAACAGTCACGGGCTCGCCGCCCTGGAGCGTTCGAGCCATGAGTTTGTTCTCCGTGCCAAAGATCACGTCGTAATCTGTTTTCTTTGTTATGTCCTGCTGCCACGTTACGACAGAGTCATCTTTGCTGACGGCGTACTGCGCCATCAACATCTCAGGAATGAGTTCGGTGGCGCGGCCATTGCTTACGTCAATCGCGTGAATCGAACGCACATTCCCCATTCTCCGCATTGCGTCCCAGGCCAGGAATGGTTCCTTGCTGTCCTGTACAAAGACCGGTCCACTGGTGAGCCGCTCAAATTCTTCGGTGGCTCGTTTCTTCCACCCTTCGGAGCGAAGTGCCAGCACGATTCGCGATCCGTCGTGTGTCCAGTCGATCGAAGAGTTTTCTGCCACATAGTGACCAGTCGGAACCGCAAGCGTTCGCGTGCGACCTGCGGCGCGCTCCCAGATTACCGGCTCAAACTTGCCGTTGCGCAAAACCAGTACAGCCAATCGGGTGGCGTCGGGGGACCACTGCGGTGAACGGAGATTCTGTGGCTGGCTGAACACCGGAGTTGCTTTTCCACTCTCGGTATCAATGGACCACAGGCTTATCGCTGCAGGGCGAATGTAGGTCGGGTCTCCGTCCCGGCGGTAGTCGACTCCAAGCGACGCACGCCGCGTCGTTGACGTAGCTGCAATCCAGCGGCCATCCCGGCTGAGATCAGCGACGCTGTAGTTTACGACGTCAAGAGCGTCGTCTGCTGTAAATGGCGTAGTGCCCGCGCGCTGTGCCTGGGCACTCGCGGCAACCACTGTCAGTCCAGCTACCAGGCGAAGAACCGAAATACGCATGTGAGGTGGGGAGGTGTTGTCGCTGAGAATATCTGCCGGCCGCGCAATTGGCGAGGCATCCATTAAGCCGCGATACTTGGGTCGTGAACGTCGAGCCACACAGCGTAGCTGGAACTCACAGGTGCGGCATGGCGTAGGTGATTCACGTCAACCCGGCAGCCAATTTGAGCCAGTCCAGAGTCACGACTCCTTCGGCAACCGACAAGGCCACCTCACTCACCCGCTCGTATTGGCGGGATTCGCGCTCGCCACGCTACAGCGTGACTTTTGCCCTGCCACTCCTCGTCGCCTACGAGCTGCTGGCTATGGCGCTTGGGACGACTACTGGCGGCGTTCGCAATGGAGCCGACGTTCTAATCAAGTCGGTCTTTCTGAGCCTCTTTGGGCGAAATGGGCCGCTGATCTTTGGTGCGATCCTCATTGGTGTCTGCGCCTGGCTCGTAGTTCGGGATCTCAAAGGCGGTCGCAGAATCCGCCCTGCCTGGTTCGCGTTGATGATGGCGGAGGCGGTGGTTCTGGCGATGGCTTTTGGTGTCGTGGTCGGGATCGTAAGCGCTCAGATTCTGAGCCCCTTTGCGATGGTGGCACAGACGCCAGGTACAGCTGCCTCGCCCTCCGAGCTTCTGATGATCACCCGGGTAATGGTGTCGTTAGGCGCAGGCCTCTACGAAGAACTGCTCTTCAGGGTTGTCCTGGTTGGAGCGCTTCTCTGGGCGGGCAAACGTCTGATGGGGTGGGGTCCTTTTACCAGCGGTATGGTTGCTGTGCTGGCCGGAGCGCTGATTTTCTCAGCGTTCCACTACGTGGGACCTTACGGTGATCCGCTCGAAATCAACTCCTTCACCTTTCGTGCGGTCGCAGGAGTAGCCTTCAGCGGACTCTACGTCATGCGCGGCTTTGGAATCACCGCCTGGACCCACGCGCTCTACGACCTCATGCTTCTCGCGATCCAGAGTTAGGTACCCTGTATCACGCCTCGGTTGCACCTGCTTTACTGAGTCGCCTCCTTGACCTAACGCGTGATGGTCAAAAGCCGTTCTGCAGCGCCGATTTCGACCTCGCCCGATAAGGCCCGCACCTGCAGCGTGTACTCTCCCGGCGGCAGGTGCGAAACGTCGACTCCTACGGCACGTGAAAGCATGGCTCGCTCTCGCTGCGGTTCTGTGAACCTCAAGTGAACCGGTGCAGATGCCTCAGCCAGGCCCACCCGTTGCGCGAGTCGCGTAAGCCACCCGGCACTCCGCGGATGAACAGTCAGCACATAAGTCACCGAGTCGCTGACCCCCGCTGCTTCAACTTCCCAGTAGAGACCTATGCGCTCCTCCCTCGACACTGTGAGCGAAGTGGCGGCCTTTGGCAGCACTTCTTCAAGGGAACCCTCATCTGGCGATGGCTCACGATAGATAAGCAGTCCGATCTCCTTCCTGTCTGCGCTGACTGAACTTCTGACTCGCGCAAGCGAGCGGTGCACCGTGTCTCGCAGCTCGACGCTTACAACAGACGAATCTGCCCGAGCCATCACGGCTGCAACCGCGCCTTCTCCACGTGGCGCTGAACGAACGATGGGATATTGCAGGTCAAAAGCGCCACGTCTCACCACTAGAGCAGCCCTCGCATCTTCGCGCACAAACACAGAATCGCTGGCCGGAAGTGCAAAAGCGGCCACGACCAGAATGGAGTCTCCGCGGAAGAATCTGGCAATCTGAGTTTCAAACTCGCGAACGGCGCGTGCGTACCGGGGCGCATAACGAGACAACGCCTCCCTGTTTCTCAGCAGAAAGGCCTCACGGGCGAGCGGCCACGGCTTTTCGATTGCCTTTTCAGTGGGGAGGAAATCAAAAGCAGGGTCGGGTTCGTGTCCAATAACCCTAATCGCCGAAGGATCCAGAGTCGACGCCTGCTCGCGCGACCAGCGTTCCGGCCATCCGTATCGCACGATCAGTTCGTGCATATCCTTTCCCCACCGCGATGGATACGGTGTCCGCGAATCCTCCTCCAGTATCGAACGCACCTGTCTCGCGTAGTGCTCCGTCCTTCGGTCGTTCCCTGCAACACTCCACAAGGGGTCTGCCAACCACCAGATGTCGCGGCTCCAGGTGCGACGCTCAGAACAGCCGAGTCTTTCATACTGGTCTCGCACACTGCCAGGTAAAAGCACCGACATGTCTTCCCATTGGCAGCGCCTCTCCTCAGACATTGCCAACAGCGCCGATGCAAACAACGAGTCAGATTCTTCGTAGCTGCCACGCACGTGAGTCACGAGTCCAGACAGCGCCAGACACCACCATTCTTGAGCGCGGCACTCACCTGTCGCGAGAAGGGCGTCCTCATAGCGGCGCGCTTCGAGAAGGTAGCGAACTCGTTGTCCCGCAACCCACGCGTCGCCCGGAATCAACGAAGCAGCAGTGTCTAGTCTGGCGCTCAATCGCTCCCTGAACGGCGCAATCGAAGCTGGTTCTTCCGGACCCTGGGCGCCGTCATCGTCATGCCAATAGCAGAAGCGCCCCACGCGAACATCGCAACGACCAGATCCGCTCCCGTAGCTGAATGGCAGACGCTGTCTGCGTCTGCGTTCAAAGTCCTCCTGCGCGCGCCTGGCCTCTCGGTGCACCTGCGCCGAGTCCAAGGGCAGCCCAATGGACTGCACGGCAGACAATTGCATGAGGGCCAAAAGCGCCCACGGGGCTAAAGCAATATCCACGTTTGCCGCTCCAGCGCGTCACTGGCTCAGAGTAGTGTCAGGCACGCCTTGAGTCCACTACCGGCAACGCTGGTTTGCAAGAGAGCGACCCCTGTGCGACGTTGAACCCTATGTCCACAACTGCATTGAAATCATGAAGACTCGACCCATGCGCATCGATACCATCGCTGTCAGAGCCGGACGAGAGCCCGACTCGGCGAGTGGTGCCATCGCTGAACCAATAACGCTCAGCACGACTTTCTTGCGGGAGCCCGATGGGAGCTACGCGAGCGGCTATGTGTACTCGCGCGAACGAACGCCAAACCGGAGTGCACTGGAGACCGCTCTTGCTCGCCTCGACGGTGGCGCCGAAGCCGCAGCCTTTTCATCGGGGCTCGCCGCGACCGCTGCGATTTTTCAGGCGCTGCGGCCCGGTGACCACGTGATATGCCCACGCCAGGTCTACTACGGAACCAAAAAGCTCCTGGCACTGGTGTTCAACGATTGGGGGTTGGAGCACTCGATTGTTGATACCGACGACCTCGACGCAATGCGCGCCGCCGTAAAGGCAAAGACCAGGATCATCTGGATCGAGACGCCATCCAATCCGACTTTAGCCGTCACAGACGTTGCTGGTGCTGCAGAGATCGCACGCAAGGCCGGTGCAAAGCTTGTGGTAGACAACACATGGGCCACACCAATCGGGCAACCTGTCATCGCTCTTGGTGCTGACATTGCAATGTATTCCACCACCAAGTACCACGGCGGACATTCTGATGTCCTTAGTGGTGCGCTGATAACGCGTGAGGCCGACGATTTCTGGGCGCGGATTCGCATGCTGCAATCGACAACTGGAGCTGTCGCAAGCCCATTTGATTGCTGGCTGATTCACCGGGGACTTGCTTCGCTCCCTTGCCGCATTCGTCAGCATACCAGGAACGCTTCTGCTGTTGCAGATTTTCTTGCGGCGCATCCTCGCGTTGAGGCGGTGCACTATCCTGGACTTTCGAGCCATCC
>CAZYTS010000133.1:0-10986 GCA_964649855.1 uncultured Gemmatimonadaceae bacterium
GAGTTGACCTTCTGCTCGTAATGCTCACGATAGCCCTGGTCAATGGCGCATTTGCAGAGGAGATCGTATTTCGCGGCTTTATCCAAAAACGCCTGATCGGAGGAGGCAGTGACTGGAACTCGCGCGTGGTTGCGGGCTGGCTGGCAACGTCTCTGGCGTTTGGGCTCGCCCATGGCTATCAGGGAATGACAGGAGTGATCGGAACGGCTCTGGCGGGAGCAGTCTTTGGCGCTGCAATGCTGGTAGACCGACGCATCATCTGGAGCGCCGTGATTGCACACGGTTTGTATGATTGGAGCGCCATGGTAGTTGTATTCGTGCGTGGAGTTCCGAGCGTGGCCTGATTGAGCGAATTAGCAACGTCGCAAATTGTGGAGGAAACGACACTGGATGCCGGGTCTCCACTCGCTTCGCTCGTTTCGCCCGGCAAGTCGAAGGGAGGGTCCCCTCGTCGCTCGTTTCGCCCGGCAAGTCGAAGGGAGGGTTCCCTCGTCGTTCGTTTCGCATGGCGGGCGAGGGAGGGGTTCCCTCGTCGTTCGTTTCGCACGGCGGGCGAGGGAGGGTTCATCGCCGTTCGCAATAGGCCCGAAGGACACGACACTGGATGCCGGGTCTCCACTCGCTTCGCTCGTTGCGCCCGGCAAGTCGAGGGGAGGGGTTCCCTCGTCGTTCGTTTCGCACGGCGGGCGAGGGAGGGTTCATCGCTGCTCGCAATAGGGCTGAAGGACACGACACTGGATGCCGGGTCTCCACTCGCTTCGCTCGCTTCGCCCGGCAAGTCGAATGGAGGGGTTCCCTCGTCGCTAGTTTCGCACCGCAAGGCGAAGGGACGGATTCCCTCCTCGCTCGTTTCGCCCGGAAAGGCGAATGGTTCTAGTGAACGAGCGCGTCCTCTATCGCCGTCACAACCGCGGGATCATTGGGCTCGGTATCAGTGCTGAAACGCCTTACCACAGCTCCGCTCCGGTCAACCAGAAATTTCTCAAAGTTCCAGTGAACCTCACCCTTTGCTGCTCCAATCCTGAACGGCTTGAGCAGCAGCCGAAGAGTACTCCCTTTCTTGAACTCGATCTCCGGCCTGGCCTCGATCAGCGCTCTGTAAAGTGGATGCTTCTGCGCCCCGGTCACTACGATCTTTGAGTACAACGGAAAACTCACGTCGTACTCAGCAGAACAAAACTCGGCAATCTCCGCGTCAGTACCAGGCTCCTGACTCAAGAAATCGTTTGCAGGAAATCCAAGTACCGTAAACCCTCGATCGCGATACGTACGATACAGGGATTCGAGTCCCCTGTACTGCGGTGTAAAGCCGCACTTCGAAGCCACATTTACTATCAGCAACACCTTGCCCGCATGCTCGGCGAGAGTCGTCGCCTCGCCGGTGATCCGAGTGACAGGAATATCCAGCAGAGATTGGATAGTCGGCTACTCCCTTCGTGGTGGCGTCTTGTCAAAGACGTCAGTGGACTTGCTGTTCATCTGCAGCTCATCGTCGTTAGCCCAATAACGCGGTCCATAAGGCACAGCTCTTGGCCAGAGCTGGTCGAGTGTCATGGCGTCGTACAGCACACCCTGCTTCATCACGTATTGAGCATCTTTCGTATTCCTGATGTTATCCAGTGGATTGGAGTTGAGCACCATGAGGTCGGCGATCTTGCCAACTTCGATGCTCCCAAGATCCTTGTCTGCCCCAAGGAAGCGGGCTCCGCCCATCGACGCCATCTCCAGGGCGCCCGCATTGCCCAGCGCTGAGGAAAGCATCCAGACCTCCCAGTGAGGGGCAAGGCCGTGGTGTTCGCCATGACTCCCCATGGCGCCGTGCCCACCTTCTGCGACAACATCAGCAACAGCTTGAGCGACTAACGGGAAAGTGTAGTCCGTCGTGGGCCGCAACCAGCGGTACCTGAGGTGGGGAGTGAGCACGCGCCACGGGAACCAGTAGCGCTGTTTTGGATCCTTCCACACATCAGACTCGGCGAACCAGTATTCGATGTTCCAGCCAGTTGGTCCAGAAACAACCAAGGTGGGAGAGTATGTTGCCCCTGCCTGTCCCAGAAACCTGGCACCATCGGAGTACATGGGTAGCTCATGAAAGGCGTGCTCCCACGCAGTCTGCCCGTCCATGATGAAAGCAAGATTCTCAAAGAAGAAGCTTCCTTCTGAGGTGAGGTTAATTCCGACCGTTCGAGCTGCCTCGGCCATCCACTGCCGCTGATCACGCCTCGGTTGCGCGTACTGTTTGATGGAAACGGCGCCCCAGCTTGCCATCTTTGTTACGGCGTCGAGGGCGTCGCGTGGATTGTTGATCTGGTTGGCACGCGCGGCGTCGCCTGCGGTGATGTTGTCTCCCGTTGAAAATCCGCGTGGCCCGATCATTTCACCGGTCTCGATCAACTCAGCAGTGGGGAACATGTTCTGGCTGTACATCGAGACATCGAGCGTGGTGGTGACTCCGTAGGCGAGGTAGATGGACTGTTCGTAATCGCGCTTGGGTCGCATGCCGCGCCACTCGCGATAGTGGTGCGAGTGCATGTCGACCCAGCCCGGAATGATCGTCTTGCCTCTGGCGTCGACAACGCGATCGATGCCCGATGTGTTACAGGAACCTACGCAGGAAATGCGTCCATTGCGGACGACAATCGTGCCCGACTCGATCACAGCCTGTTTGTTGAGCGGAACGATCCGCGCATTGGTAAGTGCGACCGTGCCCTGAGGAGTCGCCCTAGGAACCGTTAGTGCGAACGTCGTGGTGTCGGTCCTGCCACTCTCAACGTGATGCACGTAAAACTGATTGGCGCTTCCATATTCCAGGGTCGAATCATTGCGCCAGCGCGGAAAGAGACCTCCCTGAGTGGTGAGCTGTTTAACCGGGAATGCACCGCGACGCTTCTCGATACGTTGAATGCCACTTCCGATACCGCCATAAGCAAACGAGGAAATGTAGACGTTGTCTCCCTCCTGAAACGCTACGTATGAACCGTTAGGTGACGGCACGATCTCGTCAGCTGCGGGGAAGGTGACGTGTTCTGTGCGGTCGCTGCCGTCCGGTTTGACGGAGATGAGGACCGTCCCGCCACTACCCTGCTGACCAGGAGTCGCGGCGCGCTGTTCGGGCCAGAAGATTCGCTGGTCAGGACCAATCGAGGCTCGCGCGAGCTGACGCCGGGCTTCGCCACCGATGCCTGTACCGGAGATGCGACGGACGAGCGCGACCGTTGTGCCGCTGTCACCGCCGGCCGGAGGATTGGCAGCAAGGCGATAGACTTCGAACCACGCGTTGTGCGTCATCGTTCGGCCGCGCGCCGTCGCACCTTCACCGCGCATAACGATTACAGACTGTCCATCGCTTGACCAGACGGGGTCCACGTAGTCACCCGGGTTTCTCGTCAGGCGCGTGGGTTGACCGCCCGTGGCCGGGACTTTCCAGACGTGACCACGACCTGTGTCATCCCAGGTTACAAAGGCGAGCTGCCGACCATCGGGACTCCACGCTGGCATGAACTCCAAGGGAGAGAAGGACGTAGGTGTCACGCGTCGCGGTGTTCCACTGGGCCCGTCCTGTACAAAGACACGGCCGACGGCCTGGTACGCAATATTCCTTCCGTTGCTCGATGGCCATCTGAAAAACTTCACGTTCAGCGAGTCATCGGGAATACGGAACTCGCGCCGAGCCATTTCGGAGATGGTGCGCCTGTAGTTGACAGTGAAGGGGATTGTGGAGACTTGGCTGGTTGACACCGCTACACGCCGTAGTTTTCCACCCTGCATCAGTACCAGCGATCGTCCGTCCGGGGCCCACTTATAGCGCGGCAGCGTTCCCACGATCTTTGAGTTGCTCCCGGCCATGGGTTCTATTGGATCCATCACCATGCGTTCGATGCCTGTCTGCATGTCGCGCAGCCAGAGAGAAGTGCGTGGGCCGTACTCGTGTCCTTTGAAGTTCAGGGTGCCATCGGGGATCTGTCGTGCAAAGGCGAGCCAGCGTCCGTCGGGCGAGATTTCCGGAACGGCAGCACCGCCTGACGAGAAGCGGCCCGCCGCTGCACCTGAGCTTTCGCCGGCCGTCACGTCGATGACAACACCATCTGCAAAGCTAAAGCGACGAAGCTGGATGGCGCCCGAGAGCGGATGCCGCGTATCGACCTGCATGGTCGCCTGGTAGTAGATGTACTTACCGTCGCTGGAGACCGAGGGCATTGCAGGACTTCCGCCACCGGCGTTTGCACTCGTTATGAGCGCGGTACCCTGACCGCCGTCGCGATGGTACATCCAAATACCGTTTGCAGCTCCACCTCCGCCTCCGCCGCCACCTGGTCCTCCGCGCGTGCCGCGCCTGACGACGATAAAGCGTGAGTCGGGAGTCCATGCGGGCTCGAACGCCGTGACATTGAGATCAGAAAAGACCGCCCGCTGGTTGGAGCCATCAGAGTTCATCACCCACAAGTTGTACTGTCCTCGGCGATCCGATATAAAGGCTATGAAGCGGCCGTCGGGTGAGATGCGTGGCTGAAAGTTGAGTGCCACACCCGAGTTCTGTGTGAGCGACCTTGCTTCTCCCCCGGAGGCCGGCATTCGATAGATGTGGCCCAGCAGGTCGAAGACGATCCACGACTGATCGGGGGAGATGTCAACGGACATCCATGTTCCTTCTGAAGTCGTGAAGGCGATGTCGCGCGTCTTGCCTCGCGCCGCCGTGACGTCCCACGACTGACTGCGCGCCCCGGAATCGGCGGCTTGTCGTTGCTGAGCAGTGAGCGGTGAGGTAATAACCGCGCCTAGCGCGACCGTAGCGAGGATGCAGTAGCGACTGGACATCGTAGTGGCCGAGTGAGCGTGTGTGGTGCGTTGCTGAGTCGCCACCAAATACGCGCGGGTACGCGGCAGCGCTAGGGGGTGTGCCGAGTCGATGCCTCGATCGTATCGTCACTCCACTTGGTTGCGCGAAAATCGATTCGATTCGCAAGAAAACGATGACGCATCCCAAGGCGCATACCAACAAATTGGGAATGTGAAGTGTCAAGTTCCCCCTTGCGACTCAAACTGCGCCGAGCAGAAGTTATGGGCATGCCTGCGCGATCAGTTTCGCGGCGATACACCGTCGCTGAAGTACTCGCGTTCCCGAACGACGGGAACCGTTACGAACTCATCAAGGGCGAACTCCTTGTGAGTCCGGCGGCCGCCTACAGGCATCAGAATGTGCTCTTGAGGCTGATGTTCCCTCTGGGAAACTACCTGACCCCTTTTGGCCTGAAAGACACGCTCGTTATCTCGCCAGCGGATATCACGTGGGACGATGAAACGCTGGTACAGCCCGATCTCTTTGTTTTTGCGAAGGAAGAGATCGCGGGAGGTTGGGAGACTAAAAAGACTTTGCTATTAGCAGTAGAGGTGTTGTCACCATCGAGCCTGCGTCAGGACAGATGGGTAAAGCGTCGGTTGTATCAGGAACAGGGAGTGACCACATATTGGGTCGTTGACCCCGAGGCCAGCGTTGTTGAGGTTTGGACGCCGAGTGATGAGGAGCCGCGCCGGGTCAGCGATGTGTTGAGGTGGCGAGTTGAGCCAGGTGCTCCTGAGTTGGTAGTTGAGTTGGCGGAGGTGTTTCGCGCTCCTGGTTAGGCGCGAACCGCGGTTCTCATTGTGCGGCCGGACCAACTGGAAATGGGAGGGCTATTCGCAGGCCCTTTACAACGCATCGTCGAAGCGCAAGGCTTGACGAGAGTGATGCAGCTGTCCGGAGCGGGGATGGCCGCGGACGTCGGTCGCTAATCCGCAAAACAGATCAAGCACAGCTCGCAGACCGCGGCCAGATTAACACGCATGAAAGCGGATACCCGTTCCTTTTATCAGCGGGCCGTGCAGAGCACTATCGATCGCATAACGGGCGACCTCGACCAGGCGCTCGATCTGCACGAGCTCGCGCGCGATGCCTGTCTCTCACCCTTTCACTTCCACAGGGTGTTTCAGGGCATGGTTGGTGAGACACCGCTTGAGCTCAATAGGCGATTGCGGATGGAACGCGCGGCATGGCAACTGTTCAATAGCAGCTCTTCGGTGACTGCGATTGCGTTTACGGCGGGGTACGAGACGCATGAAGCGTTCACGCGAGCATTTCGTGCCGCATACAGTACGTCACCCACAGGTTTTCGTCAGCGAGCATTTCCGCGTATCGAACTAACTGCAAGATGCGGTGTGCACTTTATTCCCGACGGACGTTTGCAGCAATTCATACCTCGTGATTCTGGAGGCAAGGAGATGCAGGTAGAAATCAAGGATATGCCGGCCATGCGGCTGGCAACTGTTGAACACAAGGGGCCTTACAACCAGGTGGGCAATGCCTTTGCGCGACTAGGGCAACTCGCGGGACCAGCGGGACTCATGCAGCACGCGTCTGCCATGATCGGTCTCTACCACGATGATCCCGAAACAACGCCGCAGGACGAGCTTCGTTCGCACGCGGCGCTCGTGGTCCCCGAGGCGGTGTCTCTGCCGGAAGGACTCGTGGAGATGAGAATCGGGGCAGGGCGTTATGCCTGCACAATGCACAAAGGTCCTTACGAGCTACTGGGTGATTCCTGGTCGCGGCTGATGGGCGAATGGATTCCAGCGAGCGGCAACCGTGTACGTGACAGCGCCAGTATCGAGATCTATCACAACACGATGGAAACAGCCAAGCCAGAGGAGCTGCTTACCGAGATTTGTGTACCAGTAGAGGCGAGGGGGTGAGGGCGGGGGGGCTGAGTCCTTCGAGCCACGATGGTGTTCTTCGTCATTCGTGACGGTAATGCTTCAGGGTGCATACAACCCGATTCCCACTTTCAAGCCAGCACCTCCGCGCGATCTAAGGTTGCCCGCGCGCATAGATCTCAGGCGACCTTCGGTGCGAATCAGTATGTAGTTAGTCAGTTGCCAGCTCCGCGTGACATAAGCACCAAAGACAGCCCCGGATTCGCCGAACTTTTGCGTAGCATGACCCACGGCAATACCTGCCAGCCAACCCTGCAAGGCCGCGCCTGCTTTGCCGAGGGGT
This sequence comes from uncultured Gemmatimonadaceae bacterium, assembly GCA_964649855.1. Classification (GTDB taxonomy): domain Bacteria; phylum Gemmatimonadota; class Gemmatimonadetes; order Gemmatimonadales; family Gemmatimonadaceae; genus CAZYTS01. The sequence goes on from CAZYTS010000133.1 coordinate 7,031, forward strand.
ACTCCCAGTCCAGCTTCCCACGTATCCACTTCGTGCCCGAAGCACGAGCAACCGAGGCATGTCATACACCCTCCCAGGGAGCCTATCCGCGAGAACGAGAGACGCGCTTCCCATGATGACGTACTTAGTGCGCCCTCCGCGCCAACCGCCAATACGGCCCATCCTCCTTGCCTAGCGCCCTCGACGCTGGTTAAGAGTGCAATCCTCGTACCTTGGGCTGTCGACACATCTGCACTAAGTATTACAAGCAGCAATATCAGATTGGATCTTGCAAGTAGTCGTAGCATTCCATCCCCGGTCACAGTGGCTGAGTGTTCTAAGAAACCCTCCTCTTTAGTAAACCCATCCACAGCGGCTCGGGTCACCGCATTTTACGCATCGACTAACGACACTAGATCCCGGGCCTCGTTCGCTATCGCACACGTTGCCCGGGAAGGTGGATGAATACTCGCGCGCTGCGCAAACGTCGCCCGTGAAAACGTTTTCCAGGTCGCTCACGTTGTTGAGGCAAGACGGATCGAGTCCGGCTCAGCCCCCTGGATTGTCCCGCGCGATTCGCTCGTTGGCCGGAATATGCCACGTCCGCAGTCCCGCCCACCATGCATCACCCCGCAACCTCTCAAAGCGAAAACGATCGTTCACCAACGCAAAAAGACGCGGCTCCCAGAGGAATACTGCAGGAGCGTCAGCCACAATCTGCTCATATACCTGCCTGTAAATCGCCCGCGCCTTCACCAGGTCGCGCTCACCCTGCGCCGCATCGATGAGCGAGTCAACACGAGGATTGCTGTACCAGCCAAAATTCGCAGACTGCTCCAGATTCTGACTACCCCACGTCTGCTCGATAGTCGCTGGACTCGGATCCAGATGCCAGATATGAACAAACGAATCAAAGCGCCCAGCGCCTAACGTGGGACCAAGCGACGCGGGCTCCCCAGACTTGATCACAACGTCTGCGCCAACACCTTTGAGCTGATCCTGCAACACCACCGCGATCCGCTGCCTCGCCGCACTCACCGACGGAATCAACACCTCAAAGCGCAATGCCTGGCCCCCTTTCTCCCTGATACCGTCTCCATTTGAGTCGCGCCAGCCCGCGGAATCAAGAAGCGCACCAGCATGCGCCAGATCAAATGGCAATTGCGCAATCGTCGTGTCAGCCGACCACTGCGACTTCGTAAACGGTCCGTACGAAAGCGCCGCAAGCGAGTCATACGCGTTCTTCACCAGCGCCTGACGATCAATTGCCATACCCAATGCCCGGCGTACCCTTGCATCACCCAGTATGGGATGCGGACGCTTGCGATCGTTGGGCGACCGGGTATTGAAAAGCAAGTACCCGTGCTCGTATGTGGGGTACTCCACAGCGTGAGCATCCTGGCTCTCTGCAACCTGCTGCATGGCTTCGGGACGAAGGATCTCCACAAAATCCGACTCCCCGGCTATCACGCTCCGAGCCGCCGTGGCAAAGTCACCGCCAATACGCCAGATGATCCTGTCCAACGCCGGCCTGCCACGATGATACTCCTCGTTGGCCACCAGCTCGAGACGAGTACCATGATCCCAGCGCGCCAACTTGAATGGCCCACTTCCCAGTCCCGCCGTCATCGCCGGAGAGTCGCTCAACTTGCTGCGATCCACGCCCTGCAAGGCATGGCGTGGTAACACCGCAAGGTTGTACACAAGGTGAAAGAAGCGCTCGGGGCTCTTCTCGGCAAAATAGAAGCGCACCGTCGCTGAATCGCTCACAACTACGCTATCGATCGCGGGAAGTGCACTGGCGTGCATCGAACCTACTGCAGGATCCTTGTAAAAGTCGTAGCTGAAACCAACGTCATACGCCGTCACGGGCTGACCATCGTGGAAACGCGCCCGCGAATCGATCTTGAACTCAAGGCTCGATGAGTCGCTCGACCAACTCCAACTCTCGGCAGCTCTAGGCCGAAAGCCATTGTCGCCAATGGTGGCCATGGGCTCCGGAACATCAGCCAGAAAGTCAAAGAGCTGATCCACCACCTGCTTGGCACTAAGTGAAGGCACCAACGGAGGAAGGAGATTTTCAGGCTCCACAGGCGTCGCGATCACCAGTGTCCCGCCAGGTTCGCCGCCTGGAGCGCCGTCGTCTCGCCCTGAGCAACCTGTGAGCATCAGCGCAACTAAGGCTCCAATCGAAAGCAGGGTCGAGGATCGGAGACGGGGGGATTGGGATCTGGCCATGGTATTGGTAGCGATGGAAGTCCCGAACAGGGGGTACGAGCCGATAACAGACGACTGAAAGGCTTACAGCGGAACCCCTGCGCCCAACTCGTGCCTTTTCGGGCCTTTCAGGCGTCGTAAGAGCGCGCCATTTGGTCCTCAAATCAGGCTCGGGTCGCGAGCAGCACAGCCGGAAAAACGCGATAGTGGATGAGCGGGAATCAACGGACCAGATACGATTGCCTGCCACCCTCCCGTCCCAAGAAAACACAAGGTGAGTGAACAGCCGTCGCCCTCAAATGGCGTAACCCCGTCAGGGGGACTGAGCCAGACGACAGATAACGCTGTCACGCCAGGCCAGGATGTACGCGCACTTACCGAAGAAGGCCAGAAGCTCGAGCGCGAGGGCAGATTTGCCGAGGCGCGCACTGCTTACAACGCCGCGCTCAACATTCCGCGCTTTGATAACAACAGCGTCTCAACATCCACGATCCTCCGCTGGATCGCTCGCAGCTTTCAGGCAGAGGCACGATTTGCAGAGGCACTGGATTGTCTTGAGGCCGCGTACGCCTGTGCCGAAGCCGACGCCGACGAAGCCGCGTTAGGACACGCGCAGAATCTGCACGCCATAATCTGGTGGCGTCAGGGCAATCTCGACGAGGCGAGGCGGCTCTACCTCGAGGCGCGTGAGCGCGCCCTTCGCAATGGAGACACATCGCTAGCGGCCATGACCGCGCAGAATCTGGGAGTGATCGCTTCCATTCGCGGCGAACCGGATCAGGCCCTGCTGTACTATGACAGCTCGCTCAGAGAATATCGCCAGTTAGGCAGACACCGTGACGCCTGCATTGCGCTCAACAACCTTGGGTTGCTGCAGACTCAGCTCAAGCGGTGGAAGGAAGCGCTGACGTCCTACAGCGAAGCGCTGGCCCTGGCCGAACGCCATGGTTGCGAAGACATACAAATACAGCTTGTGGTCAACCGTGCCGCGCTTACCGTCGCACGAGGTGACTACGCAGCGGCTGAAGCCGAAGTTGCCCTTGCGCTCAACAAGGCCCGCACGCGCGATGACGCAGCTGCAGTCGCTGAGGCGCTCAAACTTGCCGGAATTGTCGCGCGCAACAGAGGTACCGCAGACGTAGCAGAGGTTCACTTTAGAGACGCTGCAGCGATCGCTGAAACGCGCAGCAACATTCTGCTTCTAGCCGAAGTGGCGCGCGAAAGTGCTATTCTCTACAAGGCACTGGGGCGCAACCGCGACCTGCTGAGGAGCCTCAACACGGCGCACAGGCTCTTCTCACAACTCAAGGCCAGGCACGACCTGGCGGATATCGAACGATCCACACGCGAACTCGAAAGCGAATTCATCGAGGTGGCGCGCAAGTGGGGTGAGTCGACCGAAAGCAAGGATCGCTACACACAAGGTCACTGCGAGCGCGTTGCAGACGTTGCATGCGCTCTGGCTCAGCATGCAGGACTGGACGACCACGCACTTTTCTGGTTCCGCATCGGCACTCTCCTGCACGACGTCGGCAAACTCGTGATTCCGGAAGAAGTACTCAACAAACCCGGACGACTGAGTGGCGAAGAATGGGAAATAGTCAAACGTCACCCGCTTGCCGGCGTGCAACTGCTTTCGGACATCGAGTTCCCCTGGGACATCACGCCCATCGTGCGCTCGCATCATGAGTCGTGGGATGGTTCAGGGTACCCGGAGGGGTTGGCTGGTGAGGAGATACCCCTGGTCGCCCGAATGGTCT
>CAZYTS010000134.1:0-10883 GCA_964649855.1 uncultured Gemmatimonadaceae bacterium
GCCAGCCAAGTCAACACTAGCTTGAACTTTATTTCTACCTCTGGATCTTCCAAATTCAAAATACCGTAACGAAGATTGTTTCCGTATTTACCTGCAGACAAATCGGCAGGATTAGGCAGGGGGGATGGCGGAGTGAAAACGCCAAACTCCGGCAGTATGTTCTCGCCAGGAGTAATAGGGGATGTGCTCATAAGAAATCTCCTTTTTATTGGATCATGAATGGCCTCGCAGGATGCGAGGCGAGAATGGTTGAACAGGCGCTGTCTGCGCACCTGTCGTCAGCGACCCAGAGCGGGCCTGAGTCGCGCGTCAGTGTAATCTGGCAGACGCCGCCGGAACATGCTGTCACGGACGATGTGCTGCCAAGTGCCGAGGTCCCTCCATAACGCAGGCGCAGGTGCGTGGTCCCGGAAACGGAAGATGGAAACACCTGATATAGCACGGCGTTGTTGTTCGTGCCTGCGTCTGGTGTCTGGATCGAGAACGTGCCGCCGTATCCTCCGCCGGCGACATCAAAATGGTAGACGGTAGAGGGAAGCAGTCCAGTAAGAACGTACTGCCTGTAAGCTGGTCCGGCTGAAATCGTGCCCGTCGCGGCGGACTGCTCAATAACTGCTGCATCGCGGACTACCAGCGTGAGAGTGGTGTTTGCGTCAAGGCCGTCCATTCTCACGGACACCAGTGCGGAAGTCGAGGCCACCAACGCCGTGACATTGAGGCCCTGCTCCCCTGGCCGCACAGCATAGCTTCGGGCCTCGCAGTCCTGCCCCGCGTCGTTCGTGGCGCAGACCGTAACCGGGTAACTGCCGATGGTGGTAGGCGTGCCGGAGAGCGTCCCGGCGCCGGAGAGCGACGTGCCCGGTGGCAGAGTGCCGACGGTCACTGCATAAGAGATCGTAGGGTCACCCGTCGCGGAGTAACTGCCACTGAAGCTCACGTTGTAAGTGAGTGTGGCGGAAGGGCTGGATGTGATGACAGGCGGATTGTTCGATGTCACCTGGATTGTGCAGCCAGTCAGCGTGTCTGTCGCGGCGAGATCGTCCGTCACGGTGAAGTCGAACGTCGTGGTCCCTGTCGCCGTCGGCGTCCCGGTGATGTAGCCGCCTGTGGACAGGGACATTCCGGTGGGCAACGTGGTCGAGTTGGCCAGCGCCCATGTGTACGGAGCCGTGCCTCCCGTCGCCGTGAGTTGGTAGCCGCCGTACGGCTGGTTGAGCACCGCCGACGTGACAGGGCAGGCCGTCGTGATGACAGGGTCGCCCACGGCGGGATTGATTGTGAGCGAGAGCGCCTGCGTGTCGGTGTTGGTGTCCGCATCCTCGACCTCGGCGGTGAAGTTGCAGGTTTCGTTGGTTGTGGGGGTGCCGTTCAGCGTGCCGTTCGCCGCGAGGGACAGTCCGCCGCACAACGCGCCTGCCGAAACGGACCAAGAGTAAGGCGCTGTGCCACCCAGTGCATTCAGGTTGACGCTGTAAGCCGCGCCTACTTGCCCTTGCGGCAGGCTGGTCGTGATGATCACAGGCAAGCCCGGCGCGGTGCTGCGCGGGACGATTGACCAGCGCGTTGCACATGAGTTCGCGGCCCCCGCGAGAGGCCTGCTCCACCATGTCATCGAGTCCCGCAGGTTCGCCGACAGCCACGTTTCTGCCGCCGCACCGCCCGTCTTGTCGGCGACGAACGACAGCGCCATGCCCGAGATGCAGGGGTACGCCGTGGTGGACGGAAACGAGGTCTTCCCCTGCCAGTTCGACCCACTGAACGTCCCATCGTCATAGAGCGAGTGAAGCTGGCTGAACGTGGTGGCATGGTCGCCCGTTGCCTTGACCGTGACGGGATAGCGGCCTGATGTGAAGATCGTAAACGGGCAATTGGCGCAGCCGGACCCCGCTGCATTCACCGCCCCGTTGTAAAACGTAGCCAGCCAGGTAAGAGAGGCTGTGGCTGGGGCGACGTTGAGTTCTTCCACGCGGCCAAGACCCATCGTCACGAAGTTCATGGGGAATCCCCCGGTGGACTCGTAAGCAAGGCTCTTGTTAATCCCGTAGATCAGCGCCTGATCCGAGATCGGCCAGCCCTGTGTGAAGGCCGTTCCACCACGGTCGTAGATGTTTAGCGGCGAGTACAGAGCCACGCCGCCGCAGCTTCGCACCGCGCCGCTCTGGCCAACCGTGCTCTGCGTCATGTTCGACCAATTCCAGACAGCGGAGTATGAGGCGTCAGCGGCGCTGGCCGTGATGCCGCGCTGCCCCTCGATGCTGGCGACCTGATCGCGGGCGATGGAAGTGAAGTAGGAACCCTCGGCTGTATCGTCCGGGCTCATGAACGCCGCCGCTGCCAGCAGCCGGAGATACCAGCCAGTAATGCGGATCTCGAAGTTGTTCGTGTCCACCGTCTCGTAGCGGAAGGTCGCGCCGCTGGAGTGCGACTTCGCGGCCCCGGAAACGCCGCGCTCGATCACGGCCATCTTGGAGGCGACATCGACGTTGATGATTCTGATGCGCTCCTCGCCCGCGCCGCCAGGGGTCAATTGCGCAGGAACGGGGAGAATGCTGTTCCCGCGCGTCATGATGATCACGTTGTCTGGACGGACCACCGAGATTGTTCCATAGGTGAGCGAATCGGTCGTGGTGCCGTCGAGCACCGTGTTCATGCCGTAGATGCGGTTCCAGTCAGAGTAACTGCTGCTCACGGCGGTCGTCCCGTTGAGGCTCAGTGTCTCAGTGACGAGCGCGCCACTTCCCGTCCGCGTGCCGTAGAGCACCACATCGAAGCGTGCCGTTGTGTCGGATGTCGAGGACGACTTGATGGAAACTCCCGTCCCGAGTGGATGGTTGATCCAAGCCGTTGGTGTCGCTGGACCTGGCCACTGAATCAGTGTTCCCGTGACGCCGACGAACGTCGCGGTGACTACTCCGGCAGGTGTGCCGCCAGTGAACTTGAAGCCATGCAGGCTGAGCCAGTTCGTCCGCGCTGTCGTTACCGCCGCTGTTCCGTTCAGCGCGATGGTCTCGCTCTGTGTTGCGCCAGTCGCGTCCTCCCCCTCCAGGTAGAGGTCCATCGTGTCGGCGGCGTTGTTCGACACGAACGAAAGCTGCTTGCCCACCGTCTGCGGCTGGACCATCGAGACGTAGGTGGGCGAGGAGGGTCCGGTCCACTTGGACGTGATCTTCGCGAGTTGCACGGAACTGCTGATGTCCGCTGCCAGCGTGGAATTGGTGGACAAGCACGCAATTGCAGGCACGCCGCTCACCCCATAGCCGAGCGTCAGCGGGCCGCGAGAATACGGCTGCGTGTCGTTCGCGGCGTAGGAATAGGCTGCTCCGTACCCGGCCCAGAACCAAAGTTCTTCCAGGTAGAAGAAGTCTCCCGTCAGCATGTAGGGAACCGAGAACGGCTCGAACAAATGGATCATGCCAAGCCGGAACCCGCCCGTTGTGGTGGCCGATCCGGTCACGCCGCCGGGAATCGTGATTCTCGACGCGACGGGGATCGAAGTCCCTTGCAACTTGACGTTGCGCGAGAAATGGTTTGGGCGGTCTGTCACAGAGAGCACGTGTCCCTTCGCGTCCACGGCGCATTGCGCGGGGCATCCCGCAGCAGATGGTCGCGTGATGCGTTTTCCCGATGCGCCTTCGCGGAAGTGCGTGTACCACGACGCCCCGAGATCAGCCATGCCGAACACGGCGTCTTTCATCGCTGAAGAGAAGGTTCGCAGGTAAGTTGTGTGCACCTGCGGCACCGGGCCATCCTGGTCGTCGAGCGATGGCGAGCCTTGCGACTTCTCCAGGTTGGCGAAATCGTAGATGTCGTGGAGATTGTCGCTGTAGAGTGCTGCGTACTCTGCTGGTGTCGTGGAAAGGACCGCGAGCGATGCGTTCCGAGACGTGTCCGTGTCGAAGTTCCATGACCAGCGCGTTGCCTTCAGGTATTCAAGATTGTGGTCAATCTCCATCGCTGGAGGATCGCCGCCAATCCAAAATTCCTTTGTCCACCGGGAACCTGCGCGGTGATACACCTGCTCCCCGCGATCCGTGGCTGAAGAGTAGACGGTGGCGGGCGAGGCGTCTCCGGTCTTGAGCACCAGACCATAAACCAGATCGCCCCATTTCTCCGAATCCGCGATCTCGCCTACGAACCGCACCTGAACCTTGTGGATCGTCGGCCAGAAGGTTGCTTGCACAACAGGCCGGAACGACTTGTACGCCGCGTTCGGCGGATCCGCCCAAGTGTTCGGGAAGAGGTACAGGCCAGCGGGGTTACCGTTGATGTCGAGCGCGTAGGCCGCGCCGCCCATCACAGTCGAGTCGTTCCACCCGCGCCCGATCACGCCTCCGCTGGCGTAGACCGCCGAGACGGCGGAGGCGCTCGTGTATGTGAACGTGGTCGAACTGGTGACAGTGACCTTGAAATACCCATTGACCCCAGGCCATAGGCCAGATGGCGACGTGCGATTGACTTCGGCAATGGTGACCCTCTGGCCGTCCCTGATCGCGTGCGCCTCAGGAGTTGTGACCGTGACGGTGGTGCCGCTCACTGTGACGTTGCTTACTCCGCAGACGGTCAGAACCGTCGATGTCTTCGAGCATACGCGAATGTCCTCGCTTTGCGGCGTGCTGGTTTCATCGTGGTTGTTCACCGCGCTGATGCGAACGATGGACGGCACCGAGACATTGGTTGTACTGGCAACGGTGAGTTGGCGGTAGGTCGTGACTCCACTCGTGATCGACAATGCGGCGGTGAGCGGCATGGCGTTAGCCTGCTGCCAGCCGATGTCGGATGAGCCTGCAACGTGATCGCCGAACACGATGGTCTGCGCCACCGACCCAGGCGCCCATTTCCACACAGGTCCAATGTAGGGCGCATCTGCGCTGCCGTCCCAAGTGATGAGTGCGTCCCTCGCACTGTAAGTCTGCGTCCCTTGTGAGCACCCAGAGCAAGTACTCGTGAGTTCCATTACTGCATCAAAGTCATACCCGGCATCAAGCATTGCGGTCTTGGTCAGTGCCATTGTATTGCCAGACGCCTGGTTCTGGAACGAGCACGATGTCACTGCGCCACTGTTAATTGAAGGCAGGAGGAACGAGACGAGAGCAAACGCCACATCGCCGCTCGCGTGTCGTTTCTTCACGTTCGCCTGTGTGGTAAGCGCAGTGATACCGCAAACCACCTGAGGATACGCCGCGATCTCGCCGTCGAGAAACGGACGGCCCATGCGCACAGGCACATTGGTCCGGTTCGCGCCGCTCACATTGCGGATCGTGAATGTATTCGACTGCGCCAGCGCAGCCGCAGAGCACAGCAATGTAAGAACGAATGTTCGCATGTTACCTGGTGAGTCCTGAAATCTGGTTCCTGAAATAGTCCACATCGAACGTCTTGTCCGCCGTCGTGCTGTTCGTAATGACCATCCAGTACACACAGGCGGCTGTGGGGATCGTCGCCGTGGCAGTTACTTCGGGTGTCGAATTCACTGTAAATCCGATGGTCGTTCCGTTCACCCTCCGAATACGCAGCTTGACCCACGATGTAGACGCCGCCTGACTAGTGTTGGTTCTGGTGGAACTGCTCGACGCTCTGGTAACGCCGAACCAGTTCGTGTCTGTCTCTAACTTCTCAAAGTAGATCCCGTTGTTCGGTGGAACGTTCGATAGCAGCGAAGTGTCGCATTGAAGCCCCGCGCGGAAGTTGGTGTTCGCGTCCGTCTGATTGAGACGAATCCGCATTGTGATGTCGAAACTTTCGGCGGGCAGGATTCCTGCGCCAATAGCGGATGGATTATAGGTAAGTGCGTTGGTGTTGTTCGTTGTCCCTGTCGCACGCCGCACAATGCCGGGCACGCCCGATTCCGCTGTGAGCCTGCTCGTGGTTCCGCCGCCCACCGTCCAGTTCATCCGTCCCACCGTACCACTGGCCGTGTTGCCTGCGTCAAAATCATCTAGAAAATCAGGATTGGTTATGTAATCGACACCTCCACCTCCCGGCGTGTCGCAAGTACCGTCGCTTTTCAAATACCCGCTGCATGCCCCGCTCGCGAACAAACCCACAATGTCTGAGCTCGCCGCTGCACTGGGAACTCCGCTAGTGGACTTGACCACCCCTGACAGTCCCGAAACTGCGACACCCCTCGCGCCACCGCTCCCGACAACTAATTTCGTATCGGCGAGGACAGCCGCCGCTGTCACTGCGTTTGATACTCCCACTTGTGCCCACGTATTTGTGTCCACGCAGAAATACAGCAGATCATTAGTCGTATCCGTATAGAACTCACGGCCTGTGGTGCAGACCGCACTTGGCACTCCCGCTCCGGTGCTGAACACTGGTACTACCGCCGAATCCACGGCTATCACACCCGCCACAACAACGATGCCTTCTCCTGTCGCAACAATTCCTGAGCCAGATCCTCCAGAACCACTTCCGCTCCCAGGCTTCGGCAACTGACCCAGTGCAAGCGTAACGGTGATTGCAAACAAGGCAAGCGCCTTTTTCATAGATTTCTCCTGTGCTTGGGCAAAACTGAAATAAGCAATATTTTTTTGATCATACGATTCTCTTGGTTACCGAATAAATTATAACCTATTAGTCGTCAACCAATACCAACTTCGTATTGTCTGAATTCAATCGCCAATCCAGAAAAATTCCTATTTGCAATCATAAGAGACATACCTCTTCTTTTGCTGTATTTTCAAACGCACTTATCTCTTACTGTTCTTCCCCCAGCGTGAGCGGTTCTTCTTGTGTGGTTTGATCGCGCAGGTCAACCGAAATAGAGAGAACCTGATTCTCTAGCGGCAGCCGTACAAAAGCAGTCTTCCACGCACCCACTGGGGTCGCGGCTACAGCACGTGTCGCCAGCGTGCGTCCATCCAGAGTTCGATGGCGCACTATCAAATGGGCTTCGTCGCGCTCCGTCCTAACATGGACCCAGAGTCCCTCCAACTCCTGCGTGAATACCGCTCCGATTGCCGCTCGAACAGCGGCGGTACTGAAACGAGCTGTACAAATCTCGTACTGTGGAGCAATACTACATCCAGCAATCACAGGTACAGTGAAAAAAAGAGAGAATATCAAAATCCTCATGACTTACCCACCACAGGGCGTAGTGCTGGTTTCGACGCCGCAAGCATTTGCTCATCAATATCTTTGTGTTGCTGTAACATGGTAATCATCGCCTTGCTTGGGAACTGTTTAGCGACGGACATCATGAGTGTACCGAAATTATGCTGAAAAAAGTCTTCGACCGTATTGAACATGCGGACGCTTTCTGCTGCCCCAGCGGTATTCACCACCGTTTGGCGGTTGGAGTCGAGATAACGTTCCAGTGATTCAATCATCTCATCATTGATTTCAAGGGTAATTGTTTTTGGCATTTTCTTCTTTCCTTATGGATATAGAAACATGTAATTGAGCAGCGAGCCAAACTGATCATACACCGGAACCTTATGAGTTGCCGGAGACGCTGGGCTACCGCTAGAAACATAATTGCTGGTTCTAAACTGGCCGGATAGATACAGATTAACCATAGATCCGTTCCGCCCAGAATCGATAACTGACACACCACCAATTGACAAGCTGGCAAAATTCGCGTTGCGACTGCTGTCGACAATCTGAGTGCCACCGATTTTGTATTGTGCGGTGTCGATTGAACTTAGGGAGGTGCTTACTGGCTGAATGGTGGGGGCGATGCCCGGTGTGATCGTCCACCCCTGGGCAGCTGAAGTGGCATTGATGGTGGTCGCATTCAAGTTTCCAGGAGAGATCGTTACACCGGAAACTCCGCCAATGAACATGCTCGCTGATGCTGAAAAGGTGACACTACCACTGAAACTGGCCGATCCCGCAGTGAGTTTGGCGACACTCAAATCGTTGATCTTAGCATTTGTTACAGCAAGATTGGCAATCTTAGCCTCCAGAATCGCCGCGTCCTGAATATTCGCAGTTGCTACCGAGAGACTTCCCAACTTCGCGTTCACGATGGCAGCATCGGCAATTTGAGCGGTGCCCACGGCAAGATTAGCGATTGCGGCGGTTCCCACGGCGAGGTTCGCAATTTTTGTGGACGTTACAGCGGAACTTGCCAGCTTCGCGGCGTCCACCGCGAGCGCAGCGATCTTCGTATTGTCAACTGCGAGGTTGGCGAGCTTTTGAGTATTAATTGCGGCGTCCTGAACCTTCGCCTGACTCACAGATAGAGCGGCAAGCAACGATTCCGTGATTCCCAAGTCCGGGATTCGGAGTACACCACCCGAAACCACAAGTCCAGTTCCTATCGTTGTCGGATCAGCATCATCGAGCGCAATACCAGGATTCGCCGGAACCGTCACATTGTAAGTGGGTGCGCTCGTCGTATTCGCATCGCCCGCCTGATTGATTGATTCAGCCTTGAAAATCCAATATTCAGCAGCTGGAGGTTTAGGCCACCAATCATTCGCCACCTGGGCATCGTCAGCAGGATCTTGATCTATCGGCCCTGCTACGATGCCATACGTCGCGCCGGACAGCGGAGTGAAGCTCGCGTCCGTTCTGATGCGGCTAATCCGGACGTACCAATATTCCGGATCGCTCGGCTTTGTAAACCGCCACTTGAATTTTCCGGACGGAACGCCACCATTGACACCAGAGATCACAGTGACGGCAAGCCCAGTCACTTGCGGTGCATCAGCATACTTTGGTATGGTGAATGCTACCTTTGGAGAAGAAGAATCCGGGACGACAGTGATTGCAGAAGAATTGACTGTTACTCTTGCCCAATAATCAAGATCTGCATTTTCACGCTTCATCCAAAATACAATATCAAGACCCATAGAAGTTGCATACCATGGGCTTCCATCCAATGCATTAGTTACAGCTGGATCGGGAGCGCCGGATGCATCCTCATATATCCAAGCGCCTGGATACGCATCAGAAGGAGTACCACCAGGAGGGGTGTATGAAATTACAATCTTTGCCCATTGCTGACCATCCAAATCCGTTCTGTATTCCGAAATAGCCACAGATAATGTAGCTTCAACAATTTGTGGTGGTGGCGTGACGCCGGGGAGATATTGGGCTGGCACGGTAACAACCATACTTGGTGTTGCCCCTGCACCAGTCAGCACAGGTTTTTTGATATAAACAAGGGATCTAGAGGCAACAATAATACGCCAATCAGCGCTGGCAATGGGGAGTGGCAACACTAATTGAGCAGAGCCATACCGAAGTGCCCCGATACCATCAGGATCACCATTGTAATCGTGCTTGCCCTGCGGATACAAAATGCCACTGCCATCTGGTGCCTCTATGTGAGCGTATATCCCAGAAAAAGTTCCGATGTCATTAGAGTCTGTGCCTGGAGGAGAATAGATGATGTCAAAGTAAACATTGATGCCATCATCAGACTGAGAAACTTGGAATGCATCTGCGCCGATTGGCTGCACATCACCAGGAGAAAGATCAATCACTTGCTCAACTGGCAATGCATCCGCAGTCACATCCACAGGCTTTGGTCCGACAGTCATATCATACATACTGTCAACCGTTGTGCGCCACTCAATATCAACGGACCAATCAGGATTCAAAACCAAACGTTGGATGCGGAATTCACCTGCCCCTCCGGGCATATCATCGTGCGTAAGACTGCAAACCATCCCAGGTTCGCAGTTTAATGCCAATACAGTGGTCTTAAATGCACCGCGCCGTGCATTCCGCATATCTGCTGCGGTGATGCCGCCTAACTCCTCACGGTGGCGAGTGATAACAATTCTGGATGCCTGAGATTTGGTGAATGTTCCATTCAGGTTGATTGACCCAGGGATCTTGCCATACAGGTCTTTGTGACCTTGATCATAAAGGTTGACTGTGTTTGTGGCATAATTGTATTCCTCGTCTGCATATGTGGCAGTGAAATCATTGAATTGTGGATCGGCAGATTGAAGTTGGAGTGAATCCAAAATAATATTGCCAACTGTAAATGCTTCTACTACAGAACTGTTAATGCGAATGCCAAATTTCAGTTTCCCGAATGAATTGATTGTATAACCAAGGCAGTTGTTCAGGATATTTTGAATAACATCACGCAAAGGTGCAGGATCTCTAATGACTCCTCTGTACCTGAATTGAGTCTCTGTTCCACCGCCAAATATTTTATTGACAACATCTGAACAGATTGCCGCACAAGCAATAGCTGAATCTACATCAAACAATTCAAGTTGTTCTGCTGCTGTGGCATTTTCCAATCCTGCTGCTCTGATCCTTACATTGACAGCGATCCAAATTGGATTTGTATTTGGTGCAGCCCAAGCCCTTGTACTTGCATCAGTCCAATACCAGCCACCCATGCCACCAGAAACAACAGCTTGCATAGAGTGTTCTGTTGCACGAGTAAGCTGTAATCCCTTGACATCAGCACGCCTAATCTGGATAAATGCTACACCAGCTGCTTTATCGCCTGTGAATGTCCCACCATCTATAGAAAATTGCTTGCTGTCTGCATCAGGATCATTGTCCAATACAGGATCATGACCAAGAGAACGTCGCAGGCCAAGTGGCAAAGGTCCGTGCGCTGCACTTCCATCCAAACGATGTTTTAGACCATCTGCTGCATATGCACTAATTGGGCCTACTCCAACAATCCCCAATGCAGCATAGAAATCGCCCTCTTCACGTCCTGCTGCCAACATGCAGTTGACAAGAAACTCTGCATCAGTATATACCTCTTGCAATGGCAAACCATATATACTGTCATTTACCAATGAGAAACTGGAAAGAAGCTGCCGCCCAAATCCCCATGTGCCAGTGGAATTATCCTTTGTTGTAACGCCTTGTGGACGAACATTAATGCCACCGTAATAATCCTCCATGCCGCGCGCAACACAGGCTGCAAAACTCTTGTCGCATTCGGTATGACC
>CAZYTS010000135.1:0-10802 GCA_964649855.1 uncultured Gemmatimonadaceae bacterium
CCGCGGTCTGCTATCACACCTATGCGCTGCATGCAAATCAGACCGTACCACCAGAAGGGATCGTATATGGTGTGTGCGGCAAGTGCTTCAGGTATGAGGCCTCGAACATCAAGGATCTCAGACGCCTCTGGGATTTTACAATGCGCGAGATCGTGTTTATTGGTTCGCGCGAGTGGGTGCTTGGCGAACGCCAGCGGGGTGTTGAGCTGGTGAGCCGCTTTCTTGACGAGCACAGGATTGCTGGGGAGATCCGCACAGCAAGCGATCCATTTTTCCTTGCGCCGGATGCGGTTTCCAAGAGTTATTTCCAACTGAGCTCGGATACGAAGTACGAAATTGCTGCCTTGCTCCCTGACAACAGCCGCCTTGCAGTTGGCTCACTCAACTATCACTCCGACTTTTTTGGCCGGGCCTTTGACGTTCAGGTGGATGGTGCAGCTGCCATGCACAGTGTCTGCATTGCTTTTGGGCTTGAGCGATGGGTCCACGCTTTTGCAATGCAGCATGGCTTAGATGAAGAGCGGTGGCCCGAGGTAATGCGTCGCGCGCCGGAGTTCAACTGAGCGAGATTGCTTTTGATGTCAGGCATGAGGTAAATCGCGATGTAGTGGGGCTCGCGAGTGAACTTATGCGCGCCTCGTGGGTGCCACCGTGTCTGGACTATACCCAGGAGTTGCTCGAGTGGCAGCTCACTTTTCCTGGTTCACCTTCACCGCTTTATATAGTTGGGCTCGATAAGGGACGCTGCGTGGCTTTTGCCGCCGCTTCGCCGCGCAGATTGCGATATGGGACGTGGAGCCAACCTTTTCTCATAAAATCCTTCGTAACTGTAGCCAAGGAACTTAGAGGTCGCGGTGTTGGTCGTGATCTAAGGCGTCGGATCGTGAGCGAAATCGCCAGGGATGCGCACCCCATCGTGAGGTTCGGTGAAATTGCGACGCCTGCACTCGAAGAGGACTATCGATTGAGTGGTATGACGATCAGCTACCAGGGCCCGTGTGTTGCCATGGCGACTATGTCTGACGGACGCGCCGAGCCGCGCTTACTGTCGGTTCAGGAGTATGCCGAGGCGACGCGGACGCTGGCTCGACCCGGTGGATTGGCACTGGATGCCCAATCTGATGTTCTTGGTCACTACCTTAATGACCCGCGCGGCAGGGCATTTATCGGCGTATTAGATCACAAGGGGGATCTCGCAGTCGCGACCATGGCTGTGAGAGCGCGAATTGTCGGTCGAAGGGGCGTAACGTTATCGGTACAGCTGGAGCAGTTGATAGCAAAGGAGGGCGTTGGTGCGACAGAGATTCGCGAGCTTGCTGCTGCCAGCGCAAAATGGGGATATGGCGGGGAAGGTATGGTCACAATTCCCAATGTCGGTACAGGCTCGTTGGAGCCACTCGCTGAGGCAGGTTTTCGGCGGATTCCAGCGCGCTATAGCGCGTGGGTCGCACATCCTGTTGGAACGCCTTTTCCCTTCGAAACCGCAAAGTTGGATCTCGAAATCGTATGACAGATTGGCTTTGGCGCATGTCCACAGCATGCAACGGGCGGACCGGGACTGACACCAGCCTCATCACAGTATGGAACAAGGTTCACTCAGCCTAAGGCGGCGAATCGCGACTTCCGACGCACCCTGGGCCCGCCGGATCCGGGCAATACGTTCGATGTTGCAGCAGTTTGCACTTCCCATTCCGCACGTAGTGGCGCGGATACTGAGTAGGCTCTTTCATGGACTGAGGACTCTCTGGTACACGTTTCGTCGCGTCTTTATCGCGGAGCCAATCTTCAAAGGATACTGTGCTACTTATGGTCGCCATCTCCATACGGGAGTCTTTGTTCACTTCGTGAGCGGCAGCGGCTCGATTGAGGTAGGTGATGATGTGACCGTAGATGGCAAGTGCAGTTTTCTTTTTGCCACGCGATTCTCAGACAAGCCCACGCTGGAGATAGGCGATCGAACTGGCATTGGTCACGACTGCACATTCAGTGTTGCAGACAGGATCACCATCGGGAAGGACTGCCGAATAGCGCGTGGAGTCTGGATGTTCGACTCTCCTGGCCATCCTAATGATCCCGAGGCGCGGAAGCGTGGCAGTGCACCCGCCGCGGATCAGGTGAGGCCAATAACCATAGGGGACAACGTCTGGATTGGTGGCTTCTGCACTGTCCTGCCCGGTGTAACCATCGGTGAGGGGTCAGTCGTGGCGACGGGCTCGGTGGTCATGGCAGACGTCCCGCCGAGAACCGTCGTTGCCGGAAATCCGGCGAGACGGGTCACTCAATTGACTTAGTTAGAGAGCCCGAGACTCAGATTCCAGCGCAAACATCCAGTGGATCGGCGCTAGTACCCGGAACAACCACTGCATCCAGCTGAGCCGCAGTTGGTGGTCTAAATCTATAGAGCGTGAACCGACCGAACACGCCGATCGTTTCGAAGGCAAAGGGATAGGTCTCATTGGCTCTGGCCATCGAAGCGTTGCTGCAGCTTTGACCATCAAACTCACCCAGGACAACATGAGAGATGCCTTTTGCGCGCAACTCTTCGATGACCTCACGAGGCGTTCCCGGAAAGAGCCCCATGGCCGGAACATTGGTCTTTAGTGCAATGACTCGGGGATTTGTAAATACGATTCCTACGATCTCGCCGCGAGCTGCCGCCTCACGAACGTAGTTAGAAAGGGCAATAGCGTCGGCTTGACTGTTAAAGCCAGAAGGGGCCGGCAGTTTTTGGTTTCGTGTAAACGCTGCGAGGAGAATAATTGTGGCGAAGACTCCCGTGATCGCACTAGCGCGATTCGCCAATCCGTTCACTTTCGAGGCGAGTGTCGCGATGCCTTGGAGCAAGCAACACGCAAAAACGGGATAGAGCGGCCAGAAGTACCGCGTATCGCTCACGGGAGAGACGACGATCAGGCCGGTGTACACGACCGCAAAGGAGAACAAAAAGCTTCGGAAAACTTTTTGTAGAAGGGCGACAGCTCCGACAAGAACGATGATGGCTGCAACGATATGGTAGACATCGTTGATACGGTCGATTGTGCTCGGGTAGGCTGTGGCGCCGAACAGTGGATAGCGCAGAGAGAGAATGTTCGTGGTAAATCTGCTGAGAAACTGCCCGATGCTATCTGGCAACAGCGTCGCGGGAAGCAAAGATGGCGCGACAATGAGGGTGCCCAGAGAAATAGCGAGCCAGAAGCTCAGTATGGCTCCTACCTGTCGAGATACCTGACGCCAATTGAGTAGCGCGTAGGGTACCATTGCCGCCACAAGCGCAATACCGGGCACCCGGTAAGAAGCGGCGGCGAGTCCCGTTGCAGCGACAAGGACAGTTCGCTTCCAGCTCCACGCGCCTGGCCTGTCTGCGATATAGATCGTGAGCCAGCAGAGCATCGCGAAACCGAGATCGGAGAGAATGGAGACCGATGCAAAGGCCAGCTCAACAATTATTCCGCACCACATTGCGGAGAGAGCCGCGATCCAGGGATCCACACTCAGGCGTAGCCTGAGAAAGGCGAGTGCGATGAACGCGGCTCCGGAAAGCGCGACTACCAGACGCATTCCCGTCAATGCAGAGTCGCCTAACGCGAAGAATGGAGCAAGTGTCAGAGGAAAGCCGGGAGGGTATGCGCGCGGCCCTATGGTCCAGTTGAGCTGAGTGAATATGTAGCCCGTTTCGGTATAGGGCCTTCCCTCAATGAGCGCCTTTGCGTGAAGAACGTATTGAGCCCAGTCGCCGCTTGCAGCCGGCCCTTCTATACCTTGATGAAGGAATGCCAGCACGAGGTATGGAATCACAGCAATCAGCAGCAAGCCCACCGTTCTCATACGGCTCTCACGGTGCGTCTCCGCGTCCTGCCTATCCACGCTTCCGAACTGTTCCGGGAATCCCTGGGTGCTCACCCACTAACCTCCGTCCGCTAGGTCCCTTCTATGCAAACAAGGGGCCAAGTATAGCACTGGAAGCAGCCTCGGCCAGTCCATTTAACGCTTCTGACCCGGTCTTGTGCTGCTAAACCCCGGGTTCAGCCGCGATGGTTTCATCGATACTTCGGGTCTTAATGAGCCTTCTAAGCGATGCAACGCGATCTTCGAATGCCAGCAACAATACCGCCCCAACCGTAACCGCCCCAACCCCAGATGCGACCAGCAGCCGGACAATGGTCGGACGTCCATCCAGAACGGTATGCTGCAACACCAGGACGACCACCGTCATACAGGCTGTGCTGACAATGGCAGGTAATGCGCTCGACATTTGTTGCCGAACTGTCAGTTCGAAGCGCTTGGAGACGCGGTAGAATAGTGGCAATACTATGACGAATGGGTGCACCGCAATCCAACTCGCAGCAACGTATGTGATCCCCTTGGAGCTGGCAAAGAAAAATGCTAAAGGCAGAATACAGAACGCGATGAGATTCTGCCGAAACGCAAACCTCGAGTCGCCGGTAACAACAAGCAACTGCGTCCAAAGAGGATCCAAGCATCGAACTGCGCAGTACACCGCGAGAAGCCTTAAGCTTGGAATTGCCTCCAACCATTGATTGCCCACAAAAGTGAGCACCAGGTCCGGAGCAACGAGCGCTATGCCGACGGTCGGCGGTAGCGTCACGATGAGAAGGGCACTCGACATTACGAGTAGATACCGCCGAGTCAGCGCTACGTCTGATCTAGCCGCCGAGAAAATCGCCGGCGAAAGATTGGCAGTAAGTGACGAGAGTTTCTCAAGCGGTAGCAACGCCAAATTCCATGCGATGGTATACACACCGAGTGCATGGTCACCAAGTCTACGCCCGATTACGGCAAAATCCGCGTTCTGAAATCCATACCACGACAGGCGCGTTGCGAGCACGTCTCTGCTTACTCTCAGTACAGAGCGATGACGCTTGAGCGAGGTTGGTCTGAGTCCTAGCCCCGATCGAATCCAGAGCGCACTGGCAAATACCGCGCTTCCAATAAGGGTCCCCAAGAGCAACGACCAGTATCTGAACCCCAACAAAGCGAAGATCAACGTAGCTGCCGCCTGCATCGTCGACTGAACCAAGTCGACGGTTGCAACAGACTTAAACCGCAGTTCCCGCTGAAGGTACGCCTGGGGCACCGTACGCATGCCCCCCAGAATCAAGTTCGCCGACGCAACTATCACCACCCACACAAGCTCGGGAGAGCCGAAAAACCAGGAAAGTGGATATGCGGCAGAAGCAGCTACGAGGGCGGTAATGGCGCTGGCCACCACCGCGATCGTGTGCATTTCACTCACATCGTCCTTCGTCAGTTCCGGATGCGCGATGATTGCACTACCGATACCAAACTCGCTAAGTATCGCTAGCACCCCAAGGAACACGGCCGCCATTCCGATGATGCCGTAATCGGATGGCGTAAGAATGCGCGCAACAGCCATGGACACTGTCCACGTGACCACCTGCGCGATCAGACGGGTTCCGCCCATCCACTTGGCTCCGCTCACGAGCTTGCTATCGAGGCGGTTCCGCAGATTCACCTTTTCGGTGCTTTCGGCTGTCAAGGCGAGCTTGTTTCAGGCATGTGGACGACCTCGCACGGTCGTGCCAGGTCGGGCAACGTTCATTCGTTTGTCAGTTGGCAACAGCCTTTAGGCTCTCTTCATGCCCACCGTGCTTTGTCCACTCCCAGGTGCGCGCCAGACCATCTCTAACATCAACCTGCGGTTCGTAATCGAGCACCTCTCGCGCCCTTGTAAGATCAGCAAGGGAGTGCATCACATCGCCAGCACGAGTCGCCTCGTGACGAACTTCAATGTCACGCTCCGCCAGCTTGCTCACGTACTCGACGACATCCAAAAGCGACACTCGCTGCCCGGCACCCACATTCACGGCAAACCCGCTGCAACGTTCGGCAGGCAGCTCCGCAGCCTGCCTGTTTGCCCGCACAACGTTATCGATGTAGGTAAAATCACGCGTCTGTTTGCCATCTCCAAAGATGCGCATCACTGCACCTTCAGCAGCGGCACGCATAATGAGAGGAATGACGGCTGCATACGGACCGTTGGGATCCTGACGCGGGCCAAACACGTTGAAGTAGCGAAGCCCCACTCCTTCAACCAGACCCGCGCGCGCGTACGCAAGCACATACTGCTCGCCGGAGAGCTTGGATGCAGCATACGGCGACCGCGGCAATGGCTCAGATGTTTCCGTCTTTGGGAGCACTGGTGCGTCACCGTAAATCGAGCTGGAGCTCGAAAACACGACCCGCTTAACCTTGGCCTTCCGTGCCGCTTCGAGAATGTTCAAAGTCCCGTTCACATTCACCGAGTGCGTTGACATCGGATCTGCCATTGATCGCGAAACGCTCGCCAAAGCGGCCAGGTGATAGATACATTGCGCACCTTGTGCAGCCTCGGCGCAAACACGGGAATCCCGAATATCTCCCTCCCTAAAATCAATGTCGGAGAGAACATCAGAAATATTTGCACGGTGCCCTGTGCTTAAATCATCCAGAACGCAAACCTCGAAGCCATCACTCACCAGAGACCGAACAAGGTGACTCCCGATGAAGCCAGCTCCTCCGGTTACGAGGACTCTCTTCTTCTTGACCATGAGATTCTGTTGGCGTGTCTCTTAAACCTGTGTCGACCGCGAGCAATTCCGGTGCCGAGAGCAACCGCTAAAAGCTTGCCAGAGACAGCGTTACCCGAACAATAGACGATCGATGAGCGAGTTCGCTACCGTCTCGGGCCTCATCGCCACTCTGTTGCTCGCCCTAACGTGGGTCGGCTACCCCCTCGTTATGGAGATCCTCGCGCGCCTGTCGCGTCGGCCCCCTCACAAGGCGGTCGATACCGAGGCTCCGTTCGTTTCTATCGTGGTCGCAACTCGAGGCCCGGCTGACCTCGTGACGCGAAGAATCGCCAACCTCAAGACCACTTCGTACCCGGCTCATCGCTATGAGATTGTGGTGGGCATCGACCGCGTGGCCGCGGAGGAACTGGCAACACTAGGTGAATCCTCCGGCGACCTCGCGCTGTTTGTGTTCGACGCTGAGTCGCCTGGTAAGCCGTCCGCCCTCAACGCAGCTGTCGCAGCAAGCCACGGCGAGGTGCTCGTTTTTGCTGACTCGGCGCAAGCCTTTGAGGCAGATGCAATCGGGAAGCTGATATCGTCCTTGTCCGATCCGTCAGTTGGGGTGGTATCGGGGCAGCTCTCACTAAGCCCAGATGCCGAACGTTCTCTTGTTGGGCTCTATTGGAAAATGGAGAGACGGCTCCGGTCCAACGAGGCGCGGGTGCATTCAGCCGTGGGGGTCACGGGTGCCATCTACGCGATGCGACGCGAGCTTTTTGCACCTGTTCCTCAGGACACAATCCTGGATGACGTCTACGTCCCAATGCGAGCCGTTCTTGCTGGGCACCGAGTCGATTTC
Organism: uncultured Gemmatimonadaceae bacterium; assembly: GCA_964649855.1. Classification (GTDB taxonomy): domain Bacteria; phylum Gemmatimonadota; class Gemmatimonadetes; order Gemmatimonadales; family Gemmatimonadaceae; genus CAZYTS01. The sequence continues at coordinate 7,393 of CAZYTS010000135.1, forward strand.
AACCGAGACGCCCGTGCCACAGATGAGCGCGCTTATTCTGTCACGAGAGAGAAGGACCGTAAGGAGCGAACGCTGACTGGGGTTCTTCAGCTTTGTGCCCAGCTGCCAGCATTACTGAGTCCCTCCAGGAATCCGCTTTGGATACAGTTCCTGATGCACAAGCTGTTGCGACTGGCGTCGCCGATTCTCCTTCTAGTCATGCTGCCTTGGGTGGTTCTGAGCGCCACTCACATTCTATCGGTGCTGCCAGGCACAGTTTCAAGGTGGGTATCGGGCGCGCTCGTAGTCCTGGCTGTTTTTGCACTAGTCGTTCCGAGGAGCCGAGCCCTACTGCAGGAGTTCTTGCTCATCAACTGGGCAGTATTGAAGGCTCTGGTTCGAGCGGCGCGCAGAGATTGGGGAGTCTGGTAGCATAGCAGGGCGCATTTCGGGCAAGTTGACCGATCTGTTTTCAGGCTTTTAATAGTTTGTGCGACGAGTGCGAAAAAAAGAAATTCGCTTCGTGATCTTCGTTACAGCGTGACGTGTGTGCCCCATTTAGTCTCCCGGCGCTCGGCATTTCCTTCCCACCGTCAAAACGTTGAACGACGCTGGTTTTATCGATCGAAAGGACTAGCAAAACGAACGATCAGGGGCTGGTACAGTGACCGCCGCCCTCTGTAATAGAAAGATCCCCAGGCACGTCCCCCGCCGCGCGGCTCCAACGGAGCAAAGCTTGGCAGGTACCGAACTACCCGCCGGGCAAGCAAGAGAAGGTGCAACAACCTCGCAACACAAATGTCTGCTGAACCCATCGGGTGTCTGCACGGTCAGTCGTGCGCCGTAACGGGTGGTAGTCAACCCTGTCACGAAAAAGAAGGAGAAACCTAGAAGATGAAGCTTGCCGGTCCCCCCCGATCGCTGGCGTATGCATGTGTCGTAATCGCAGCGCTTGGCTGTGGCAGCGACTACCCCGTACCCTCCGGCACTTTTATTTCCAAACAGCAAACCGTCGCCCTTTCCCCCGAGAGGGATTCAATAGCGGTAGGTGAAAAAACTGTCTTCAGCGCTGAGGTCGCGCGCGAGTCACGAGAATCGAGTGAAGACGTAAAGACGTTCGTCACCTGGACGTCGTCCAACCCGGATGTAGTCACTGTTGGCAACGACGGCGTTGCACTGGCGGTTGGAGTGGGCTCAGCTCACATCGTTGCATCCACCGAAGATGGCGCTGCAGATAGCAGCCTTGCTGAGGTGTACCGCCCCTCGGTCTTGCTCGGCATCCTGCCGAATGCCGCCAGCATGTATGTAGGCGACGAATTGCAGCTAAAGGTTGATGAGTCGAGAGAGGACGCAGAGGCAGAGTCGTCCGAGATCGAGTGGACATCGACAAATCCCAGGGTGGCCACGGTAACCGAGAGTGGTCGAGTAAAAGCGATTGCTGAGGGAGCTGCCGAAATCGAGGCGGTCACCGCGGGAGCTCAAAAGGTGCGTGCGAAGCTGGAGATCAAGAAAGCCAGCGTGGCTTCAGCGGCAATCGTGCCTTCGATCTCGACTCTTCAGGTCGGTGGCAAAGCACGCCTTGGATTGAGCGCCTTTTCATCGTCAGGACGCCAGGTCGGGGACAGCCGTCCGGCTTCCTGGGAAACGTCTGATAGCAATGTGGTCGTGGTCGACGATGATGGAAGCATTCGGGCGCGATCGCCGGGTACTGCGACCGTCAAAGCGAGCATCGAGGCCATCAGCACAACAGCTCTGATTAGAGTCACGGACCTTGCAGCGTCCAACCTGCGACTTACGCCGACTGATCTATCCCTATACGTGGGTGAGAACGGGCGCCTCGAAGCCACTGCCACTGACGCCAATGGGGCGATTGTTCAGAACGCAGATATCGCGTGGCATAGTTCCGATTCCAAAGTTGCCACGGTTGGGTCGTCCGGGAGTGTGAGCGCGGTTTCCAAGGGAGTGGCAACGATTTCGGCTTTTAGCGGTGAAGCCTTTGCGAGCGCACGAGTCGTGGTCAACGAACGCGCGGCAGTTGCACTCCAAATTGTGCCGGCTAACCCAACTGTGCTTGAAGGCAATAGAGTAAAGCTGGTGGCAAATGCTGTTGACCAGAATGGTAACGCCCTCTCAGGTCGCAGTTTTTCCTGGACGTCAAACGGCCCACAGATTGCGCAGATCGCGGGTGACGGTATGCTCACCGGAATTTCGGAGGGTACCACCACGATAACTGCAGCATCGGGTGGACTCTCCAAAACGGTTTCCGTTAGAGTCTCGCGCATTTCTGTAGATAAGGTGTCGCTAAGCCCCTCGAGCGCAAGCGTTGAGCAGGGTTCGGTGGTACCGCTTACAGCGGTTGCGAAGGACCAGTCAGGCAATGCAATAGCGGGCCGAGTGGTCTCGTGGGCCAGTTCGGATCCATCGATTGCTGCAGTCGATGCTCAAGGTCGGGCAACTGGAATGACGCCTGGTCATGCGACAATCACCGCTACCGTTGAGCGGAGCACAGCAAAAGCCGACATAGTAGTTCGTGCTTCGACCGCACGCGTGGCTGACCTCGACATCGTGGTGAACTCTCCCTCGCTCGCCGTTTCACAGACGACGCAAGCTTCGGTAGTTGCACGCGACGCTGGTGGTAGGACGTTGAACGGCGTGCCGGTAAGCTGGTCGAGTTCGGACCCAACGATTGCGACTGTCTCGAATAGCGGGCTTGTCACGGCAGTCAGGCAAGGCAAGGCCTGGTTGATCGCCAAGAGCGGCTCGGCGGTTGCCGAGAAAGCGATTGTTGTAACTGGCGCCCCAACGTCCGGTGCAGTGGTTGCCAGCGTGACAGTGATTCTGTCGTCAACGCAGGTACAGAGTGGGAAAACAGTTACGTCGACAGTGACGCTCAAGGACTCAAAGGGAGTTGTTCTAACCGGGCGCAGCATCTCGTATTCATCCACCAACAATGCCGTAGCGACCGTGTCGCCATCGGGTGTCGTGACCGGCGTCTCTCAGGGTGAAGTTGGGATCAAGGCAAAGTCAGGAGGGGTGGAAGGGACGGCATGGCTGGAGGTGACCGGTGGTGGTTCGTCGCCGATCACTCGATTGACAGTAAAGGCGCCGAGTACGACGCTGAACAAGGGCACGACGATGCAGGCGATTGCGGAGTTGTATGATGGTGCCGGCAATAGAGTGACGGGGCCCGTGACCTGGAAAAGCAACAGGACGAGCGTCGCAACGATTACTCCTGGGGGAGTTGTGACGGCGGTAAATGCGGGAAGCGCGACGCTCACTGCGACCGCTGCAAATGGAGTTTCTGGATCGCTCGGCATAACCGTTACAGGGACTGTTCCAGCAGCGGTGGCAGCCGTAGCAGCAACGTTAGGCAACGCCAACCTTGTTGTTGGGCAGACGACGCAGATGTCTGCGGTTGCTCGCGATGCAGC
>CAZYTS010000136.1:0-10744 GCA_964649855.1 uncultured Gemmatimonadaceae bacterium
TAGCCGCGACCAGATCCGCCAGCTCGCTGGTATGCGCGGACTGATGGCAAAGCCTCAGAAGAAGCTCACCGGTGGTATCGGCGAAATCATTGAAAGCCCGATCAAGTCCAATTTCCGCGAAGGACTCTCGGTGCTGGAGTACTTTATTTCGACGCACGGCGCGCGAAAGGGTCTGGCCGACACAGCTCTAAAGACTGCTGACGCCGGTTATCTCACGCGCCGTCTGGTGGACGTGGCTCAGGACATGACCATTTCCGAAGACGATTGCGGCACGATCCTGGGACTCGAAATCGCAGCGCTCAAGGAGGGCGAAGATGTTATCGAGCCTTTGGCAGAGCGAATCGTGGGCAACGTTGCAGCCGAAGACATTACCGATCCGCACGAACGCGACGAAGCAGGAAGGCCGCGACTTCTTGCCGAAGCGGGCGAGATGATCGATGAAGAAACAGCGCATCACATCGAGGAATCCGGGATCGAATCGGTCAGGATCCGCTCGGTTCTCACGTGTGAGGCAAAGCGTGGTTTGTGCCGCATGTGCTACGGGCGTAACCTCGCTACCATGGCCATGGTCGACCTGGGCGAAGCGGTGGGCATCATCGCTGCGCAGTCCATCGGTGAGCCGGGTACGCAGCTCACGCTCCGCACCTTCCACATCGGTGGAACGGCAGCACGTATCGCCGAGCAGACGGCCAGGAAGTCAAAGGTCGCTGGTACGATCGAGTTTGGTGACCGCCTGGTTGCGGTAAGCAATCCCGAAGGCCAGAAGATCGTTACCTCCTACGAAGGCGAGATCATCATTCGCTCCTCGTCCGAGGCCAACGCGGCAATTGGGGCACGTTTCACTGTGCCTCTGGGCGCCACGCTCTTTGTCAAGGACGGTGAGGATGTCAAGAAGGACCAGGTGATCTTTACCTGGGACCCGTACTCCAACCCGATTATTGCCGACGTCGAAGGCGAGATTCGCTTTGAGGACATCGTCGAAGACGAGTCTGTTTCCGAAGAGCTCGACGAGCTTACCGGTCTCCGTCAGCGCGTGATCATCGAAGACAGGGAAAAGAAGCTCCATCCCCACATCGAAATCTGGCAGTCAAAAGGAGGAAAGGAGCGCAAGGTTCGCGACTTCGTCATGCCGGTGGGTGCAGTATTGCTCGCCGAGAACGGCCAGACGATTCATGCCGGTGAAACGATTGCCAAGATTTCGCGCGAGGCTTACAAGACGCGCGACATCACCGGCGGTCTGCCGCGTGTCGCCGAGCTGTTTGAAGCGCGCAAGCCCAAGGATCCTGCCACCATATCGGAGACCGACGGCATCGTACGCTTTGGCGATATTAAGCGCGGAAAGCGTGAAATCATTATCACACCGACTCATCGCGAGGGCGATGGCTGGGTGGTTGACGAGAAGGCAGAGGAGCACACGTACGAGGTTCCGGCCGGTAAGCACCTTCGCGTGCACGAGGGCGACAGGGTGAGGGCCGGTGACCGCCTTACCGAAGGCCCGGTGAATCCGCACGACATTCTTCGCATCAAGGGTCCGCGTGCTGTTCAGGAGTATCTCCTGAACGAGGTGCAGGAGGTGTACCGTCTGCAGGGCGTAAAGATCAACGACAAGCACATTGGCGTGATCGTAAAGCAGATGCTGCAGAAGGTTCGCATCACCGATCCGGGAGACACGGAGTTCCTGGAAGGGGAGCACGTAGACAAGCAGGTGTTCCGCGAGCAGAACGACCGCGCCAAGAAAAAGAAGTTCAATCCGGCAACGGCCGAACCGCTGCTTCTTGGAATTACCAAGGCGAGCCTTACGACTCAGTCGTTCATTTCGGCTGCATCGTTCCAGGAGACGACGCGGGTGCTCACGGATGCCGCTATTCGTGGTTCACGCGACGACCTTCTTGGGCTCAAGGAGAACATCATCATCGGTCACCTCATTCCTGCGGGTACGGGTCAGTACCGTTACAGTGATGTGGAGATCGAGGGTACGGAGCTGCCGGTACCGGACGAGTTGCCGGGCACGGACGCGCCGTTGCCGAGCATTTTCCAGGCGTCGTTTGCTGATTCGACGTTCTCGTTCGGCGGGAACGAGGACATGTAAGATTGATTTAGAAGCGGATCACGGGGTGTCGAGCAAAGCGGCTCGGCACCCCGTTTTCTATTGGACGGGTGCCAACAAAAGACCAACTAACGCTCCCAGCGCCATTCCCGCTCCAATTGCGAGCACAGCAGCCACTGGAAAAACATTTCAGTCGGTTTTGCGGGAACAGTCGTAGTAGATGAGGCCTCCGACAGTAGACCCACCGATAACGGCGCCAATGAGGGCGTTTCTCCCGCGGTTGTGCTGACGCTGCTGCATTTCAGTTGTGGCGACGTTGCCCAGATCGATCACCGAAAAAGAAGGCGGATCTACACTCGAGCGTACTTTGAGTGTTCCTAGCCGTGCCTCGGTCGCCCCATTTCTGCTGAGGAAAGTGCTGTCCGCTGAGGCTCTTGGTGCCTGGGCTTGGAGCGGCAGTGCCAGGGATAGTGCAACGAGGGAGCTCTTTAGGTACCTCAAAGGATCGTTCACCCGCTCCTGCTGAACTGTTAGACAGGTCTACGCTCTCCTAAGGCCAAAGGATTATCCCGTGTCGCCGCCTCCCGGCACCCGCCGAGTTCTCGGCGCAACCAGGCGGTACCCTTGGGGCCACTGTCAAAACTTCGTCGGATCTTTGCGCTCCCGCACCTAATGCCCAGTGGGGGCTAAGGGCCGAGGCTGGGGGTGCAGGGCGGAGGGATGAAGGTTTCTCCGCCCCCACTTTGGTGGCACAGCCGGTCTATTAGATTGACAAGTCGTCCTGGCGAGATTTGTGTCAACTTCTGGGCCTGGAAACGCGTAAGTTGCTTCTGCCCAGCGACTTGAAGACCCCCGAATATATGGGTATATTACAAATCTCTCCGCCCCAGCTCTGGGGCGCGTTTTTCGTTATCTCCCGGTATGCCAACGATCAACCAGCTAGTCCGCAGGGCGCGCAAAGACGTTCTCAAGAAAGAAAAGTCGCCGGCGCTCAAGTCAAACCCGTTCCGGCGCGGCGTCTGCACCCGTGTTTATACAACTACGCCCAAAAAGCCTAACTCGGCGCTGCGAAAAGTAGCCAAGGTGCGCCTCACCAATCAGATCGAGGTCATCGCCTACATACCCGGAGAAGGCCACAACCTGCAGGAACACTCCATCGTCCTCGTTCGCGGCGGCCGAGTGAAAGACCTGCCAGGCGTGCGCTACCACATAGTTAGAGGCACGCTCGATGCGGCCGGAGTCAACGGACGCAATCGTAGTCGTTCTAAATACGGTACCAAGAAACCCAAGGCGGGAGCCGCCGGAGGACGTAAGTGAGCCGCCGCAAGAAATCAGTAAAGCGCCCCGTCCTCGCAGACGCGCGCTACGATAGCCAGACCGTCTCCAAGTTCATCAACTCCCTCATGTACGAGGGCAAAAAGTCCACCGCCGAACGCATCTTCTACGGCGCCATGGACATCGTTGAATCCCGCACCAGCCAGCCCGGCGTTAACGTCTTCAAGCAGGCGCTCGCTAACCTCAAGCCCGTCATCGAGGTAAAATCACGACGCGTCGGCGGCGCGACCTACCAGGTCCCGGTAGAAGTCAGACCCGAACGCCGCACCGCTCTCGCAATGCGCTGGCTCCTCAGCTATTCCCGCGACCGCAACGAAAAATCGATGGCCGAAAAGCTCGCCGCCGAAGTCATCGCTGCGTCCAAGGGAGAAGGCAATGCAGTGAAAAAGAAAGAAGACACTCACCGCATGGCCGAAGCCAACAAGGCCTTCGCACACTATCGCTGGTAGTCAGCAGTCTGGAAGGATGAGCTTTATGAGGCGCACTTCATGTTGGGTGCGCCTCTGTAGTTCAGGACGTTTGCGGTCTGGCGGCTCAGAGTTCAGAGTGTTTCCTTTGGCTGAGAGCCGTCGTCGCGACTAGAGTCGCTTCCTACATTGATCTACACCGGAGGGTCGCGGTTGCCGGGTAACGGAACTCCACTGCCAAAGCCGTCCCCCTCGGCCATTTTTCGTAGTATGGCCGAGGGTGGTGTGTTGTTCTCCAGCGATTCTGAGGTCTACTTTGGCGTCAATCCCGTGGGCTCGATCATCTGGGAACTGCTGCCAACTGCCAGCACCTTTGAAGATCTCTGCGAATCCCTGTCCAAGCGCTTTACAGACGTCGGGCTCGATCGCATCACGCGCGACGTGCAAGCGTTTCTGGCAGACCTGCGCGCCAACGGACTTGTAGTAGATGTGGCTACGGATGAAGGGCATCCAAAACCGGCTGCTGACCGTACGCCGTAGCTGGCGCAACCTGACATTCGAGGACTGGTGGCTCGCGCTGCGCGGTCAGATTTCGCTGCTCCGCGCACAGCTGGATCTTCGAAGGCGGCCGCAGGGTCACCTTGTTCGCAAACAGAGCGATACTGGTGCCGTAACAGCGCCCAATCCTGATGAGTTGCCTCGAGCGCGCAAAGTGGCGCGCGGCGTTACGCGCGCGGCCGCGCATGGCATCTTTACACCGACCTGTCTCGTGCAATCGATGGCGATTTCCGGTCTGCTAGAGGCTCAGGGGATACGCGGCGGCGTCGTGCGTGTTGGAGTAGCTAAACGCAATGGCAAGTTTGTCGCGCATGCCTGGGTTGAGTTTGGTGGAGTGGTGATTGGCGATGACGCCTCCTCCGTGGAACTCTATGAGCCGCTGGATGAACTCCAGGTAACGGCCCCGCATTGAGCGCAATTGCCGCTGTCGCTCTGGATGCGCCAGACGAGAAACTGACCCGCGAAACCGCGTCGCTCCTCTCGTCTATGCAGCACAGGGGCGCCGATTCTTTCAGCGTCCAGTCGGTGCAGGGCTGTGCTTTGGGAGTCACGCGCTTTGCGTGGGAAGAATCCCTTGCGGGAAGAGCACGCGTGCTTGAGACCGCCGCTGCGCTGGTGGTCGCCGACGCTTCCCTTTACTACATCGACCAACTGCAACACGAGTTGGCCGCGCGGGGGGCATCATGCGAATCCGTGGAACCCACTGCCCTGATTGCTGCAGCCTACGACGCGTGGGGTTCCAACTGTGTGGAGCATCTCGACGGTGACTTCGCCTTCATATTGTACGATCGGCGCCGTCACGTGGTCGTGATGGCGCGAGACTTTGTGGGTCGCCGAGCCGTCCACTACCACGCGTCAACGTCATTGCTGGTAGCCTCGACCACCGCGCGTGCAGTCGGTTGCCACCCATTAGTACAGGCCAGGCTCAACCTCGGGACCGTTGTCGCAGCCGTTGCCGGTCTCCTTGGCGGCAGTCGCGAAACCGGATTCGAGGGTGTGACTCCAGTCGACGCCGGTACCGTCGTAGAGTGGCGCCCGGGTCGTGGCGCTCGCACCGTCTGGCGCTGGCAGGCTCCGGCTGCCCGGATCGGAGGAAAAGCGACGCTGAGCGAAAGCGCTTTGGAACTGAGGAGCTTGATTGGTCGTGCAACAACCGAGCGAATGCAGGGCGGCAATTCCGGCGTCATCTGGCTGAGTGGCGGCGCGGATTCAAGCGCCATTTTTGCCGCCACCATGGAAGAGTTCCGGTCGGGGGCCAGCGCCGGTTCACTCAAGCCCGTTACGGTTTCGTACCCCGAGGGTGACTCCGCCAGAGAAGACCACTATGTGAGCGCCATGGCGGATCACTGGAACGTTCCGGTTACGTGGATCCAAAGTGAGTCCGTGCCTCTCTTCGAATCGCTCGAAGCGAACGCGGCAATTCGGGACGATCCCTTCGCGCACACTTTCGAGAAGATCAACAGGACGCTTGCCGGAACAACAGTCAGCCTGGGCTCAAGGGTGGCGCTCGACGGCTACGGTGGCGATCAACTCTTTGGTTTGTCGGAAGTGTATCTGGCCGATCTCTTCGCCCGACTGCGCTGGAGAGAACTGGCGTCGGAACTCAAGCTGCTTGGATACACCGGTTCACGCGCCTTCATTCTTAGAAGCATTGTGCCCTGGATTCCTCGTCGGCTTTTTGAGCGAATCCAGAACGCTCGTGGACGCACCACTGAGCACCAGCGCATCCAGAACCTTCCACCATGGCTGACGGCTGAGTGGGTGACTGACAGCAGAGCCCGCTCACGACTGTCGCCAGAGCCGTTTAGGCGTTTTATGGAGAGTCCGTCCGCCTATGAGTTTCGCTGGCATCTCGAAACACCCTATTTCCCTCGAGCGGTTAGCTGGGCGCGCGCGCTTGCACTCGAATCTGGTGTTGAGGTGCGATCACCATTGTTGGATCGACGCATCATTGAGTTTGCGTCAAAATGTCCGATTGGAGAGAAGTCTCGCGGCGGCGAGAGCAAGATTGTCCTGCGCGAGGCGGTGCGAGGGCTGATTCCGGACTGGGTGACGGCTCACCGGACGACGAAAACCGGGATCCCTCGTGGTTACCTACACCGCCAATACGCTACCAGACTCCCCCAGGCTTTGGAGGAAATCTTTGGGAGCGGTCGTCGCTCAAGACTGGAGGAAATGGGGATCATCGACCGCACAGCGTTAATAGATGCGTCCAAGCGCTATCAGACCAATTCGGAGCATATACCTGGGGTGCAACTCTACCTGACTCTTCAGGCCGAGCTATGGCTGCGGTCGCTTTCCCCTGAGGGATAATGGTGGTTCAGCCCCATTTCCTGATTGCACTTCTGCGACTCCGGCCTTAGGATAGGGGGCGGCAAAATGGGAAGGTGCCGCGTGCTGGCCTGACAATTGCTACAGTAATTGGCAGTCGGCTAACCGTTTCGGGAGGAGCTATCGAATGTACGAGTCACCTAAGCTTGAGAAGTTTGGATCGTTTCGGGAACTGACCCTTCAGGCCGGTTCTCTTGGCAAGACCGTTATCGGCGACGACCTCGTCCCCGGAATCGGACTGGACTGCAACCCGGATCCAAATTCGGGTCGCGCTGCCTGCCTGCGTTCCTAAGTCAAAGCACTAAGGCAAAGTTGAGCTGCGGAGCCCAACAGCTACGCGGCTGACGGCCTCAGAAGTTCAGGGAGCGCCCAAAAGGGAGCCCCCCAGACTGCCGCCGCTGGTACGTCCGACTATGTCGTGGCGCGCCAGCGGCGGTTTAGTTGTGACGGTGCGACGCTCACCGGAAAAAAGTGACGGGACGAACATTGCCGAGCATTATGTTGTCGGCCTAGCAGACTGAGCGCTCACCCACGTATTCCAGCTGGATGGCGCCAATCACGGATCAATGTTCCAGTACACAGTCTTTGGCGGCACGCTAAGCGCCCCTTTCGATTTTCCGGGACTACCGCCCTCCGCCGAGGTCGGGCCGTCCACGTGGGCGGTTGAAGTCGACGATATCGCAGACGCCGCTCAAGGCGAACTCATCGGCAACGACTCCGTCTACGGCGACGTGCGGGTCAACTGCTACCGTACAGCCGACGGACACGCACTCGAATACGACGACACCGGCCGTTTTGAAGTCAGTCGTTCGGGTTCGCGGATCGTCTGGCGCCAGAATGCCGAATCGGTTTCGCCTGATATTCTCGAAGCCTGTCGTGCCGACCTCCTCGGCCGCGTTATTGCGTTGGCGCTTCACCAACAGGGAGTACTCTCTCTACACGCCAGCGCGATTCAGTTTGGCAACGAAGGGATTGCACTCCTGGCTCCCAAGGGTCACGGCAAGTCGACCTTGGCTACCGCGCTGGTAAACGCTGGAGGACAGCTGCTATCCGATGACACAGTGCCCGTAAAACAAGCTGATAAGGTTGTGCTCTGTCCGGGGGTTCCGCAGCTCCGTTTGTGGCGGGACTCTGCGCTCCAGTTGGCGAACGATAGGGCAAGCGAAGCGGACTCGAGTCGCAAGCTTGTGCTCGACGGTCTGCCGCCGGAGATGGTTTCTGCGGCGCCGGTCCCTTTTGCGGCCGGATACTTTCTGGCACCAGTCAAGAGTGGTGAGGCACCCGTCTCCCGAGAGCCACTGCATCAGATTCAATCTGCACTGGGGCTCATAGAGCACTCCAAGATTGGTGCGCTCCTCGGTCGCAGCGATGCGGCGCAGGTTTTTGAACAGGCTGCTGCCATAGCCCAGAAGGTCCCCTTCTACATGCTCAAGGTGAGACGCGACCTCAGCCAGATTGGTGACGTTGCCGCTACCATACGCTCGTGGCATCAAACGTTTTGAGCGAGCGTAGTTCTGATCTGAGCATGGGAAAGGTCGTCAGCGACGCGGCCGGCGCGTACCTGGAGGTGCGTGGAGTCAGCAAGCGGTTTGTTCAGAGGCGTTCGTTGCGCGAGGCACTTCGCAGTCCATTCAAGCGTCCGCACGTCGAAGCGTTGCGCGGCATGAGCTTTCACGTCGGCATGGGAGAGTTCTTTGGGCTATTGGGTTCAAATGGGGCGGGGAAGACGACTCTTATGAAGATTATTGCGACGTTGTTGCGGCCCGATGCCGGGTCGGTCAGCGTCGGAGGGCTGGATGTCGTTAGGGACGATGCCCGTGTCAGGGAGCGAGTGGGCATAGCGCTGGCCTCCGAGCGTGGTCTTTACTGGCGCCTCAGTGCATGGGAAAATTTGCGTCTCTTTGCCGAACTGAACGCTGTACCTCAGAAGCTGATGTTCGAGCGTATGGAGAACGCCCTCCAAACCGTGGGGCTGGAGAGCGCACGAAAGCGAATGGTTCGCGAGTTCTCGTCTGGAATGATGCAGCGGCTACTCATTGCGCGAGCGCTCCTTACGGAGCCGCAACTGCTTCTCCTCGACGAGCCTACGCGCAGCCTCGATCCAGTCTCAGCCCGCGAGTTCCGTCGTTTTCTGCGTGAAGAGATCGCCGGGCGTCGCAACTGTGCCGTTCTGCTCGCTACACACGACGCCGATGAAGCATTCAACCTGTGCAACCGGGTGGCAATCCTCGACCACGGAGCTATCGTCGCTCAGGGAACTGCACACGACCTTGCTTACGACGTTTTGGGATCAAGGCACACGCTGGTTACAACGGCACCTGATCACGAGATGTTTGCGATGCTCGAGCGTAGCCACCGGATAGAAGTACTGGATCGCGATGGGCCGCGCGTTCAGGTGCGCGTCGTTGGTGGAGACGAGAACGCTCCCGGAATTCTCAAAGATCTAGTGCAGGCCGGTGTTGAAGTCTTTTCCTTCGGTCGTGAGACTGCCACCCTTGCTGAGCTCATAGAAGGGGTCATCGCGCGTGGTCGGGTAAAGGAGGGGAGGAAAGCCTGATGCGCTCTGTCTTTGCTTTGGTACGCGCGGCCTGGTTAACGGCGATCAGCTATCGCGTTCAGACGGCGTTTTCCCTGTTGTCGCTGTGGGTCACGGTTATTCCAGTGTTCTTTATTGCCGGAGCCCTGCAGCCTACGATGTCTTCTGCAATCCAGAACGAGGGCCAGCAGTACTTTGCCTTTATGTTGATAGGTTCGTTTGGGGTGTCGTTGGTGAGTGTGAGTACTTCGGCGCTCTCCTCTGCCGTGCAGGGTGGCATAGGTAGTGGGTTTTTTGAGGCTCTGATGATGACACGGGCCACGCGCGGATCGGTGCTGGCGGGTCTTTCTGCTTATCCCATTGCGTGGGCTGTGTTTCGTGGAGTTGTGCTCATGCTGGCGGGATGGCTCATAGGGGCGCGAGTCGCCTGGCACGGTCTACCCGCGGCGCTGCTCGTGATCGCTCTGATTGTAGTCGCGCACTGGGCCATTGGACTCATTGGCGCGGCGATGATCCTCGCATTTCGGACAACCGGACCGCTAACCACCGCGGTGGTATTGATTTCGACTCTTCTCGGTGGAGCCTACTACCCAACGAACGTTATTCCAGAGAGCGTTCGAGGGTTGGCCTCTCTGGTTCCGGCCAGCTATGGATTTCGTGCTCTACGTCGCGTTCTGCTTGACGGTTCTGCCCTTGCCGACGTGAGTTCGGATATTCTGATTCTGACTGGTATTGCTGCATTGCTTCTCATACTGGGTACCATCGGGTTTCGATTTGCGCTCGAATACGCAAGGCGTGCAGGTTCGCTCAGCCATTACTAGGGTCTTAACGTTGCGACGATGCATGAGCGCGTCAGCTTATGGCCATCTGTTGCAGGCGGGGTCATAATGCACGCCGAGTCACGCATTCTTCTTCTGACTGCGGGCACTGGACGCAATGACGCCGCGCTGCGGACATTGCTCGATGGTCCGATGGACTGGGACCTCTTTCTTGTGCTCGCCGAATGGGAACGCACGCTTCCGTGGAGTTGGCGACGCGTGAGATCGTCGGGGGCAGCTGTGCCCGAAGAAGCAGCGGCGTCGCTTGAAAAGCTTTCCCTTGTTTGTGAGTTCCACTCAATGGTTCTCGAGGAGCGCCTCAAGCAACTGCTGCGCGCATTTGGTCAAGCCGGAATCCGCGCAATTCTCCTCAAGGGCGCTGCAATTGCCATGTCGGCTTATCGCTCCTTTGCGGAACGACCGATGGGCGACCTGGACCTGCTAGTTGCACCGGCCGACGCGACGCGCGCCTGGGAGTTGGCGCTGGAGAACGGATGGACGTGGGATCGCGATGCCTTCCCGCATGAGCACTACAAGGCCCATCACCATCTGCCGCCGCTTTACGATGCTGGAAGGACTGGGGTAAAGCTCGAGCTTCACACGGGCCTCAGTCTGAGCAGCCACCCATACGCACTCAGCTTTGACGAGGCGCTCCAGGTATCTCACCCTTTGGAGGCCTATCCAGGCACCTTTGTCCTGGACAACGAGCACA
>CAZYTS010000137.1:0-10687 GCA_964649855.1 uncultured Gemmatimonadaceae bacterium
AGAGCTGGCTGCCGCGGAGAGGTCGGCAGTGGCAGAAGTCATAGCTGCAGAGGCAAGGCTTGAAGCCGCCACAACGGCGCTGGCTGCGGTCGACCGTGCCCTGGAGCATGCGAGGCAAGCCGCGCGAATTGCAGACACTCGTTATGCAGGGGGCGCTGGAACCATCTCGGAACTGCTGGCAATCCGGGCCTCCGAATCAAACCAGCGTCTGGCTCGCCTCGACGCACTCTTTCAGGCGCGCCTTGCCCAGGCCCATCTGGCAATAGCTAAAGGAATAAACCCATGAAAATGAACGGTCTTCTGGCAGCAATGCTGCTTTCTATAGTTGGCTGCACCGAGCATGATGGCTCGCCAGAGGTGCCTGGCCCCGAGTACGTCACGGTGGAGACAATCCGACTCGGTGAAGCTGTTGGTACAGAAGCGTACGCGGCGATTGGAAGTGTTCGAGCCTCCAAGCGTGCCGAGCTCGCTACGCGCATGATGGCACGCATCGAGAGGATCGACGTGCGCGCGGGCGATCGAGTACAAAAGGGGCAGGTTCTGGTGACGCTGGAGCGAGGCGCAGTAGCGGCAGCACGAAGACAGAGCGCGGCCGGGTTCGACCTTGCCAGCGCCAATCTGCGACGCATGGAACGGCTCTACGCCGATAGCGCCATCCCGCTGGTGCAACTCGAAGCCGCACGTACTTCATTTGAACAAGCGAAAGGTCAGGCCGAGGCTGCCACCGCCGAGCTGGCCTACACGTCTATAGCAGCTCCCTTCGATGGCGTGATCTCAGCTCGCTACGCCGATCCCGGCGACCTGGCTGCGCCGGGCCAGCCTGTGGTGGTCATAGAGGATGCCGGAGCACGCGAAATCGTCATTGGAGTTCCGGAGCACATGGCGCGTGAGCTGCGCCCAGGGAGAGAGCTCGTAGCAATCGTCGGGTCAGACGCTGCGCAAACCCTGGCCAGAGTTTCGGCAGTCGTGCCTTCTACAGACGCTTTGAGTCGCACGGTCGAAGTCCGACTCATGACCGACGCGAGACTCACGCCGGGTGAGGCAGTGACTGTGCGGGTGCCTCTGGTCCGCAGCGACGCCTTGCTGTTGTCTGTACCGCGTTCTGCAATCGTAACCCGCGGAGAGCTGACTGGTGTTTACCTGGTCGGTACGGATTCGATTGCTCGGCTTCGCTGGATCCGTATCGGTCGGGGGTCCAGTGATTCTCTGCAAGTAATAAGTGGTCTCGTTAGTGGTGACGTTGTCGTGTTGCAGGCGGCGTCTCTGCGTGACGGGCTAAAGGTACGCCCCGCTATTGAGCAGGGTAACGAGTCATGAAGACGGGGTTCTCGGGCCGTGTGGCCCAGGCGTTCTTACAGAGCAAGCTCACACCGCTTCTCATTGTCGCGTCCCTGATAGCGGGCCTTGGTGGCGTACTTACGACGCCACGCGAGGAGGAGCCGCAGATAAGCGTGCCGATGATCGACGTATTCCTCTCCTTACCAGGCGCGTCCCCGGAGGAAGTGGAACGACGTCTTATCGAGCCGGTGGAACGAAGGCTTTGGGAGATCGGCGGCGTTGAGCATCTCTATGGTACCGCTGGGGCAGACGGCGGAATGATCACCGTGCGCTTTGCCGTTGGGGACGACCCCGAAGAGAGTGTCGTCAAGGTCTTTGCCAAACTCTCGGGAACGCCAGCTCTAGTAAAGCTGCACACCATTGACGAAGTACCAGTCCTGGCGCTGACGCTCCACGGTCCCGACCAGGACGAGTTCCAGCTCAGGAGAATGGCTGCGGAACTCCGCAATGAGATCCAGCGAATTCCGGATATCGCCGAGGTCGAGGTAATCGGCGGTGCTCCACGCGTTTTGTTGGTAGAGCCTGATGCGGCAAAGCTGGCGTCATACGGACTCTCGTTCGACGGCATAGTAGCGGCGCTTGGCGGCGCAAATATCATGGCGCCTGCCGGGACAGTCCTGGCAAACAATAGCAGCATACCTGTACGCGCCGGCAGCCTTCTGACAAATGCGGAGGAAGTCCGCGATGTGCTCATCGCCATTCATAGCGGTCGCGGCGTCAGGCTCGGCGACGTCGCACGCGTGGCGGATGGACCAGCAGAACCTGCGTGGTACGTAAGCCATCTCCAGGCTGGGCGATCAACTGTTCCCGCAGTCACAGTCACGGTGGCGAAGCGCCAGGGTGCTAACGCGGCAGAGCTTTCCAGGATCGTACTCGGCAAGTACGAGTCGCTGAGAGGCAGTCTCATACCGTCAGACGTAGAGATGACGGTTACGCGGGACTATGGCGAAACCGCCAACGAAAAGGCGATGGAACTGCTGAGCCACATCATAATCGCGACGATCGGTGTAGCTCTTCTCGTTTGGTTTGCACTCGGCTGGCGTGAAGCACTTGTCGTGCTTGTGGCCGTGCCTGTCACGCTCGCACTCACTCTTTTAGTCTATCGTCTGCTCGGGTACACGCTCAATCGCATCACGCTGTTTGCTCTGGTATTTGCGATTGGCATACTTGTCGACGACGCGATAGTCGTTGTAGAGAATATCGCGCGTCATCTCGGAATGAAGACCAAGTCGGCGGCCACGGCGGCAGTTGAGGGTGTGGACGAGGTTGGAAACCCGACCATTCTCGCGACGTTTACAGTCATAGCGGCGATCTTGCCCATGGCATTTGTTACGGGGCTCATGGGCCCATACATGCGGCCCATTCCCGTTGGCGCGTCGATGGCAATGCTCTTTTCGCTCGCGGTGGCATTTATCGTGACGCCGTATCTTGCCCTGCGCCTGGTAAGAGAGCACACAAATGAAGAAAAGGTTGACGCCGAGCCTGGGCGGGTCGGGAGCTATTATCGAAGCCTACTGGAGCGACTTCTGGCTAATACCAGGCAGCGGTATGTCGTATACGGAAGTGTCGTTCTGTTGTTGGCCGGTTCAGCTGCGCTTATCGGGGTACGAGCAGTGACGGTGAAGATGCTTCCTTTTGACAACAAGAGCGAATTCCAGGTAATTCTCGACTTTCCCGAGGGCACGACGCTTGAAACGACGTCGCGCGCGGCACATGAAATCGCAGAAGGGCTGCTTGCCGACGTGGATGTGCGCGACATACAGGTCTATGCAGGTACAGCGGCGCCGTTCAATTTCAACGGACTGGTACGGCACTATTTCTTGAGAGAGGGACCGGAGATCGCGGATCTTCAGGTCAATCTTGCGCCAAAGCACGAGCGCGACGCGCAGTCTCACGACATCGCGGTCAGGCTGCGGCCTATCGTTGCTGAGGTGGCATCGCGATATGGTGCCCGGGCCAAGGTTGCAGAGATCCCGCCCGGTCCGCCGGTGCTATCGACGATAACGGCCGAAGTCTTCGGGCCTGACGATGCGACGCGACGCTCGGTTGCGGCGCAGGTGCTACGTGCACTCGAAGGCACTGATGGTGTCGTCGATACAGACTGGACCTTGTCGGATCCAGCTCACGAGTTGCACGTGGCCGTGAGGTCTGATGTTGCCAACTTCGCAGCTTTGGTCAGTGCCGATGTTGCTCGTGCTGTGCGAGGCATCGGAGGACTCGAGGCCGGGTTGCTTCACGACCCTGTCGCGGCAGAAGCCGTACCGATGGTTGTGAAGTTACCTCTCTCAGGCCGAGCGGGCGTGGCAGCTGTGATGAACATTCCAGTTGCGAGTCGCGCCGGAGGAATTGTCCCTGTGGCAGCGGTAGCCGCATTCGACACTGTGCCACGGATGGAACCGCGCTTTAGAAAGGACATGAAGCCGGTGGTTTACGTGACAGCTGACGTGGCCGGTGCGATAGAGGCGCCGGTGTATGCGATGCTGGCGGTCGAATCGGAGTTCGAGAAAGCCGGTATAGCGACGACGTGGAGCGGAGCGGCATCGTCCACGGAAACGGCGAGCGTTAACTGGGACGGAGAATGGCGCATCACGTATGAGGTATTCCGCGATTTGGGAATTGCCTTTGCTGCGGTTCTAGTACTGATCTATTTCCTCGTAGTCGCATGGTTTCAGTCGTTTATTAAGCCACTGGTTATCATGGCGCCCATCCCACTGACCCTCATTGGTATTCTGCCAGGGCACGCGGTCGCGGGTGCGTTCTTTACCGCCACGTCGATGATTGGAATGATTGCACTGGCTGGGATAATCGTGCGCAATTCCATACTCCTTGTAGACTTTGCGGAGTTGGAGCGAGCACGCGGGCGATCAGTGAAGGAAGCAGTTGTAGAGGCTGGAGCTATTCGTGCCCGACCGATCATCCTCACGGCCGCTGCAGTGGTAATCGGTGGAGCCGTGATGGTAACCGACCCGATCTTCCAGGGTCTGGGTCTGGCGCTGATGGCTGGCGCGGTGGTGGCAACGTTACTGACCCTCGTACTCATACCTCTTCTTTACGCGGAGGTCGCATGAAGATGCTTGTGGTAGTCGTCGAGAAGGCTCGGCAAGAAGAGCTGCTGGCCTTGCTTAGGGAGCATGGGGTCAGCGGCTTTTCGGTCATCCCCAGCGTATTTGGCCATGGTGAGACTGGCAGCCACTTTGGCAACAGAGTGTTCCCGGGCGAGAACACGATGATCATCGCCCTGATTTCCCGGACTGCCCTCGATGCGCTGAGTCAGCTGCTGCGGACTTTCGCTGCGAGTTTGCGGGCCGAAGAACCCTTTAAAGCGACTGCGCTGGACGCGGTCGAGATTGCGTGAGGAGCAAATGCCTTTTCATTATCGTATTCGACTCATTGCCGGTACATTCGTACTGATTGCCGTGGCATTGAGTACGTGGGTAAGCCCGTATTGGAACCTGCTCGCGGCTTTTGTTGGTGTGAACCTGATTCAGTCCGCATTCACGCGCTGGTGTCCGATGCAGGTGATTCTAAGAAAGCTTGGACTGGCGGGACCCGATTCGGATGGTGTGCTGGGGGCGTGCTGAGTATCGCGACGTCGCCGTCTGGCACGCCAAACCCGCAATTCATCCCGCAAGCGACGCTGCAAGCCCAAAACGCCGGCATCCTGTCTGGCGTCGATATTCTGTCGACGCTATAGCAGAAGTCTGATTCGCCTCAAAATTGACCGGCATGTCAACACCTGATCGCAGTCAAGAGAGAAACAGAGAGAACCGATCGCCAGAACTCTCGCGACGAGAGTGGCTGGCGCTGGCTGGTGCCACATTTGCCGGAGTCAGCCTGGCAAGCTGCTTACCGGGCAGTACCGACCCGGCGGATGCGGTTGCTCCACGCCTCTCGGCGCGACCAGCGAATGTCGCGATGCCCAGTACCACGGGGCGCATCGATATTTCGGAACGCGAAGTGAACGCAATTCTCTACGTTCCGTCGTCGGTGGCGAGTCGTACGAAAGTGCCGCTGATGGTCTTTCTGCATGGAGCCCTTAGGAATCCTGAGCCAATCGTCGAAAATCTCATTCCCACTACTGATCAGCACGGGGTAATGCTCCTGGCACCGTACTCGGAGATTGGAACCTGGGACGCCATCAGGCTTGGATACTTTTCCCCCGATGTTGCGCGGATCAATGCTGCGCTCGAATGGGTGTTTTCTCGCTGGCCGGTTGAGCCCTCGCGCATTGCTCTAACTGGATTTTCGGACGGTGCCACCTATACACTGGCTCTGGGCCGAGCCAACGGCGATCTCTTCAGCCGTTTGGCTGCGTTTTCTCCAGGATACCTTATTGGGGTCGATGCCGTTGGGCGGCCGCCGATAATGGTAACGCATGGACGACAGGACACGATTCTTCCCTACTCAAATACGAGCGGCTCGATCGTTCCCGGTCTACGAAATGCGGGCTATGACGTCGACTTCAGGTCATTCGACGGACCCCACGCGGTGCTGGGTAGCGCGGCGCGTGAAGTGATAAGCGATCTGGGATCAGCTACGCCTTGAGTGTTATAGTTGATCGGTGCGAGCGCTACGACTTGAGAAGCCCGGCACGAGCATCGTTGCCGCAGATGTTCCAACGCCTGAACCTGCTACGGGTGAGGTGCTGGTTCGAGTGCGCGCAGCTGGAATCTGTCATTCTGATGCGCACTATCGTGCCGGTCGCTCGGCGTCACTCAAGGCGCCACTGACGCTTGGGCACGAAGTCTCCGGAGAGGTTTCGGAGACGGGGCCAGGTGTCGCGACGCATAAGGTGGGAGACCGAGTCTGTCTGCATTATCTGGTCACGTGTGGCAGGTGTGATCACTGCATAGCGGGACGAGAACAGTGGTGCGAGAGAGGGTCCATGCTCGGCCATCACCGAGACGGCGGCTACGCGGAGTTTGTTGTGGTACCCGCGCGGAATGCCGTGAAGCTTTCCGACGAAGTGTCTTTCGAGCACGGGGCTGCGATGATGTGTTCCAGTGCAACGTCGCTGCACGCGTTAAAGAGAGGTCGCGCGCGCGTGGGAGATACGGTCGCGATAGTTGGTGTGGGCGGGCTCGGTATTTCGGCTGTACAATTGGCGAGGGCCTTGGGAGCTGCGGAGGTGTATGCGGTGGATCTGGATGACAGTAAGTTGGCGACAGCCGTTCGGTTCGGTGCGGTTCCGATCAACGCGGCTGCCGGAGATCCTGTATCGACGCTTCGCGAAGCTACACGAGGGCGCGGTGTGGACCTCGTACTGGAAGTAGTGGGATCGCCAGCAACGATTCAGCAGGCACTGCGTATGTGCGCCGTACAGGGGCGCGCAGTTATTGCCGGCCTAACGCGACAGAGCGTGCAGGTGGACTCGTATCGCGAACTCCTTGGTCCCGAGACCGAATTGATTGGATCCAACGATCATCTGCTTGGTGACATATCAGAGTTAATGGAATTTGCGAGCAGCGGTGCGCTAGACCTAAGTGAGGTTGTCACACGAACGGTACCGCTTGAAGCGGTTGTCGTGAACCAGGTGCTGGATGAGTTGGAGGCATTCAAGGCGCCGCTGCGCACGGTGATCGTGCCGTAGATCAATCCGAAGTCGAACTCGTGCCTGATTCGAGTCGGTCGATTGTATCAATGAGTCCAGTTGCGCTCGCGTGAGCCGAAAAACGGGAATTTGGTGCTACCATAGTACCGCTTATTCAGGAAACGGTACTATACCGGATATCAAGGGCCGTTTTTCGCGGCGGCGGGGGTCCCCCGTATCGCGAAAGTCGCCTGACCGTTCAGTCTCTCAGCACCTCCATCAGGTCTACCGAGGAGGCGCTATGCGCCGGAGCCAGTGACGCCACCAGTGCTACGACCATGAATGCGACAACGATTGCCCCGATTACAACCGGTTCGAGCAGCCTGACATGGAAAAGGAGGGGCTGCAACCAGCGCGCTACACCAACGCCTACCAGCAAGCCTACGGCGCTTCCGGCGGCCACTACGACGCCGCTTTGTTGTAACACGGGTTGTACTATTTGCACCCAGCTTGCTCCTAGCGCGCCCCGGATGGCAAACTCGCGTTTGCGTTCCGCTACCAGATACGCAAGAACACTGAATAGCCCGACGAAGGCGATCACCGCTGCCACGGCGCCTAACGCGGTAAAAGCCAGCGCACCAAGTCGCCACGACGCGAGCAGGGGATCGAGCTGGGTCTGCACCATCCGGACACTTACCGCTGGCAGGTTGGGCTCTGAGCCCTGGACTATCTGGCGTAGCGTCGGTAGCAGCTGTTGAGGCGAGGTTCCTGCGCGAACAAAGAGTGATCCAACTATTCTGAACTCCGCGGATTGTGTCCACGGAACGAAATATGCGGGTATCCTTGGGGCGTCGATTGCTCCTGAGAATGCGTGATCTTTGACAACGCCGACTATTTCGCGGCAGGGACCGTCCGCGGCACCGACTATGATGCAGCGGCCTACAACGTTCTCCTGTCCCGGCCAGTAGAGCCGCGCCAGCGCCTGGTTGACGACCAATACGGGAGCACTTCCCAGGACGTCTGCGTCGTTGAAGAAGCGTCCACTTGTGAGCTGCATTCCCATTGTGGTGAGGTACTCCGGCGTTACCGCATCCATAGCCGGGGCGCCAAAATTCGGCACGGGTGGGAGTGAGTCCTTCCCTGGAATATGCAGCTGCTCGTTTCTGTTGTTCCACCAGGGACTCATGTAGCCTAACGACGCTGAGGCCACACCGGGTACGGCTTCAAGTCTCTCCTTCAGACGCTCATTGAGCGCCCGCTGCCGCACGACCGAAGTGTCGATTAAGCGTGAGTCAACCTGTATCTGGATCAGTCGGTCTATGTCGAAACCCAGATCAGCCTTCGCGGCACTCTGAAAGCTCCGCACAAAACCTGCGGAAGCAATAAGAAGGAGGACCGACAACGCGGCCTGAAAACCAACCAGTCCAAACCGTACCGTGGATCCAGCTCGTGAACCAGTGGTCCGCGCGCTCCCTCCGGCACTAAGTAGGGAAGCAGGATCCACCCTTGCCGCTGAGTAGGCGGTGATTGCAGCAACGATGCCGCCCAGAATCAGGCTTGCCGACATCGCCGCCGCAGCCACACGCGCTGTAACTGGCCCGTCTGCCCAGGATACCCCCGGAAAAAGCGTCGCTCGCGCGATCGGACCGCCCCAACGCACGACAACGAGCGAGACTGCGCCGGCGAGAACGGAAAGCGCGGCACATTCCATGAATGAATAGCCAAAGAGCCGGCGCCATCCTCCACCTAACGCCAACCGGACCGCGGTTTCTCTCGCTCGACTAAGATTGCGCGCAACCAGCAGGTTCACAACGTTGGCGCTTACAAGTAGCACGAGCGCAAGTGCGCCAAAAGCGAGCCACTTTGCAACGCGCACGCGGGAAGAGTTGAGCGCGGTCCTGACGTTCGGCATTGGCATCGCGATAAACGCTTCCTTCATCTCGCGATCACGCCGCCGATCCTGGAGCTGATGGTATGCGCGTCTGGCGTCCTCATTAGCCTGAGCAAGTGAGGCCCCGGGCTTGAGCCTCGCAAAGATCGTCAACCAGTGGCTCGCATCCGAATTCCATAGCGCTGCGTATGTGCCTTGCTCGCTCCAGGCGCCTGCCCTCAGCGGAGCCCAGATGTCTATTGGCACGTAGCCAAGGCCGTTGAACCCACGAGGGAGGACTCCCACGATTATGCATTCCAACCCCCCAACTCTAAATTGCCTACCAAGAACGAACGGATCGGCGCCCAATTCCGTACGCCAGAGGCGATCGCTCGCTACACAGGGCACCGTTGAGGCATCTGCCTCGTCTTCATCTGTATTGTAAAATCGGCCAAGTTGCGGCTGTACCCCTAGCAACGGAAAGAAGGACGCTGTCGCGAACTGTCCCGGTACTATGCACGCGCTTTCACCACGACCGAGGCTCGGGTTCCAACGGGCAGTGGCTGCAATATTTTCCAGATGGCTGCTGTTGGTGCGAAGCAGTTCGTAGTCGATCCAGGCGTTGCCCACGTTTCCCTGCCCAAAGGGATCGCGACCGCCAGAGAAGGTTTTTCCAAACTGGAGGATCGTTCCGATGTCGTTCACTCCAGGCGGCGGGCGATAGAGCACCTGGTCGACAACTCCAAAGAACGTCGCTCCAGCTCCCAAGCCTAGAGCAAGGGGAAGCACAAATGCAAAGGCAAATCGCCACGAGCGTTTCAGACTGCGCATCGTGAGCCGTAGATCCTGTAGCAGTTGCACAGAAAATCCTCCCAGGGTCAAGCGGGCTCCAATCGTCGAAGGTTCTGGAAGTGGAGCCATCGAAAGGGAAATGCCGGGGCGAGGGCCGTTGGTGGTAAGACCGTGGATGATCTCTTCAGATGAACGCAGTTCGCTCCCGTCGCGGTTTTTGCTGCCGTGCTCGACTTCGAACAGCTGATCCCACTCGACGCCAAAAGCTTCGAGCATCCGTTGCCGAGTTTTTGCACTCGGATAGAGGTGCTTACCATTGACAAGCGAAGACCAATGACCGCGCGAGACACCGACCTTGATTGCCCAGTTATTCTGGCTGAGCCGGCCGGCAGCTATGAGTTGCTGTAGACGCTCAACCTTGAGTCGAACTCGCATTTTGCTGAGTCTGAGCGGCGTGCTTGGTACCGAAACCTCAGACCATCAGACTGCGTGAAAGGTTGGCTCTGGGCCAGTAAGAGATGGCAAGAAGTGTTTGACATCGTTCGGTTTACCACCACGCAGGTTCTCTATCCCGGTCAGGCGGCCTCTTACGAGCCAAACGCTGCCGCTAGCGTCCAGCTGCAAATGGGCCAACGCCATGCACCACTCGTCCTCCCACCATTGTCATCAGCACGCGCGCGTCCTTGATCTGAGCCGGTGGAATCGCAAAAAGATCCCGGTCGATGACCACGAGGTCTGCCAGCTTGCCAACTTCCAGCGATCCCTTGCTCTTCTCTTCCCCTTCGGCCCAAGCGTTGTTGACCGTATAGCTCCGCAGGCTCGTCTCGAGGTCGAGCCTCTCTTGCGGGAACCATCCCCCTTCTGGCCTACTATCCAGAGTTTGCCGAGTGACTGCAGCGTAGAGGATTGTCATGGGATTGGCGGTGTACCAACTCGCATTGGTGCCCGGCCAGTCGGAGCCGAATAGAAGCGGTACTCCAGCATCGTGAAAAGTCTTGAACGCATACGCCCAGCGCGAGCGCTCACCAATGCGTTCTTCCATCCAGCGCATGTCGTCGATGGCGTGGTACGGCTGGACCTCAGCGATAATACCTAAGCGCTTATAGCGCTTAGCGACTTCAGCATTGCGGATTACCTGCGAGTGAATGATGCGCCAG
>CAZYTS010000138.1:0-10637 GCA_964649855.1 uncultured Gemmatimonadaceae bacterium
CAAGGATAACCGTGAACGCTGCAGCCATCGAAATCAAGATTGAAGCGGAGACTCCAAGTGGGCTGCGCGCAAACCTTGGTGTCGCGACCACCGGCTTGTGCATGCGCCGACGCATCTGGGAGAGCGCTGCCTCGATCTCCCCTTGAGGGATTGATGCTGGCCTGGCGCGGTCGATCATTGCCGACAAACGCTCCACAACCTCTCGCTCCCTTGCGTTTGCCTCGAGAAAGCGAGCGATTTCTTCACGCTCGCGTGGCCCCGACTCGCCAGCCACATACCGAGCAAGTGCCTCCCAATCAGGGAAAGAGTCGGACTCTTCTCCAGAATTGGGATCGGAGGATGGGGACGGGGGACGGCGGTCGGTCATACCCTGTGAACACCTTTGGCAGTTGCTACCCTAGTCTATTCTTCCTGTATGCCAGTCCAACCAACCGAGGTCAATGACTGACGGGGATCTGATCCACCGCCTGAGGCTGGGGGACGAATCCGCCTTTGACGCAATCTTCCGCCGTTGGTACGGTCCGTTGGTGCAGTTGGCAGAGAGAATGCTCAACGACAGGGGGTCGGCGGAAGAGACGGTGCAGGATGTAATGCTCGAACTCTGGAGGCGGCGCGATACGCTCACAATCACGGGTTCGCCGCAGGCATACCTTTTTCAATCCACGCGCAACCGATCCCTCAATCGTCTGAGACGCATAAGAGTGGAGAGGCGCGAGGAGTTTGATACGGACGCTCTTCCTACGAGGCGCGGCGCCGACACCGGGACTTACGAGAGCGAAATCGACCGTGCCTTACGTGAAGCTATTGATTCACTGCCACCGCGCTGCCGCGAGGTTTTTGAACTCAACAGAATGCAGGGTCTCAAATACGCAGAGGTGGCAGAAGTGCTTGGAGTATCGGTAAAAGCAGTGGAGGCACAGATGGGCAAGGCACTGAGGGCACTGCGCGAAAAGATGGCGCCCTGGTTGCCGCAACCTCCCGGATCCGACTCCGCTAAATAGCTGGTTGAGTGCGCCCAGGCGGCACGAATGGTCCAAATCGGCACCTGGAGGCAGCCATTGACGTAGTGCGTTTTCAAACCCTTTTGCCGGCTCAGCCATCTCACCAGTGTGGGAGCAAGGCCGGCCTGTGATGATAGTGACCGATCTCGAGCGCGAACCTCTCCAAACTGAGAGTAACGCACCCGACGTGGCCCTGGCTGCTTCGGGAGACCGTCGAGCATTCGAGCGGCTCTATCACTCCCACGTAAACCGTGTTTTTGCGATCTGCGCGAGAATGGTAGGTGACAGGACTCGTGCAGAAGAACTCACGCAGGATGTTTTTGTAAGGGCGTGGGAAAAGTTATCGCAGTTTCGCGGGGAGGCGGCGTTCAATACCTGGCTGCACCGACTCACGGTGAACGTTGTATTGAATGTGCGAAAGTCGGAGGGGCGGACAAGGTCGCGTTTCGGCGACGACTCGGGGGAGATGGATGATCTGCCGGTGCCGGGTTCAGTGTCGGTCCCGGGAGCAGCAATGGACCTCGAAGCTGCAATTGCTGCTTTGCCCAAGGGAGCCAGGAGGGTGTTTGTTCTGCACGATGTAGAAGGTTTTAAGCACGAGGAGATCGCGGAGATGCTGGGAATTACGGCCGGTGGCAGCAAGGCTCAGCTTCATCGCGCTCGGCTCCTGCTGAGAGAGGCATTACAACGATGACCAGTCAGAACATCAACTGCGACGCATTCAACGATCTGCTTCCGGATTACCTTGGGGGCACGTTGGCCGATTCATCGGTGGCCGACGCCGAGCTGCATTTGGCAGCTTGTGTATCCTGCCGCGCGCTGGTGGATGATCTCAAGCGTATTTCGGCTGAAGCTGCAGCTCTTGGCCCCATAGCTCCCACACGGGATCTTTGGCCTGGCATTGCAGAAAGGATTCAGCCGGTAGTAACTCCGCTCACGGCAGCACCATCAGCACGGCGGCCATGGACACGACGTCCCTGGATTGCCAGCGCTGTTGCAGCAGGCGTTGCGGTAATAGCCGCCATTTCCCTCTGGAAGGCGCCAATCAGCGGAGAAGCTGGTGCCGACACCGCTGCACAACAGGTAGCGCGGTCGGTCCAGCCTGCTGATTCCGGAACTGCGTCTCAGGCTGCAGTGGAGAGTGCGACTGTAGTATCTCAGGATAGGCAGGCTGCAGTTCCCGTTTCGGCAACCACCCCACCTTTGGACGCAGCCACAGCTTACGGTAACGAGATCAGCAGACTGCGAACGATATTTGATGAACAGTCCGAGCTCCTGGATCCGCGCACACAAGCGATCCTGAGCAACAGTCTCAAGACGATTGATAGCGCGATTGCCGAAGCGCGCGCAGCGCTGGCAAATGATCCTGCGAGCCAGTTCCTCTCGCAGCAGCTGAGCAGGTCGCTGGAAAAGAAGCTGGGAGTGTTGCGTATGGCGGTCTTGCTTCCAAGTACATGATTAGAACGATGAAACGAGTTCCTGTCTTTTCTCTGCTCCTTGCCATCATGGTTGGTCTGACGCCTTCGGTATCGTCGGCGCAGTCACTCGAGCGTTCGATCGAGCGGCTGGTTGAGTCTATCACGGCCAACGCCGAGCGTCTGGCCCTGAGATTCGAACGTCACGCTAATGAGTTTGCGCGCGAGTTCGAAAAGGAGTTCAACGGCAAGGACTACAAGTATGACTACAAGTACGATCACAAGTATGACCGTAACGATGACTGGGACTGGGGAGAGCGCGTTCTCCAGAACCAGGCCACTCGCATAGACACCACTGTGGCGTTTGCGACCGACGGCATCGTTGACCTCCGGGCCTTCAGCGGCGACATAGTCGTCACGGGGTGGGACAGATCAGAAGCGCGGGTGCGCGCGACCGTGGAGCGCGGCAGAATGGATTTTGAGATAACGCGTTCGCGCATAACGATCGAACAGCGGAGCGAGCGCGGCAGGCTGGCCCGCAGCAGCAGTTCCGATACGCGCTACGAGCTTTCTGTCCCGCGTGGGGTGCGTGTGATGATGCGCTCCAACTCCGGCGACGTGACCATTACCGGAACGAGCGGTGACGTGAGCGCCAGCAGCAATAGCGGCGACGTTACGATCGAAGGGGCCTCGGGCCGAATCGAAGCTGGATCGCTCTCAGGTGAAGTGAGAATGACCAAGGTTGCAGGTAACGTGCAGGCGACGTCGGTCTCCGGATCGCTGGAAGTCGACGGTGTACAGGGCGATTTGAGACTAAATACCACAAGCGGAGATGTTTTTGTCTCCAATGCGCAAACGCGAGACGTGGAGCTTTCCACGTCAAACGGAGACATCGAATTTGGTGGCACTCTCGAAGCAAACGGACGCTACGAGTTCAGCTCGCACTCCGGTGACATCGATCTCCAACTGCCAGCCTCTGTAAATGCACGTATCACGGTGGGCACCTACAGCGGCGAGATCGATTCGGACTTCCCGATTACGCTGCAACCCGGACAGTCGCCGTCCAGAAATAATCGCCGCTTTGAGTTCACGGTTGGTAACGGCGGCCCACGCATCATCGCCGAGACTTTCAGCGGCGACGTCACGTTAAGAAAACGTTAGGCAACTGCCATGAATAGACGATTCTTGCTCCTTGCGCTCCCCCTGGCACTCGCCGCTGGCGCAGCAGGTGCCCAGGAACGCCAGTCCGATCGCGCCTTTACGTGGGAAGGCACCGTCCCACAAGGACGATGGCTCTACGTGCGCAACCTCAATGG
This sequence comes from uncultured Gemmatimonadaceae bacterium, assembly GCA_964649855.1. Taxonomy (GTDB): domain Bacteria; phylum Gemmatimonadota; class Gemmatimonadetes; order Gemmatimonadales; family Gemmatimonadaceae; genus CAZYTS01. The sequence goes on from CAZYTS010000138.1 coordinate 3,733, forward strand.
CGAGATCAAGGTCAGCCGCGCGTCTGGCGACCGTATAGAAGTTGAAGCTACCAAGCGTTGGAGACGTGGAGATCCAGACGCCGTCCGCATTGAACAACGCAAGATCGGAGACGATGTGATCATCTGCGCGCTCTGGAATGACCGCACGGATTGCGACGCCGACGGCTACCGTGTTCGCAACGACGGCTGGAGAGGCCGCGGTGACCGCAACGACACCTCAGTCGAGTTCGTCATTCGTCTGCCCGAAGGCGTCAAACTCGGCGCCAGCAGCGTCAACGGAGGACTCGACATCAGGGGCGCATCGGGAGAAGTGGATGCCAGCACCGTGAACGGTGGCATCGATGCCTCGTCGAGTGGCGGACCCGTTCGAGCCAGTACCGTCAACGGCGGCATCACTGTGAGAATGAACGAAATCGGTGACCGCGACCTGGACTTTGAGACAGTCAACGGATCGATCGAGGTCTGGGTCCCCTCCGACCTCAACGCCGAGATCGACCTGCGCACCGTAAACGGCCGCGTCTCGTCCGACTTTCCCATGACGCTGAGTGGGCGGATCAATCCCCGCAGTATCCGCGCTAGAATCGGCGACGGTGGACGCCGAATCAGGCTGTCGACGACCAACGGAAGTATCGATCTGCGAAAGAATTAGGCCGCACTCTAGCCGGAACGCGCGGGGGGAACCGGGCGTCGCCGAGGGACCCTGTCGCGACACGGGGTCGAAGGTGTAGCGCGATGGGTCACGATGTACCGTACGCAGATCCGTCTGGCTATTGCGCTCCTAACTCATGCGTGTAGCCGTCGAAAGATGCCGCTCGATATGCTTGCCGCCGTGAACGTTGCACACCAACCTTCCGCGAACGCGCATCCATACTCGAGCAGCCGCTATGAGTCGATCCACGTTCGTCCTGATTGTGCTTACCCTCGCATGTGCGGATCCGACGCTGCGCAAATCCGAGGCAATCGGTCAGGCGCGTGACGTAGTCGCGGCCGCACGGCACGCCGTGGAATCCGACAGTGCAGATGTCTATGCCAGGCGTTGGCGCGCGCGACATCGCGCGAACGACAGGATGGCGGAGCTGGGACTCGCCACGCTCGCGCGGCTGACGTACGACTACGCGGATGCCGACCGGCGATACGATGCGCTCGTATCAAGTGTCGATCCACCGGATGAGATCGCGGCGTACGCGCTGCTCGGTCGCGGACAGAGCGAGGCGCAGCGCTGGCGACGGCAGGACGCGATGCCAGACCTCGAGCGCGCGGCTTCCGCGGCGCGGGCGACGGGCGATTCGCTCGCAGAAGCCGAAGCTCTGGTCGGGCTTGCTCAGTTCATCGGCCGTGGAGGCAATGCCGACTCGGCGCTGACACTCATACAGCGCGCGTATGCACTTGCCACGGCGGACCCGACGCTTCATGCAATGATCGGCTGCGCGATCGCTGCTGCCCATGCACGGCGATCGATAGCGCAGGCTGACTCTATGATGAACGCAGCCGTCGCGCGCGCAGCTCAGACCGGTGCCGCGCGCGCGAGGGCCGGCTGCCGCCTGGGGCGCGCGCAACTGCACGAGCTGGTTGGAGAACAAAGGAGTGCAATCTTAGCGGCAGATTCCGCACTCGCGGATGCAACGCGTGCGCGCGATTACGCGACAATGGCGACCGCCGCACAATTCAGGGCCTACCTCACCACGCAATATGATCAGCGTTTCGACCTCGGTCGCAGGTACGCGCTCGATGCGATCGCGTATGGTGAACGGTCGGGTAATGCGCTGGCGGTCGGCTGGGCAGAACTGAATCTCATGCAGGTCGCGATCCGCGTGGGCGATGCCCGGATGGCTGTGCGTCACGCGGACCGGGCGCGGTATGTGCTCGAACCACTATCCGACATGCAGGGACTGGCAGCACTTCGTATTGTCGAGGGCGATGCCGCAAGTCTGATGGCGCGCGTCGGCCGTGCTCGCGCGAGTTACAGAATGGCCGATTCGATGTACGCGCGGATGGGGTTCGAGGCCGCGCGACCCAACGTGCTCTACAAGCGCGCAGCACTCGAAAGTGCGGCCGGTAACCTCGACGAGGCTAGCAATGCACTCGAGGCCGGACACGCGATCGCGACCCGGCTGGGTCAGACGGGTCTCGCGCAGACCGACTTCCACTACCTGCATGGACTGATCGCACTGAGAGCTAACGATGCAAAGACTGCAACAGCATCGTTCGAGACATTCCTGTCGAACTTCAATCCCAGACACCAGCACTACCTGTTCGATGGACGGATCCGTCTTGCGGAATCGCAGGCGCGCGCTGGCCGACTCGATGATACGGAACGCACAATCGGTCTGGCATTCCTCGACCTGGATCACGTGCGCGGAATTCTTGGCGATCGCGATGCGCGCATTGCAGTGCTCCAGAGCCGCCGCTTCGAGTTCGATCCCGACCTGGGCATTGCAACCATCGTCAACCTGCTTGCTGCAGATGGCCGCATCGAGACAGCGTTCCGATTGACGGAAGCGCAGCGTGCACGACACCTCTGGGAGCAAGTCGTTAGGCGCGGTGCTCTCGGTGGTACCGTCGACTCGACCGATGTGCGTTCAACGCGGCTCGTGGCTGACGCTGTGGACGCGGCAGCGCTCCGCGCGCAGCTGCCAGACTCAACCGCTATTCTCGAGTTCATTACCGGCAGCGGCGGCGAACCGACAACGCTCTTTATCGTTCAGCGCGACGGCACCTGTGCACTGACACTTCCATCAGGTGATTCCCTGGTGACTGAGATCGTGCGATTCGCAGGCGCACTCGAGGGAGGCGTGCACGCAGCTACACTCAGTCGCAAACTCGCACAACGCGTGTTCGATCCGGCAATCGCCCTCCTGCACGGTGACGTGTCACGACTCATCATCGTGCCAGATGGTCCGCTGCACCGGCTGCCATTCGATGCACTGCAATTGGCCGATGGCCGGTTTGCGATCGAACGATTCACGATCACGCTTGCACCGTCCAGCCGGCTCGCACACGCGTACTGGTCCAGACAGGCAAGTTCGGCAACCAGGCCCACTGGTCGACTCGTTGCGTTCGCCGACCCTCGCTTCGCCACGCAAACGGGATTGTCGCGGCTCGCGGGGAGCGAACGTGAAGCGCGCGCCATTGCACGTCACGCGGAATCACCAACAGTGTTCATCGGACGGCGCGCAACGGAGGATGCACTCAATGGCATCGATTGGAGCGATGTCAGTGTGCTGCATCTTGCTACGCACGCGCGGGTCGAAGATTACAGTGTACTCTCAAGCGCGTTCTTCCTTGGGCCGGGTACCAGCGACGGTCGCGTGGGGCCAATGGACATTGCAGTCCTGCCGTTGGCTGCCGACTTGGTTGTACTCTCAGCGTGCCGCACAATCGGTGGCGCAGTAGTGAGCGGCGAGGGCCTGCAGGGACTAACGACACCGTTCCTCGAAGCGGGCGCACGTGCCGTCGTTGCAACGTACTGGTCCGTTGGAGATCGCAGTCTCGTTTCGCTAATGGATCAATTCTATGCGGCGCTTGCGCGCGGGCTCACGACTGCGGATGCTTTGCACAGTGCGCGGCTAAAGTCGTTGCGCGCGGGCGATCCGCCGAACGTGTGGGCGGCGCTGGCGTTCACGGGCGATGCAGGCTCAAGGCCGCATCTCAGTTGGCGGTGATCGCGGCGCTAACGAAGCTTAGCGCAGCAGGACCTGCCGCGAAGGCGAGCGATTCTGCGATCCATCGCGCATCAGCGTCGTCACCCACCACACGTACGTTCCAGGACCGATGTTGATTTCAATAGGCAGGAGGAGAGTCGTGTCGCTGGTCACCGCCTGATGGACGACACTTCCATCGGCGGCAACTAACTCGAAATGATAGTTTTGGGCGTCGGCGACGCGCCGCCACACGAACGTTGAACTCGCGTCGATGCTCGCGTTCGCAGCAGGCTCGATCAGGATGCTCTCATCGCTGCGCAGTGGATCGGCTGTTGGCGAACTGACTGCGCGCCACACACCAACTGTGCCGACCACGATCACGAGCATCGCGGCCGCGGCCATCCACGGCCGTTGGAGACTCCGCCTTCGCAACGGCAGCGACCGATCCGTTACCGACGAGGGTTTCTCGCGTGCGAGATCGAGAAAGAACTCGAACTCGGCGGCAGTGCGCGCATCGGCAAGCGTGACATCGAGCAGTTCATCGCGGTCTGCTCCACGATACGTGCCCGCTGCAAGCGCCTGCACCGTTTCGACCGGAATGTCGGGAGGCGCGTGGCTCGCGGAGCGTCGGGCGAGCATCGATGCATACGCGCTCTTTAGTCGTTCATCACCGTTCGCCATACGCCTCACGCAGGTTCTGTCTCAGGTCCGCCAGTCCCCGATACAACAAGTTCCTCGCCCTCGCCGGACTCCAGCCCATCACCATCGCGATTTCGTCGAGGTGACGGCCGCTCAGGTGCAGCCGCACCGCAGGTCGCCGTGTGGCCGGTATCGCAAGGATCGCGTGCTCGATCGCGTCGAGCAGCTCTACCTCATTCACCACCGCCGCGCCCCGATCTATTAGCAGCGACGCCACGTCGTCTAAAGGCAGCTCCCGGTAGGCGTCCCGCCTGCGTCGGATCATGTCGATTGCTGCCGAGATCGCGGCGCGATAGACGTAGCCCGCCGACACTGCTCCCAAATCGGACCCCGACCGCTCGAGCAACCGCCAGAGTCGTAGCCGGACGTCCTGCTTCAGCTCGTCTGCATCGGGTCCTCCGATGCCGTAGCGCGTCGCCGCCTTGTGGATTGTGTCCGCCCATTTCGTGATGAGCGCCTCGATGGCTGCGGATGCCTGGTCCGGATGCGACGACGATACCGCGGACGATGTCGGCGTCGACGTGACATGGTCGGACATGAGAGCAAATGTAGGTGCACGCTCGCAACGCGAACACCTGCCATGTCCTGCAACAATGACCGTTCGGCGCGCACGCGTCACCGCATCGCATCTGTTCACAGCCCTCCCACCAAACGCCGTTCCGTTGCGCGTCAGTTCCCCGTCCTCGTCAGTTGCGCTACGGCGCCCGTGACCGTGCCCATGCAATCCGACCCGGAATAGTTCGCGGTCATCGTCCCCGCCACCACATCCACAGTCGCCGTGCCGGTGAACGTGCCTGAACACGGCGGCACCGTCTGCGAAGTCGCCCTGAGCCGAAGCCCGGAAATACCGGTCCCGGTGAAGGTTCCTGACGCGGTTCCGGTGGCGGGGCCGAAAACGGTTACCAGAGATGCCGTGCCGGATAGCGCGGTACCATTCTGCGTCAGCACAATGACAATTTCTCCCGGCGACTCGCGCACAACCGATCCGTCGAAAGACGTGAAGGTGCCGTTGAATGTGCCGGTCCAGGTTCCGTCCATCTCATGCACTGCGATGGTTAGGTCCCGCGCTGCCACTGCGCTGTCAGCGTCCGTCGCGCTGACTGTAAAGGAAAAATTGCCGCGCGTCGTCGGCGTACCGCTGATTACCCCCGCGTCACTTAGCGACAACCCGGAGGGCAGATTGCCCGCGGTCACGGACCATGTGAACGGCGCCGATCCATTTTCAGCGTCGAGCGTCTGACTATAGGAAATGCCCTTGAGCCCATGTGGCAGGGATGCCGTCGTGACACTAAATCCGGAAACCAGCACGGTCGCGCTGCCCACTTCGAGTGTCACCGGCAGAGGCACGCCAAAAATGCGAGGATGCACAAAGGCGAAGAACGTCTGCTCGCCCACGTCCTCTTCTCGGAAGTCAGTCTGACAAGTGAATGACACTTGCCCCGAGGTGGCCGGCAGGTCGGTGCACCCCGGTCGCCCCGGCTCGAGCGTCACCGTGGTTCCGTCGCTCCGCAACCAGCGGATTTCTACACGCTCGACGGCGTACGCGCCGAAATAGGAGACCGGGTCCAGTGTCACCCGGAACTGTGCCGCATCACCCAGCGCGGTTTCATCGCCCGGCACCACGCTGGTCGGCGTGATCGAGAAGGTGCCGCGCGGGCTCTGGGAGATGGTCGGCAGCTCAGGCGAGAACGTCAGCTCGGCCAGCGTGATGCCCAGCAATCCGGCCACAGCCTGGAGCTTTGAGCTGGTCTTGAACTCAATAACAGGTTTGAGAGCGAAACTGGAGGCATAGGCGGGATCGTTCGCCTGTGCAGTCATGCCGGCGAGGTCGAACTTTTGCTCCACTCCGCCTTTGAGCTCGACTGTCTCGAACTGGAGCTCGCGAAGAAACGGGTTGCCGATCGTCAACTTCGCAAAGGCAAATGCACTGGCCGTCAGCTCGAATCGCAGGTCATCCTGGAAGCTCGGGATGCGCGGCTTGAAAAACCCTTCGGGCGGGGTGGCGTTCATGTCGGCGACGACTTCGCACGCGGGGGTGCAGTCAATCCCGAACACGCCGGACATCGATGCTTCATAAAAAGCGTCAAAGCCGAGTTGCCCGAAGCTCGCCTTGGCACCGATCTCAAAGCCGACTCCGACCGGAATCTGCCCACCAACGATCAGCGCGATCGGACCGCCAATCGGAAGGATGATCACGCGGATCGTATACAGGCACTCGGCCTTTGCTTCCAGCGCCGCGGTAACCAGCGGATTGGCCGTTATACGTGCCTCGATGGATCCATTCGCCATGAGCCGGCGGATGGAGGACTGTTCGATTACGAGATCGAACGTAAGCTGCGGATCGATATCGACGTCGAAGGCGTCCAGCGTGACCGGAAACTGAAAGGCGGGTGGCACCTCTGCCTTGCATTCGAAGCGACCGAGTGAGAACTCCACCTCGGCCGTGCGCGCGCCGTCGTTCCTCGAGTACCGTGTCTCGGCCGGACGAAAGCCCATGTGCGTTGCCGGTGCAGCTGGCGTCGCTATAACAGCATTTCTTAGGGGCAGTTGCACGTCCATCGACAG
>CAZYTS010000139.1:0-10633 GCA_964649855.1 uncultured Gemmatimonadaceae bacterium
TGTGCTCAAAGTCGGACTTACTGCCCATGACTACGCCGACGACAGGATTCATGAATGGGATTGGGGAGGGATGTACGGTCAGACGGACAATCTATCGCCAGCAACGGTAGGGACGCGGAAGAGTTGTCCGGGCACAATTCTGTATACACCTGTAGGAGTGTCGGCTCAACCCAGGCGCCGTCCAAGGGCGTGCGTAGCGAGACTACCACGGCCCCGGAGTCTTACAGCAGTCTGCGGTCCTCAACTGTAAGCGGTGGGGGATCAGACGCGATTCGTCACCATTACGATTGACGGTTTGCGCGGCTGCCCCTAACGTAGTGCCTCGCATCTTATTGCAGTTTTGCAAGCCGTCGTACCACACCCGACGGGGCCGGTTGGAAACAACGGAAGTTGCCATGCAGACTTCAATTAGAGGCGGATTCCCTTCCCCCAAACCCCACATGAGGAGTCTTCGGAATGAGTAAAATCTCGTTCGGGAGGACCCTGCGTTCTGCAGCCGCAGTATGCACGGCGCTTTTTGCGTCCGTGCTATCGGCACAGGGCTCGCAGGGGACGATCAATGTGCGCGTTACTGAGGCCGGCGGTGGCCCCATTGACCAGGCGCAGGTATTGGTCGTCGGCACGACCCTCGGCGGTCTGACAAACGCCGAAGGCACGTTTGTTTTGCGCGGTGTTCCTGCGGGCACGCAGACTGTGCGTGTTATCCGCGTTGGATACTCCGAGAGCAAACAGACAGTTGAAGTACAGGCGGGCCAGACAGCAAATGCGACGTTCCAGCTGACCCAGGTCGCCATCAGCCTTGCGCCTGTCGTAACGACGGCCACTGGTGAGATTCGGCGTACCGAGTTGGGTAACGCGATTTCGAGCGTCGACGCCGCTAAGGTGACCGAAATGTCGCCGGTTCAGAACGTGAACGACCTGCTCAACTCGCGTGCCGCCGGCGTAACCGTGACTAGCGGTACGCAGACGGGTGCAGGGGCGAGGATACGTATTCGCGGAACCAACTCGCTCTCTCTGAGCAACGAGCCGATCTTTATCATCGACGGCATCAGAATGACGAGCAACGTTGGCTCGTCTAACCTGTTCACGGGCGGAGCTCAGCCGAGCCGTATTGGCGATCTCAATCCCGAAGACATCGAGAGCATGGAGATCGTGAAGGGTCCGTCGGCGGCTACGCTGTATGGAACCGACGCGGCCAACGGAGTGGTGCTCATTACGACCAAGCGCGGTCGTACGGGTGCTGCCCGGTGGACAGTGTACGGTGAGACCGGAATGCTTCAGGACCAGAACCGGTACCCGACTAACTACACTTTGTTTGGACGTCGCGCGTCGGACAACTCGCCTCTGGCTATCAACGGCTGCAATCTTGTTGCCGTCTCAAACGGAACGTGTCTAGTTGACTCGCTGGCGACGTACAATCTTTTTGAAGATGACGATGCGACGCCGCTTCACCGCGGGTATCGCTACCAGTACGGTTTGAACGTTTCAGGTGGCACCGAGACGATTCGCTACTTCTTTGCTGGTGAGCGTGAAGACGAGACGGGACCGATCAAGCTTCCCGATTTCGAGTATCGCCGCTTTGATTCGCTCAACATTCCGCTGCGCGACTACGTGGAGCGCCCGAACGTGCTTGGGAAGAACAGCGTTCGCGCCAACATCAACGCCGCGGTTTCTCCGGAACTCGACATCGCTGTCTCGACTGGGTTCATAAACCTTGCACAGCGTTTTACGCAGGAATCAAACGCTACTGCAGGCTTGGGCTCACAGGCGTTTGGTGGACCGGGATGCAAGGTTTGCATACCGGCGCGTCGCGTTGGCGGTGGGTTGGGAACAGATCTGAACGGCTATCGCGCCTGGACTCCGGGATACACGTTCCAGGAAAAGGTACAGCAGCGTGTAAACCGGTTTATCGGTTCGGCGCAGATGAACTGGAGGCCTACCACGTGGCTGCAGAACCGTGCGACAGTTGGTAATGACTATACGAACCGTGTGGACGACAACCTGCTGCTTCGCGGCGAGGGTCCGCCCCTTACGGCAAACTATCGTCTTGGCTTCAAGCAGAACGCGCGCACCGACATCCGCAACTTCACGATCGACCTCGGATCCACTGCGAGTTATTCGCCGAGTCCATGGATCAACCTTAAGACAACGGCCGGTGTGCAGTACGTGAATTACCTGTTGGAACTCGGTGAGGCCACCGGTGATCAAGGTCTTACACCGGGTGGGCAGACGGCGGGTGCGGGTACTTCCCAGAGCGCACGCGAAGCGACGACCATGACCAAGACTCTCGGTCTCTTCGTTGAGCAGCAGGCTGCCTTCAACGACCGTCTCTTCCTTACTGCAGCGATCAGATCTGACCAGAACTCGGCGTTCGGTACTGACTTCCAGAGCGTGCTCTATCCAAAAGGGTCTCTGTCCTGGATTGTTTCGGAGGAGGGATTCTTCCCGCAGATGAACTGGCTGAGCCAATTCAGATTGCGTGCCGCCATGGGAACGTCTGGTGTGCAGCCTGGGCCTAACGATGCTCTCCGGTTCTATGCCAGCCAGGTCGCAAACATTCGTGGTGTGGATGAACCCGCCGTGCAGTTCTCGGCCATAGGCAACACCGACCTCAAACCCGAACGCTCTACCGAGTTTGAGACCGGCTTCGAAGCCAAGCTCTTTGACAATCGCTACTCACTGGACTTCACTTACTACAGAAAGAAGACCAAGGACGCGATTATCGAAGCAATTGTTCCTCCGTCGCTCGGCGGACCCACGGATCAGAACACCAACCTCGGTTCCGTACAGAACCAGGGCTTTGAGGTTCTGGCGTCGGGCCAGCTTATCGACACCAGGAACTTTGCCTGGGACATGACCATCAACGGTTCGACGTTCTCCAACAAGCTGATTTCACTCGGTGGAACACCGCCGCAGATTGGAACGACGACGCGCGCGGTTGAAGGCTATCCGATGTTTGGTTTGTGGGCGCGTCCGATCACTGGCTGGCAGGACAAGAACGGTGACGGTATCCTCACGTACAACGCAGACCCGAACATCAACGAAGTTTTTGTCGGTGCCGAAGCTGAATTCCGAGGCTACAGCCAGCCGAGGCACCAGGTCAGCCTGACCAACGGATTTGACCTGTTCAGCCGACGGTTTCGAGTTCAGACGCTGTTCGACTACCGCGGTGGCAACAAATGGTACAACAACACCGAGCGCATTCGCTGCACCTCGCGCCAGAACTGCAACGGTGTAATGAACCCGGGTGCCTCGTTCGAAGAGCAGGCGATGGCGGTTGCAAGCCGTAACCTGCCGTCTTCGCTGATCACGAACGATGGATACTTCCAGCCAGGTGCCTTCGTCCGACTCCGCGAAGTGACGCTGCAATATAGCCTTAGCCCCAGCATGGCAGAGCGCCTCTTCAAGAGCCGTGGAGTGAGCGTCGTGCTCACGGGCCGTAACCTTGCTCGCTGGACCGACTACCGCGGAGTTGACCCCGAGAACGACTACCAGCTTACTACTGGTGCCGACAACCCCGGTGGTGACTTCCAGACGCTCGGTATTCCGACCTACTACATCCTCCGTGTCAACATCAACCGCTAACGCCTACCCAAGGAGATTGCAGATGAAGAGCATTCCGCATGGTGGGCGATTTTCGAGAGCCCTCGCCGCAGTGGCACTCGCTTCCACCGTTGCCTGCAGCGGCTTTACAGATACGCTGCTCGAGGCGACAGATCCCGATATCATCAATCCGGGTAACATTCGTTCCATCGAAGGTGCCCAGGCACTTGCCGCAGGTACTATCGACCGCCTAACGGCAATCACGGCCGGTGGTGAAAGCACGTGGTTGTTTGGTGGCCTGCTTGTAGACGAGTGGGCAACCAGCTCCACATTCGTGCAGAATGACGAGACCGACAAGCGCTCCATCCAGGAGAACAACTCCTCGATAACGGGCATGTTGTATCGTCTCTTCCGCACGCGTACCTCGGCAAACCAGGCAATCGCGGCTTTGGAGGAGTACTTGCCTTCAGCCACGACTACAATTGCTGAGATGTACTTTGCACGTGGCTTTGCCGAACTGCAGTTGGCATCTGACTTCTGCAACGGCATTCCACTTTCTGATGGTTCCAGCGAAGAGGTTGTCTATGGCAATCCCGTTCCAGTATCGGACGTCTTTAACTCAGCCATTGCGTCGTTCGATGCAGCAATCGCGCTGGTACCTGGCACGGATGCACAGTCGGTGTTGATCAACCGCGCTGCGCGGATTGCCAAGGGTCGGGCCCAGGTCGGGCTCAACCAGGTCGATGCAGCGGCGGCGACAGTTGCCGGCATTCCAACGAGCTATCGCTACCAGAGTACCTTCTCCCTGACGACACAGACGAACACCATCTGGGGACAGGGACGGTCCGCTGGCCGGTACAGTGTGGGCGACTCGTCCGAAGGCAATTCTCGCAACATCGTTGTAGCTAATGCCATTCCGTTCTCATCGGCAGGAGATCCTCGCCTTCCGGTGACGATCACGAGCACGAACGGTCAGGACGGTCAGACCTGGATCAGGCGCACAGATGTCTACGCCCAGCTTACTGACGTTGACGTTGTGAACGGACTCGATGCACGCATGATCGAGGCCGAAAAGGCGTTGAGAGACGGTGACGCCACGGCGTGGCTCGCCATTCATAACGCGCTGCGTGCGAACCCGCCGGAGATACATGCAGTTACGGTGGCTCCAATGCCGGCTTTGACTGATCCAGGAACACCGGAAGCACGTCTTGACATGCACTTCCGCGAGAAGGCGTTCTGGACGTTCAGCCGCGGACAGCGGTTGGGCGACATGCGCCGACTCGTAAGGCAGTATGGACGTGCTATCAACGATGTGTATCCGCGCGGCCAGCACTACAAGGGCGGAGACTACGGAACGGACGTTACACTGCCTATCGTGACGGACGAACGGAACAACCCGAACTTTGTGGGTTGCACCGACAATAACCCGTAAGCAGCATAATCTGAAAACGAGCGGGGGGGCCTTGAGGCTCCCCCGTTTGTTTTTCTGTTCGTGCTACGTCAGGTTATGCCTACCAGCCTGGCGGTGAGCTTGACCGTGTCTACTTCATCGCACCTACCCGACGCAGTCACCCGCACCGCATTCTTTGTCCAATCCTGGTACGGCGCCATCCTAAGAACTACATCGTAAGTCCCGGGCCGATCCAGCGCTCCCGCGATGATCAGCGTTCCTCCGGAGACAAGGAGCGCCGCACCACTCGATTCCTGAAAATCACCGTCTCTAACGGTAAGTACAGCGGCCCCTACGGGTGACTTTCCGGATAGGGAATCCAGCACGGTGATCTCGATGCCGTACTTGCCTACGGCGTCACACGACTCGAATGGTCCTATGCAAGCGCCGGCCCCAAGGAGAGCTGCGCCCAGTGCGAATGATTGCAATACGCGAAAAACACGATTGTCGGCTGCTGTCATTTTGCTCTGATGTTGGATCTGACGCTTGTAAAGGTGACTCTCGAGTCCCCCCTCGCGCCAGTTCCTTACGCCATCCGTTTTCTACTTGGGGCGTTTAAAGGCCGCTCTCCGCTTCTCAACCTGTGAGCGCACGGCACAGGTCTCGATGTGATCGTTCACCAGGCCCATGGCCTGCATGGCCGCGTACATCGTTGTGGGCCCCACAAAACTCCAGCCACGTCGCTTCAGCTCCTTTGAGAGGGCCTTGGATTCCTCTGTTGTGCTCACCGTTGAAAGAGCTGCCCAGCTCAGGTTGCCCGGCCTGCTGGAAGGACGCGGCTCATAGCGCCAGATAAAGGCCGCAAGCGAGCCAACCTCATCAATTAGTTCAGAGGCCCGGCGCGCATTATTAATGGCGGATTCGATCTTACCGCGATGCCTCACGATTCCGGCATCCTTGAGGAGCCGCTGAACCTTTCTGGAATCAAAGCGTGCAACCTTCTCGATATCGAATCCGTCAAACGCGGCCCGAAAGTTTTCGCGCTTTCGCAAAATCGTAATCCAACTGAGCCCTGCCTGAAAGCCTTCGAGAACGAGCTTCTCAAAAAGACGTCTATCATCCTTGACGGGATAGCCCCACTCCCGGTCGTGGTATTCGACGTAGAGCGGGTCAGTACCACACCACGGGCATCTCGTCGCTTGATTGTAAGGCATGCCTGTAAGGTTGCTATTTGTCGGCGAGAGATCCTGTTGCAGCCGAACTCCAAGAATAAGCCTTCGCACAAGGGGACGAACTCCATGAGTGACTCCCCAGGGCTCAGACCTTGTGTAAGGGAAACCCCTGAGCACGGACGTAGGTGTGCTGGGACGAAATGCAAGCCCGTTGCTACTGTCCGTCCCTGAGACACCTTGGAACGCAGCTGAGTCCGGCATAGGCAACTTGCACACCACACCGTGAACCACTCAATTAGTCGGCATGCCCGAGCATGGAGCCGGGTCAGCGCGACCAGTGTCGACGCGCCTGCAACCACCCTGAGAAAGGGAGGAGCATATGAGAAGTGACACGTTGTCAGTAAGCAATTTGTGGTTAGGTCTGTTAGGAGCAGCGCTGCTTTCGTCGAGTCCGTTATCCGCACAGGGAACGGGCTTTATTCGTGGTACCGTCAGGGATTCGGTCTCGCAGCGGCCTATTGAAGCCGTGCAGGTGACTATCGCGGGTACGAATTTCGGCGCGGTAAGTTCAGATGAAGGCATCTTTATCATCCGTGGAGTGGAGCCGGGTAACCACCAGGTGCGTGCTGCCAGACTTGGCTTCTCACCGGTCACTATGAACGTGACGGTGATTGCCGGTGATACCGCATCGGTGAGCTTCCAGATGAAGGCGGCAGCGGTGAACCTCAGCGCGGTTGTAACAGTCGGATACGGGACCGCGAACAGACGGGAGATCACCAACGCCATTACGACGGTGCAGGGCGAGGAACTCACAAACGTTCCGATCGCCAGCATTGACGGAGCGCTGCAGGGCAAGGCACCGGGGCTCCAGGTCGTCCAGAATGCTGGCAATCCTGGGAACGCCATGTCAGTGCGCATCCGAGGATCGTCTTCGCTCTCTGCGGGGAATCAGCCGCTCTATGTAATCGATGGAGTTCCCATTTTGCGCGAGTCCTATTCTCAGCTCTCGATGGGCGGGCAGGACATCAGCGCGGTGAGCTCGATCAATCCTGACGAGATCGCGTCGATAGACGTGCTCAAGGATGCTTCAGCTGCCGCTATTTATGGTTCACGAGCCTCAAATGGCGTAGTGCTGATAACCACCAAGCGAGGCCAGTCAGGGCGTCCTCGCATAACCTTTAATGGCTACTACGGTACTCAGGATCTTTCCAAAAAGGTCAACATGCTTAATGCATCTGAGTATGTGGCCTACTTTAACGAAGCCGCTCGCAACGACGGCTACGGAGACGACGAGCTTCCTTTTGTACCAGGGGTCGACGACAGCGTTGACACAGACTGGCAGGACGAGGTGCTCCAGTCGGCTCCGGTCTACGACCTTTCGATCGGCGTGAGCGGAGGAGGAGACCGCACCGCCTATTACGTCTCGGGTTCGCTCTTTGACCAGAAGGGGATTCTGGTCGGTTCGCAATATCAGCGGGCATCGGGCCGAGCCAATCTGGATTTCGCACCCACGAGTAAGCTGAGCTTCAGAACCTTGATTGGTCTCATCCACGAAGACAACGATCGCAACGAGAACGACAACACGATCGACGGAGTGTCGACCAATGCACTGGCGAATCAGCCTAACGTTCCCGCGCGCATAACCAACGGCTTCTCTTCAACAGACGACGGGCTCGAGTACACCAACCCGCTCGCACTCGGCGTTCTGGACGCCGCTGAGTCGCGCACGATGCGCGCAATCGGCAACACCGAGGCAACACTGGCGATAAGAGAAGGACTGCGGCTCAATGCTCGCGTTGGCGCCGACGTGCTCAATCTCCGTGACCTGCGCTGGAACTCACCCAAGATCATCGGCACGTATGCCGCCTCTGCAAACGGCATCGCGCAGCAAGGCAACACCACCGTCACCCGTTACATGAGTGAAGCGTTCATGCAGTACGACATGGCGCCGAGTTCAAGAGGTGACCTCTCTGTAATAGGTGGCGCAGGTGTGGAACTAAACAGCATTGAACTTGACTTCATCCAGGGCGAAGGCTTTGCCAGCGAAGCCTTCCGCTACGTAGGAAACGCCGGAAAGGTCACCTCATACGACGGCGGACGTACCGACAACAACCTGGTGTCGTTCTTCTCTCGCGCAAACTGGTCGCTCAAGGACAAGTACTTCGTTAGCGCGTCGGTGCGCGCCGATGGTTCGTCTCGTTTTGGCGAAAACAATCGCTACGGAGTCTTTTATTCAGGGTCCGCGGCCTGGGTTCTGAGCGACGAACCGATGTTTGCTGCGCTCGGGAAAATCGGCGAAGTAAAGGCACGGCTCTCGTATGGCGAAACCGGAAATCAGGGGATCGCAGATGACTATGCACCGCTCGCTCGCTTTGGTCGTGCAAACTATTCGGACGAACCGGGCATTTCTCCGTCGAGCCTTGGCAATCCCAATCTGCGCTGGGAGACCACCCGCGAACTCGATATAGGGCTGGATGTCTCAGTCCTGAGCGGCCGTATTGGCATCATCGCCGACTACTACCGCAAAAAGACCGACGACCTGCTGGTAACCCGGCCCATAACCGCAACCTCTGGTTTTACAGATGTCTACGCAAACATTGGTAACATCGAGAACAGCGGCTATGAGCTGCAGGTCAACACAGAGATTCTGCGACCGTCGACTACTGATGGTTTACGCTGGAACTCTGATTTCAATATCGCCTGGAACCGCAACGAAGTCACCGCGCTCTACAAGAATGAGCCCTTCAACAGCGGTATTCGCAGTGTGAACCGTGTTGAAGTCGGACATCCACTTGGCGCGTTCCAGTTGCTCCGGTACCTCGGCGTCGACCCCCAAACCGGGAATGCCATCTACGACGACATAGATGGTGATGGGTCGATCACCACAGCGGACCGTACCATCGTTGGCAATCCGCACCCTCGATACTTTGGCGGCTTTTCCAACTCGATTTCGTGGAAGGGCGTTGAAGCGCGCGCGTTTATCCAGTTCAGCCAGGGTGCGTCGGTGTTCAACGCCATCCGTATCTTTGCCGACGACGGCGGCTACTACTTTGACAACAAGCTCAAGGATTCTTACGACAAGCGATGGCGCCAGCCGGGCGACGTCGCCGAGCAGCCGCGCCTGAGCTATGACGGCGTGTCCGGGGCTCGCGAAGTCTCCAGCCGCTTTGTGGAAGATGCTTCGTACGTGAGGCTGCAGGACGTGACGGTGAGCTACAAGCTCCCTGCGAGACTGGTTTTTGGTTCGCGAATGGATGACGCCCGAGTGTTCGTTTCAGGCCGCAATCTCAAGACGTGGACCGACTACACCGGATTCAATCCCGATGTGAACAGCAATGGTGCAAGCGCCAACATTTCACTGGGAACGGATTTCTACGCCTACCCGCTTGCACGCAGCATCTCTTTTGGCATCTCGACATCATGGTAACCGCCACCGGTCATATGAGGATCTATCAGAACATGAGAATGATCACTAACGGGCGGCTGCTGGCTTTACTTGCAACGGCCGCACTACTGGGCTGCGACGACACACTCAGCGTAGACCCCGTGAATGAAGTAGAGGAGAGCGAAGCAATAATCGACGCCGGGAGCGCGCGTGCCGCGCTGGCCGGTATTTACGATGGGCTTCAGGACGATGCGTACTATGGGGGAGACTATCTCTTTTTTACAGAGCTCCCGTCCGATAACGCCGAACACGTAGGAACCTTCACCACTTACGCAGATATCGATCAGCATGTAACCGCGGCCGACAATGGAACCATCGAGTCCATATGGGACGCCCTGTACACCACCATTGGTCGTTCCAATACCGTCATCGCCAAGGTTCCAGGAGTAGCGTCGCTCGACGATGCGGAAAAGGATGACATCCTCGGGCAGGCCTACTTTGTACGCGCCCTGAATCTCCACAACCTGGTAAAACTGTGGGGACCAGTCCCGATACGAACTTCGCCACCAGCTTCGCTTGACGAACTCGCCGATACCGAGCGTGCTCCAGTCGACCAGGTATATACGCAGATTCTTGCGGACCTGAGCCAGGCGGCAACTCTGCTCACTGACAACGGTGAAACCCGCAAGGCGTCGCTTGGTGCAGTCGAAGCGCTGCGCAGCCGCGTTCTGCTCTACAAGCAGGATTGGCCGGGAACGATTGCTGCCGCCAATGCCACGGAGGCTTTTGGCTATTCGCTCGCGTCGAACTTTGGCGATCTTTTTGATGACGAAGGGGCCGACACCCCAGAAGACATCTTCCGTGTCTCGTTTACGGCGACCGAGTACAACCTTGCCGGCTACTACTACCTTTCCAAATCATTTGGTGGGCGGTGGGAGCTCGCGCCGACCGAGGATATCGATGCCGCATTTGAGGCAAACGATGCGCGGAAGGCATGGACCCTCGACGTGGATAGCCGTGACCGCCCCTTCGTGGCAAAGTTCCCCACGACCGTGGGCGCTGAAGACCTGCACGTGATTCGCTTTGCTGAAGTGCTGCTCAACAAGGCCGAAGCGCAGGCGCGTCTGGGCAACCTGCAGGATG
>CAZYTS010000140.1:0-10534 GCA_964649855.1 uncultured Gemmatimonadaceae bacterium
GTACAGGAATTCCAACCGCCGCGACCTCTTTAACAGGACTCCTCACCAACGTCAGCAGGAGGTCGATGTCATGGATCATCAGGTCCAGCACCACGGCAACGTCAGAGCCTCGCGGATTGAAAGGAGCGAGCCGGTCGCTCTCGATAAAGCGAGGTCCTTCCACATAAGGAAGCGCCGCACGAATTGCGCGGTTAAAGCGCTCTACGTGGCCAACCTGTATCAGTGCTCCTTTAGCCTCCGCAAGTGCGACCAACTCCTCTGCTTCTTCAAGCGACGACGCCAGAGGTTTTTCGATCAGCACATGTCGGCCCTTTTGCAACGCCGCTTTGGCCACGGAATAGTGCGCAGGTGTGGGCACCACCACCGACACGGCATCTACAGCATCGATCAGGTCATAGAGATCGTCCCATGCCTTTACGCCAAGCTCTTCCGAAACCTGCGACGCTCGCTCGGCTCTCGTATCGACAAAGCCGACGAGTTCCACATCCTTAAGCTCGCGCATTATTCGAGCGTGATGAAATCCAAGTGCGCCGACGCCTACAACGCCGACGCGAGTGGGTCGATCGCTCAGATTACTGTCCCCCGCTCAGAGGCCTCAAGAAAATCGAGAAACTGCAGGATCTCGGGCATTGGTTGAAGCTCGGCCCGGGCCCGCTCCATTGCCTGCGATACGTTGAGCTCGGACCTGAAAAAGAGACGGTAGGCACGCTTAAGCTCACGCACCACGTCGTCCTGGAAACCACTCCGCTGCAAACCAACGCTGTTGAGCCCGTAGAGTTTTACCGGATTACCCACGGCTTTGATGAACGGCGGAACATCCTTGGCAACCCGGGAACACCCGCCTACAAAAGCGTGGCGCCCGATCTTGGCAAACTGATGCACTGCCACAAGTCCAGAGATGATGGCACGGTCTTCTACGGTCACGTGACCGGCGAGCTGTGTACCGTTAGAGATGATGACGCCGTCGCCAATATGACAGTCGTGCGCAAGGTGAACGTACGACATGAGGAATGAGCCCTTCCCCACTGTCGTCTTGAAGGACTGTGAAGTCCCACGGTTGATTGTTGTATACTCGCGGATCCGGGTGCCCTCTCCGATTTCGACCCAGGTCTCTTCACCCTTGAACTTCAGATCCTGTGGGTCACCACCAACGATTGTTCCGCTGCCGATTACCACGTCAGAGCCCAGCCTGACGTTACGTTCGAGCGTTGCCCGCGGCTCGATTACACAGCGCTCACCTACAACCACATTGTCGCCAATCAGCGCAAACGGACCGATGCGCGCGCTCGGCGCCACCTCGGCGGACTTTGAGATTACTGCCGTTGGATGTATCAGGTCGTTCATCTTTCGCGCAACATGGCTGACATCTCCGCCTCGCATACTATGTTGCCCTCCACTTTTGCCACGCCGCGCATGCGACACATTGGTCCCCGGATTTGAATGACCTCGAGTTCAAAACGCAACTGGTCGCCTGGTCGTACCGGCTTTCGCCATTTGACGTCGTTGAGAGAAGTGAAGTAGACCACCTTGCTGTCCGGATCGGGAACTGTCCCCATTAGAAGGATGCCGCCCACCTGCGCCATTGCCTCGATAATAAGCACTCCCGGCATGATTGGATGTCCGGGAAAATGCCCTTGAAAGAACGGTTCGTTGATGGTCACGTTCTTGATCCCGACCACGCGCTTGCCCTCTTCGTACTCGATAACACGGTCAACGAGCAGAAACGGATAGCGGTGCGGAAGCACCTTCATGATTTCTTCGATCCCGATCACCTGCGTCTCCTTCTGAGCACGATTGAGAATTTCGCGCACCAGTCTGACCGTTCCGCGATGGCTCGGCCGGTGCGCGATGATACGGGCAAGCAGAGGCCTGCCTGCCAGTGCAAGATCACCAATGCAGTCGAGAACCTTATGACGCACAAACTCGTCGGGCCAGCGCAGCGCGTTGTCGATTACACCTTCGGGCCCGAGCACAATTGCATTTGACGTGTTGCCACCCCGTATCAGCCCCTTTGCGCGGAGCTCTTCGACTTCATTCGAAAAACCAAATGTACGTGCGTCTGCAAGCTCCTTTTTGAACTCGTCAGGGGTGACGCGGTAACGCCCCCGTTGGCGCCCCACGAGCTCGTGAGGGAAGTCAATCGTAACGTCAACCACCAACTCCGATGAATGGTGCGCCTCGTACCACGAAGAGTCGTCTTCGATGCGTAGGCACTAGCGAATCCTGAGTGGCTCCAGCGATCCCTCGCTGCGCTGCCTGCCCGCTTCGGCTAGAGCGCGCATGAATGCTCCTGCGCTGCCATCCATAATCGGCGGTTCAGGCCCATCCATCACTATCTCGAGGTCGTCGATCTCAGCCGCAGCCACGGCCGCGAGCACATGCTCAACGGTATGCAGCGAATCTGCGCCCTCGCCCAGCACCGTACGTCGCTCGCTTTCCACGGCGACGGATACATGCGCCGGTACTGGCGGAGCATTGGGTCGGTCGCTCCGCACGAACCTGACTCCGCCACCTTGCGGCGATGGCTTGAACGTAAGCTGGCACGGAACCCCAAGGTGAAGCCCAACTCCCTGGAGCGACGCTTCCCTTGCAATTGTCTGTCTGGACCTCACTTGCCTTCCTCTACGAGCTTTTCTACGTCCCTGATGATTCCCGAAAGCTTGAACAATGCCGCGTGTGATCGCAACGCTTCACGATGCGGACGTGCCGGATAGCCGGACCACGTCTCACCGGCGGGAATGTCACCAAAGACGCCCGCCTGCGCGGCAAGCCGGGCTCCGTCGCCAATTGAGAGGTGCCCTGAGATGCCCGCCTGACCTGCGAGGATCACACCGTCACCCACATGGACAGACCCGGCAATGCCAACCTGCGACATGATGAGGCACAACTTCCCAATGCGGACGTTATGCCCGATCTGCACAAGATTGTCGATCTTGGTTCCCCGGCCGACCACCGTGTCGTCAATCGAACCACGATCAATTGTGGTGTTGGCTCCAACCTCTACGTCGTCTTCGAGAACGCAGCGCCCAACGTGCGGGATCTTTTGATGTGCTCCCCCTGCCTGGACGTAACCAAAGCCGTCACTGGCGATCCTGGCCCCGGAGTGAACTATCACCCGGCTGCCTAACGAGGCTCCCTTGTAAAGCGTAACATTGGGGTAAATGCGGCAATCGTCGCCGATTTCGACGCCGTCTCCAACCACCGAATGCGCCCCGATTGCGACACGGTCGCCAAGCCTCACACCGGCGCCAAGTATCACCCCGGGACCAATCGATACCGCCTTGCCAAGACTGACACCCGGCCCCAGGCGTGCACTCTGATCAATGCCGGGAATAACCGCAGGCTCCGGATACAACTCCGGCAGGAGCGACAACAGTGCCTCCTGCGGCTTTGACACGACCACCCGGGCAGGTAGACGTGAAGTGGCATCTGCCAGCTCCGGGACCACCAGGATAACCGAAGCACCACAGCCTTCGAGGCGCCCCATGTACTTGGCCGAGCCGAGGAATGTGATGCTCCCGGGCCCAGCGCGGTCGATCGGAGCCACCGAGTAGACCCGTGCCAGGCCATCGCCCAGAAGTTCTCCTCTGACTAACTCGGCAATGCGTTGAGCGGTGAGGGAGGGGCCGTCTGCCTCTCTCTCACCGCTCTCGTGCTGTGACGATTGGGCCGTACCCGTCACTCCGTCGGAGGCTTCTTTGTAACGCCCGCTGGTTGCGGCCGGGCGCCGATTGGTGCGCGGCTGGTATCCGCCCTCGAAGCCGTAGGAATTGGCTTGAGCCTGCCAATAACCTTTTCGGTCAGATCCAGATTCTTGTCTGCGGCTACAATGACGCCCCCGGCAGCTACATCAAAAATAAAGGTGTAGTTGTCCTCTGCACGAATGGCATCGAGCGTCTCGCGGATCTGCGCCATGATAGGTGCCGAAAGCTCCTGCTGTCGCTGCGCCATCTGCTGGTCCATTTCATCGGCACGACGCGCGAAATCATTCCGCTTGTCGTTTATAGTCTTTTGACGCGTCGCCTTTTGCTCCTCATTGAGCGTCGCCTCTACCTTGCGGTAGTCTGCAAGCATTGCTTCGAGGGAATCCTGCATGACCTTTACTCTGGCCTGCATCGTCTCGGACTCCTTCTGAAGCGCCGCTTCGGCAGCGGCACGTCCAGGCGCGCGATCTACGATCACGCGCGAGTCGATGTAGGCAAACTTCTGTTGTGCCGCGGCGGGCACGGCAGCGACTAGCAGACTGGCCATCGCTAGCATGATCCCCGTACGTGGTACAATCATTTTTTCTCCTAGAACAGTTGTCCTAACCGGAAGTGCAACATCCATTTCGGCTTCTGGCGCCCTTGTGCGTCGAGCCGGTCAAATCCATATGCGTAGTCCAGCCCCAACGGCCCCAGCGGCGTCACTGTCGAAGCGCTGATGCCTGCCCCCCTGAACAGCCTGGTGGGATCGAAATCCCTGGGGTGACGCCAGACGTTTCCGGCATCGTAGAACGCTGAAACATACAACGACGAGTTCAACCGCAAACCCAGTTCCGCCGTTGTGGTCAAAAAGGCCTTACCAAACGACTCGCGGGTGGCGTTAAAGGTCGTCGTATTGGTGATATACCCGTCAGGCGAGATTGAGAACTCGTCGTAGCCCCTCAGCCGTTCGCCGAACTGCACCCCACCAAGTGCGAATTCCTGGGAGAAGAAAAAGGGGCCCGTGCCTCCATGAACCGTCCCGGCCCTCGCTGTTAGCCCGGCCACGAGCTTCATCGGCTGAGATCCGATGGCGTCCCCACCAAACTGGGCAAGGGGTGCATAGGCCGAGGCGTCCGCAGTATAGCGCTGGAACGCCGACGTACCTCCCAGCAGACCACCGTTAAAGTTCGCCGAAATCGAGTACTGTGCTCCAGCCGACGGGAACGGGAGGTCGATGCGAGTGTCGTTGGTTACTGTGGCGCCAAGCGTCGATCTCACGGAGCCCTCACCAAATTCGCCGCGCACGTCGCCCAAAAGTCCACCGGTCCCAAACCTGACGTTTTCGAGGGAGTAGGAGAGGAAGAGGCGGGTCCAGCGGCTACCTGGCCAAGGAAGGCCGAACTGCAGCTGCGCCCCCGTCCTCAGCGATCTGCCAAGGTCGGCGATATAGTAGCGCGCCTGGGAGCGATAAAGGGAAACGGTTCCCGAGATGAACGACTGCCGGATCCGGGGGTCGCTATACGTGAGGCTGAAGTCGTTGATGTAGCGACCAAACGACCATTGCAACGCTCCTCTCTTGCACGTTCCAAAGAGGTTAGGCTGATCGAGCCCGATGAATCCCCCAACTCCGGTGCCCTGACCCATCGACGCACCAAAATTGATGTTCCCCGTCCTCTTTTCCTTCACCCTGAAGATGATGTCAACGTCGCCCTTTTCGTTGACGGTCCTGGTATCCGGTGGCGGAATGGGAGTCTCAAAGAAGCCCAGGTTGCTCAGGCTCTGATAGCTCCTGATCAAAGCTTCCTGGTTGTAGACCATTCCGGGGAGGATCAGCAACTGATCACGAATACATGGTTCCTGCGTGTAGTCGTTACCAAAGATTTCTACACGGTTCACGATCGCGGGTGAACCTTCTTCGACCTCCCAACGCAGGTCTACATAACGAGAGGAGTCGTCGTCAACGCGCCTCTCGACCACCGGGCGGACCTGGGCATAGATGTAGCCGTCAGTCGCGTAGGCGCTTGCAATGCGTTGCTGCGCGTCCTCCCATTTGGTGGCGTCAAAGACACCTTGGGGAACGGGCTTGCGGCGCCGAATGAAGTCAGTAACCCGCGACATCACGGTGCGGTTGTCCTGACCAAACGGATAAAACTGCCTTATGTCTTCGCTCGAGAAGTGGCGGTTTCCGTTTACGGTAAAATCGCCAACCTTGTAGCGCGGTCCCTCGACAACTTCGAGATCAACCATCGCCTTACCACGATCGCGGTCAATGACGAGTGAATCGCGCGATACTCTGAAATCAATAAAGCCCTGCCTGGCGTAGAGCTGCGGAATTCTCTCGGAGAGGTCTCCGGCAAAGTTGTCATCATCAAACTCGCCCTTGCGGAACCACCAGAAGCCCTCGGGCCTGGTCTTCATTGCACCGACAACATCGCCGTCGCTGAGGTGCTGATTTCCCTCGACTTCTATCCCTGAAACGGCAAGGCGCCGTCCCTCATCGATTCGGAATGTGAGGCGAACGGCGCCGTCGGAGGCAACCGTGGTGTCGACATTTATTCGTGCGAGATAGTACCCGTTACGCTCGTACAGTGAGTCGATACGCGATACTGACAGCGCCACGGCAGCCGGATCAAGTGGACGCTGGTAAATGAGATCGACGCGGTCTCTAACACTACCTGACGACAGCCGGTTTACTCCCACTACGTCGGCTTCTACCAGCATCGGTCGCTCGCGCACACTGACAACGAGAGTGGCCCTGTCTGCAATATCGTCGAGGTTGCACGTGATGGACACACGCTCGTACTGGCCAGTCTGGTACAAAGCGCGAATGGATCGCTGTACGCTTCTGGCGTTGAGCTGCGTACCGGCTACGAGGCCTGCATCAGCCAGCACGGTCATTTCAGACATTCTCGTATTGCCCAGGACGGCAATAGAGTCGGGGGTAGCGCAGCGCCCCTGTGTGGCAACGTCCTGCGCGGCGGCAGGAGCCGCCAGGCAGAAGACGAGGAAAGCCAAGAGCCGTCGAGACATAGCCAGATAATATACACAAAGGAAGCAGCCGGGTTCAGGGCGAACCCGGCTGCTTTTTAGACACGTTTTGTCCCTTCCAGGGATTACGCCTTGGGCGCGCTGGTGGGGACCCTGAACTCGAGTCTCTGTCCGTCTCCCGAGACCTCGACGTCGATCTCGTCTCCCTTTGCGAACTCGCCGGTGAGGATCTTTTCGCTCAGCGGATCTTCGATGTAGCGCTGGATGGCACGCTTGAGCGGACGCGCACCGTATTGCTCATCGTAGCCGTGTTTGACAAGGAACTCAGACGCGGCCTGTGAGAGTTTGAGCGTGAGCTCACCCTCGGCAAGACGCTTGTGGACGTCCTTGAGCATGATCCCGACGATCTGGGCGATGTGCTCCTCCTGCAAGGGATGGAACACGATCGTATCGTCAAGACGGTTGAGGAACTCAGGGTTAAACGTGTGCTGCAACTCTTCCCTGACCTTCTCGGCCATACGCTCAAACGAGGCCTTGAAGTCGGGGGCACTAAAGCCGACCGACTTGTTTCTGGTGATGTCTTTGGCGCCAACGTTTGACGTCATAATCACCACCGTGTTCTTGAAGTCGATCACACGGCCGTAGTTGTCGGTAAGATGACCCTCGTCGAGCACCTGAAGGAGGATGTTGAATACATCCGGGTGAGCCTTCTCGATCTCGTCGAGCAGAACGACGCTGTAGGGCTTGCGCCGCACTGCTTTAGTCAGCGTACCGGAATCCTCGTAGCCCACGTAGCCCGGCGGCGCACCGATCAGGCGCGACACGGAGAACTTTTCCATGTACTCGCTCATGTCCACGCGAATCAGCGCGGCCGCATCAGCAAAGAGGAACTTGGCCAGCGCCCGAGCCAACTCGGTTTTACCAACACCCGTTGGGCCGCAGAAAATGAACGAACCAATGGGACGCTTGGGATCCTTGAGTCCTGCACGGCTGCGGCGGATTGAGCGCGAAATGGCCTTGATAGCCTCTTCTTGCGCGACCACCGACTGGTGCAGTTCCTCCTCCATTCGCAGGAGTCGCGAACTCTCCGCTTCCTGGAGCCGCGTAACGGGAATACCGGTCCAGCGGCTCACGATGAACGAAATTTCGTCTTCGCCTAACGTGGGCCGGTGAGACTGGCGGCGCTTTTCCCACTCATCCTGCTTTTTGCGGATCTCCGACTGGAGCACACGCTCCTTGTCGCGCAAGCCAGCGGCCTTTTCAAAGTTCTGATCGCGAACGGCGGCTTCCTTTTCGTTGTTGACCCCTTCGAGCTCTTCTTTGAGGGCCGTCACTTCCGGCGGCGGTACTTGCGCCGCAAGGCGTGCGCGAGCTCCTGCCTCATCGATCACGTCGATAGCCTTGTCCGGCAGAAAGCGATCGGTGATGTAACGCTCCGAAAGCTTGGCAGCGGCAACGAGTGCATCGTCAGGCACAATTACCCTATGATGGTCTTCGTACTTCTTGCGCAGCCCCTTGAGTATCTCGACCGTCTCCTCGATCGAAGGCGGTTCGACAATAACGGTCTGGAAACGACGCTCCAGGGCGCCATCCTTTTCGATGTACTTGCGGTACTCGTTGAGCGTCGATGCACCAACGCACTGCAACTCGCCACGCGCCAGTGCTGGCTTTAGCATGTTTGAAGCATCGATGGCGCCTTCGGCTGCCCCTGCTCCAACAAGCGTGTGCAGCTCGTCGATGAAGAGAATAACGTTCTTGTTCTGAGCAATCTCGTTCATCACCGCCTTGAGTCGCTCTTCAAACTGGCCACGGTATTTCGTGCCAGCTATTACCGCCGCCATGTCGAGCGAAAGCACGCGGTGCTCACGCAGCGCATCGGGGCACTCCCCTGTGGCTATGAGCTGCGCCAGTCCTTCGACAATCGCGGTCTTTCCAACACCAGGTTCACCGATCAGAACCGGATTGTTCTTTTTGCGCCGCGTGAGAATCTCCATCACGCGTTCGATCTCTTTGGAACGCCCGATAGTGGGATCCAGCTGGCCCTCTCCCGCGAGCATCGTTAGGTCGCGGCAGAAGTGATCCAGCGCCGGCGTCTTGCTCTTTTTGTCGCCCTTGGCTGGTGTGGACTGCGACGGCTGATTGGGCTGCGGCTGCGGAGAAGATCCGCTTCCCTGTGCCGGCATTTCGGTGCCTAACAGCCGCAGAGTCTCGGCACGCGCAGCGTCGAGGTTGACTCCCGCATCGGTGAGAACCTGCGCAGCAATCCCCTTTTCCTCACGCAGGAGGCCAAGGAGAAGGTGCTCCGTACCCACGTACGAGTGTGAAAGCTCGCGCGCCTCGCTCATTGCCAGCTCAAGGACCTTCTTTGCGCGCGATGTATAGGGAAGGTCCGGCGCCGTTGTCTGCGCCGCTTTCCCCTTTTTCACCGTCTCCTCGATCTTCTGCTGAACGTCATCGAGATCCACGTTCAGGTTCTGCAGCACTGCAGCTGCAACACCTTCGCCCTCGCGAATCAGCCCAAGCAAAATGTGCTCCGTTCCCACGTATTCGTGGTGGAGCCGCTGGGCTTCCTCGCGAGCCATCTGGAGGACTTTGCGAACGCGTTCGGTGAAGTTGTAACCGTTCATGTATCCCTCTTGTGGAATCCGCCGCTTGTCAGGCTGGCGAATCCGTTTCCGCATCGAGCGCCTGCCGCACATACCTTGCCCTTGCGACATTCGCCTCGCTGTCAGTCAACGCACGCCCTTCTGCATACGAAAGATGAGCGCTCTGACAGAAGATCAGGAGCTTGTTGAGTGTATATACACTGAGCCCAGTGATCAGTTGCAGCCCCACCGCCAAGCGTACCCCACTCAGGTAGTTCATCGCCTCGTCAAACGAAAGGCTCCGCGCAAACCTCAGTGTGCCATACGCCCGCCACAGCTTGTCCTCGATAATATAGCCAGCGTCACGCCACAACACTCGTCGCGCTTCCTGTTCCCGCTGTATTACGTGCCGCACCACTCGCGACAGATGCTCCGCCAACTCGTCTTCGGATCGACCCAGCGTGGTTTGATTGGAGATCTGAAAGAAGTTACCAACCACCTCGCTTCCCTCTCCATACAACCCACGATACGTCAATCCCATCGCCTGCAACCCTGACAACACCTTCCCGATTTCCTTCGTCAACACCAGACCAGGTAAATGAATAAGTACGCTGGCCCTCATCCCCGTTCCCGTATTTGTCGGACAAGCGGTCAGAAACCCAAACTCCTCATGATACGCGTAGGGAATCCGCGCTCCAATTTCTCTATCAAGACGCGTTACCGCGTCTATTGCTGCTGGTACTTCAAGACCCGATCGCACCGACTGAAGCCTTAGATGATCCTCTTCGTTGATCATCATTCCAACACCCTCTCCCAGCATAACCGCTGCACCCCCTCTAACGCCCGTCGCCGACTCCATCCCCGCCAGTTCTCGACTCACCAGATGGCGCTCGTGTAACAGAAGCCGGTCGTTAGGTGTCATCTCATCCAACCGGAGAAGTATCCCTCCGTTCAGGCTTGGAATCCGGGGGTGAGCCTCCCGGATCCACTGCAGAACCCGTAGCCGTTCACCCTCCCTGGCCCGTCCCGTAAAGGCTAATCCCTCCAGATTCCGTGCCAGCCGGATCCGGGTCGAGAGCACGATATCTGCATGCTCACCCGACGCGTCCAGCCAATGGCCGCGCGTCATGCGCGCGAACGCCGTTGTCCAGGGCTTGTTGACCTTGAGTGCCAGCGCCTCCGCCTGCTCCAAGCGGGCCGATGCCTCCTCCAGCCGGCCGGCATCGATCAGCGCGCGGGCGCCGTAGCAGAGCGCGATCACCGCCAGCGGCGCAT
>CAZYTS010000141.1:0-10507 GCA_964649855.1 uncultured Gemmatimonadaceae bacterium
TGCAGCGCAAAGGCTTTGACGGCGCCATAACTATTGATCGGCGCTACTTCGGGTTCTTCGTTCTGAGGCGACCTCGCGGGGACTCCAAAGATCTCGCTCGATGAGGCCAGAAGTACTCGCGCTTTCCGCCATTCTCTCGCCGCATCCAATACGTGAACAAGAGCGCGGGCAGCGTTGGAAAGTGCATCTGCGCTCTCAGACATCCTCGCAACCGTGGACTCACCAGCCAGGTGATAGATCTCCGAAGGCTCGACCTCGTGAACGATCTGGTGAAGTACCCCATCTTCCCCAGCGTCGCCGCGTCTGTATTCGACCCCAGCGACGGCACCTACCGCGGGGCGGCCGCCGCGTGAGAGCCCGACCACGTCGTAACCCTTGCTCGTGAGTAGTTCAGCGAGGTAGGAACCATCCTGTCCGGTTACTCCGGTAACGAGCGCGGTGCGGTGCATTTATTGGTTTTTCCCGGAGCCACTGGCCGGCACTAAAAAGGGGGAGCAAAAAGCGCTCCCCCTTGGACTGACTGAACGAGCGAGGCAGGACCTCACGCCGAGCGAGCGGCTCGAGGCGCTCGTCTCACTTTGCCGGCGGCCAGACACCGCGTGCAAACCTTCACTTTTACGATGGTTCCTCCGTCCTGCTGGACGCGCACCACCTGCAGGTTGGGCTTCCAGGTACGACGGACCTTGTTGTTTGCGTGAGAGACATTGTTGCCGTACGTCACGCCCTTGTCGCACACAAAACAGCGACTGCGATTGATAGCCATTGTCAGCCTTCCACCAGCTCGATGCGTGCCATCTCGGCGCCGTCACCCTTGCGGTGACCGGTCTTGAGAATGCGTGTATAGCCACCTGGTCTTTTGAGGTACCGGGGGCCGACTTCTTTAAAGAGTTTGTCTGCGGTTTCGCGTTTCTGAATATGGCGCACGGCCTGGCGTCTGTCGTGCAGGGTCCCCGACCGGGCCTTGCTTATGAGCTTCTCGACAAAGGGCCTCAGTTCCTTGGCCTTTGCCTCAGTGGTCTCTATGGCGCCATGCTCGATAAGCGACGAAGCAAGCCCGCGCAGGAGCGCGAGCTTCTGTTCGCTGGTACGGCGGAGCTGACGGCCCGCTTTACGGTGTCTCATTTTCCGGTTCCTCTTCGTCGTCGGGAGCATTCGCAGCCGCACGGCTGGGCGCTGTTCCCCAATCTATGATTCGTACTCCGTCGCTGCCCTCTTCGTAACGCATTCCGAAGTTGAGCCCTTCTTTCTCGAGAAGGTCTGCAATTTCCTTGAGCGACTTCTTGCCGAAGTTCTTTACGTGGAGGATCTGGCTCTCGGTCTGGCGTACGAGGTCGCCCAGACTCCTGATCTGCGAGTTCTTGAGCGAGTTTACCGAGCGGACCGACAGCTCGAGGTCATCGATCGGCGTCTTGAAGAGCGCAGCCAACCGCTGTGCATCACCACCACCGCCTTCGCCGCCAAATGACATCGGCGTAGAGGTGTGCGATCCAAACGACGCAAAGAACTGGAAGTGCGACTGAGCCAGTGCGGCCGCATAGCTCACGGCCTCCTCTGGTGCGATCGTACCGTTTGTCTCGACCGTCAGGGTGAGGCGGTCGTAGTCGGTGCGCTGTCCAACGCGTGTCTCCGCCACCGTAAAGTTCGCCCGGCGCACGGGGTTATAGACCGAATCTATGCGGACGAGGTCGACCGGAAGGCCGCGATCGGCGACATGTTGGTCAGCTTCGACGTAGCCGCGGCCCTTGCGTACGTAGAGCTCTACATTGATATCGCGGCGGTCCTGGAGCGTGAACAGATGGTGCGACGGGTTCACGACCCTTACGCCGCTTGTCTCGCCGATGTCGGCGGCAGTGACCGCACCCGCTTCAGAGCGTGAGATCCTCAGGACGGCCTCGTCGACGTCGTCGGCGAGGGTGAGAACCAGAGTCTTGAGGTTTGCAATGATCTGGTGGACGTCTTCGACCACTCCGGAGATCGTCTGGTGCTCGTGTACGACGCCATCAATGCGGAATCCCCAGACGGCGGCTCCTCTCAACGAGGAAAGCAGCATTCTGCGCATCGCATTGCCTAACGTGTGCCCGTAGCCGCGCTCGAGCGGCTGCAGCACGAACTCTGCGATGTACGGGTTTCCGTCACGCTTGGTGACGTCGACGAGGTGCGGCCGCACCAGTCCTTTTATGTCGATCGCTTGTGCCATGATGTTTGTTTCCTTGGGTCCTACCGGGTTACATCCCGGCGACGCCTCACCCCGCCCCTGACGCGCGGTGAGTTCGTGTGGGAGTCAGGGTCCCGACCAGATTGCCTGATGGTGAAGTGCTCACCATCAGACGCTGATTACTTGGAGTACAATTCGACGACTAGCTGCTCCTGTGCGGCAATCGCGATGTTGGGACGAGTTGGGCGCTCCAGCATGCGCCCGCTGAAGGACTCACGGTCAACTGCAAGCCACGACGGCGAAGCTCCTCTGGCGGACTGCTCCATTGCGTCCTTCACCCCCACGTTCTCACGTGCGCTCCCGCTCACCTTAACCTCTTTGCCCGGAGTGACAACGAAGCTCGGTATGTCCACCGTCTTGCCGTCTACTTCCACGTGACGATGCCGGATCAGCTGACGCGCGGCCTTGCGGCTCGCGGCAAAGCCGAGCCTGTAGACCATGTTGTCGAGCCGGCTTTCGAGCGCGGCCAGAAGGTTGTGGCCGGTAATGCCCGGCAACTTTGACACCTGCTCGAAGGTGTTGCGGAACTGCTTTTCGCTGACGCCGTAGATGCGCTTGATCTTTTGCTTCTCGCGCAGCTGCTTGGCGTATTCAGAAGACTTGCGTCGGCGCGAAGTAGCCTGGCCATGCTGGCCCGGCGCATAAGGACGACGCTCCACTGGACACTTTTCCGTGAAGCACTTGGTGCCCTTGAGGAAGAGCTTGGTCCCCTCTCTCCTGCACTGACGACAACTCGGCCCGGTGTAACGCATCCGTTAGACCCTCCTCCGCTTGGGAGGCCGGCAGCCATTGTGCGGGATCGGCGTTACGTCTTTGATCGACTTAACCGTGAGACCCGCAGCCGCGAGTGCCTGGACGGCTGATTCGCGCCCGCTTCCAGGACCCTGCACACGAACGTGAACGCGGCGCACGCCAGCGGAGAGTGCTTCGCGAGCGCACTGTTCGGCGGCTACCGTGGCAGCAAAGGGAGTCGACTTCTTTGAGCCTTTGAATCCTGCCTTGCCCGACGTACCCCACGATACCGTGTTGCCATGCATATCGGTGATCGTGACGAGCGTGTTATTGAAAGTGGCGTTGATGTGGGCGATACCCTCGGCCTCGACAACGCGCTTTGCCTTTTTTCCAGTTGCCATAGACTACTTGGTCACCTTCTTCTTGCCGGCAATCGCGCGGCGTGGGCCCTTTTTGGTGCGGGCGTTTGTGTGAGTGCGCTGGCCGCGGACCGGTAGTCCACGACGGTGGCGGATGCCACGATACGAGCCGATGTCCATGAGGCGTTTGATGTTCATGGCGATCTCCGTACGGAGCGCCCCCTCGACCCGGTAATCCTTTTCGATGGCCTGCCTGAGCTTGTTGACGTCAGCGTCAGTTAGGTCTCGAATGCGGATGTCCGGATTGACACCGGTCTTCGCAATGATCTGCCGCGCAGTCGCCCGGCCGATTCCAAATATGTAGGTCAAACCGATCTCGACGCGTTTTTCCCGCGGAAGATCTACCCCAGAGATTCGCGCCATGATCAGCCTTGCCGCTGCTTATGCTTAGGGTTTCGTTTGCAGATGATTCGTGTCACGCCGTTGCGCTTGATCACTTTGCAGTGTTCGCAGATCGGCTTGACGCTCGTCCTGACTTTCACCGATGGACTCCCGTACGTACCAGAAATGGAAAACGGCCAGAAAATCGGCCAAGACGAGTAAAATATTAGTGACGGACGCGGCATGCAAGTGACGTCATTACAACGAACTGCGCCTCCTGACCTCACACGTTCCCGATTACCTCTCTCATCCCCAGCTCTTCCCGGACGCGCCGCATTGCTTCCGCAGGATCCTTGGCTCCAGTCACCGCACGCCCCAGAACTATGTAGTGGGCTCCCGCTTCAAAGGCCGAACGGGGAGTAGCCACCCGCGCCTGGTCCTGCGTGTCACCCCCGGCAAAACGAATCCCAGGGACCAAGGTGGCCAGAGTCTCACCGAACTCCTGATGGATAGCCGGTGCCTCCAGCCCGCTGGCGACAACGCCATGGAGCCTCGCCGCCGCGCAGACCCCAGCCAATCGCATTACTTCGGCCTTCATATCGAGATCTCGCCGTCCCCAGACCTCCCCCAGGCCAGCCTCGTCCAGCGAAGTAAGAATAGTAACCCCCAAAATGCCACATAGACGGTTACTGTCAGAAGCCTCAACCGCAGCTTCGAGCATGGCCCTCCCACCACTCGCGTGCACGGTCACCAGGTTCGCCCCCGCGGCAATTGCTGACCTCACACCTCCGGCCACGGTGTTCGGGATATCGTGAAACTTAAGGTCAAGAAAGACCTGAGCCCCACCGTTCCGCAGTCGCTCAACCAACGCCGGCCCGGCCGCTGTAAACAGCTCATTCCCCACCTTGTAAAAGTCTGCCAGGGCACCGAGTCGCTCCACCATCGCAAGCGCTTGTTCGGCGTTGGGGTAGTCGAGCGCCACGATCGGCGTGCATTTCATTTGGGCCACTCCAGGCTCCCTCTTATTCCTGAAAGCGATTTCACTCCCTCGGCTTGGCACCATTCCTCCAGCTCCCTCACGACGCGCGCCGGCGCACGCGGCTCCCTGAGGGCCGCCGTGCCCATCCCAACTGCCGACGCCCCTGCAAGAATGTATTGCAGCGCCTCATTTGCGCTCGATACACCGCCAATGCCAAGTATCGGGGCGCCGGTCCCCTTAAAAACCTTCCACGTAGCGAGCACACCTATCGGCAGCAGCGCCGGCCCACTTACTCCGCCAGTACCAAATCCTAAAGCAGGTTTGCGCTTCGAGACGTCAATAAGCAAACCGGGGAGCGTATTCACCAGCGAGATGCCGTTGGCGCCACTCTCCAGCGCCAGTTCCGCCATTGCAGCCACGTCGGGAAGCGCAGGCGAGAGTTTTACCATCAGCGGCTTGTCTGTCTCGGCACGAGCACGCTTGACCAGATCACTGAGAGCGTTCCGATCCGAACCAAACTCCATCCCACCCGCTCTCACATTGGGGCAGCTAACGTTGAGCTCAAAGCCCTGAAAGCCCCCAGCATCCCGGAGCCGAGCCACCACCGCAGCAAAATCCTCGACTTGTCGGCCAACGACGTTAACCAATATCCTGACGCGCTTCACATTCGCAGCCAGCCATGGAAGGTGCTTAGACAGCACCTCCTCAACTCCCGGATTGGCGAGGCCAACTGCATTGATCATCCCACCGGCAAACTCGGCAACCCGCGGCGCGGGGGCTCCAAGGCGCGGCTCCAGACTTACCGCTTTGGTAACGAGGCCCCCAAGCGCGTCGAGATCCATGACACCCGAGAGTTCGTCCCCGTAGGCCGCCGTTCCGGCTGCAAGGACAATGGGGTTCTGAAGAGCAATTCCAGCGAGCTCTGTTCTGAGAGCCGCTGGGGAATCACTCATCCGGGTAATCCCGGCTCGCGGTGCGCCTGTCGAGACGTTCCAGATAGTTTGCCGTGGCCTCGGCAATGGCTTCTGCAATCCGTGCTTGGCCTGAGGCACTCGATAACCAGGCAGCTTCCCTGGGATTGGTACCAAATCCGATTTCGACGAGCACTGCGGGCATGTAAGCAGTGACCAGCACCTTAAATCCTGCCTGCTTCACACCGCGGTTGGAGCCCGGGTGCGGGATTGAAGCCAGGGATTTCTGAACCTCGGTGGCCAGGTCGCTCGACTCGCGCAGGTATTCGTTCTGCTTCATGTCATTCAATATGAAGCTAAGCGGATCGTCGCTGCGAATCTCCTCCTCCCCCTCGTACTTAACCGCCTCGTTTTCCATTTCTTCTACGCGACGCTCGTCGTCGGTCTTGGCGGTGCTGAGAAAATAAGTCTCAAAGCCGCGGGTATCCTGCGGCCTGCGCCAGCGAGGGTTGGCGGCGTTCACATGCACAGAAACAAAGACGCTGCCCTTGGCGCGGTTGGCAATGTGTCCCCGGTCTGCCAGCGCTATCAAAGTGTCGGTGGTGCGAGTCATAACCACATCGAGGCCGCGCTTCTTGAGCGCGTCGCGAAGCTTCTTTGAAACGCCCAACGTGATGTCGGCCTCGTAGATGCGCGTCTTTCCGCCAATGGGTCCGCGCATTCCTCTGTCCGGTCCGCCGTGCCCAGCATCCACAACCACGACGCGCTTCTCAGGAGGAGATGTTCGCGCTGGGGGCCGTTCGGGGTTTGCCTCACTCCGGCGCGGTTCCGCCTGACGAGTCGGTGGGCGAGGACTCGTCGATGCGAGCGCTACTCGCCGCAACTCCCGTGTAGGTGCGTCCCAGAAATAAGCAGGTGTCACACGAGGGAGGAGGTCCGTCAGAAGCGAAAGTGGAACCAGCAACTTGCCCTCAAACAATGAGGGCGGCGCTGCCAACTGCTCTGTCATGCTGCGGATTGTTGCTGCGGCGACCCCCGTTGAGAGGTCTATCTCCTGCCCCCCGGCCACGAGCCTGTAGCCGTCGGTCCCGCGCCTCAGAAGCACGGCGCCCAGCGGCTGCAGCGCATCCTCCAGACGCACCATTGGGCCACGCTGAGTGGTGAGCACAGGCACGCTGACAGTCGCGTCTCCCGAGCGGATCACGAGATTGCCGGGCGCCTGCAGCATAGCTGCCAGGACAAGAAAACTCCCCAGGCCGCTCATCTTTTGCGAAAGGCTCGGGCCATATCGCGCTCGGCATCCTTGCGCCGCGCGGCATCTCGCTTGTCGTGGAGCTTTTTCCCTTTGGCGAGGGCGAGCCTGACCTTGGCGCGTCCACCCTTGAAGTAAAGTTCGAGGGGAACGAGGGTGAGGCCCTGTCGTTCGACTCCGCCAATCAGCTTGCGGATCTCACGCTTATGGAGGAGGAGCTTTCTCAGACGCGTGGGATCGTGATTGACGTAGCCACCGCGCTCATAGGGCGAGACGTTCATGTTCAACAAATACACTTCTCCATCGCGAACGATGCCATACGCGTCACTGATATTCACTTTACCCTCCCGCAGCGACTTTACCTCGGTGCCGGTCAGTACTATCCCCGCCTCCCAGGTATCCAGAATATGGTATTCATGTCGCGCCGATCGGTTCCTTGCGATTGACTGTGTTTCTGATTCTTTGGCGTCGGCCATGACTTTCGCGACTGGACTCAGATGGAAGTTAGGCCGTTGCCATACCTGCTTCAACGGTGCTGCCAACAACCTAACGAATCCACGCCTCAGCGCGGCGTCTTGACCGGTTCTATCAACTCTCCCGTGCTCACGCGGGGCGTCTTGACCAGACTATCGTCAGGAGACATCGACATCCGGGTCATGTACACTCGCTGGATCGCCACCGACCGGTGCAAGATTGCCGCAAGGCTATCCTCCTGACTCTGGTCCTCTCCGTCTGCCCTTTCGAGCAGTTCAGCTGCCGAAAAGCGCAGCCGCCCCTTCCACTGCGTCTGTGCCACGCCGCCGAGGAAGTAGTTGAGCATCACTGCTCGTTGTTTATCGACGAAACCATCGGCGCCCAGGTATCCCTGAGCATAGACAAAGATGCGCCGGTCACGAAGCGCTGGGTTCCACATCGGGCTCCCCTGTTCGGCTTCTCGCCCCAGCTTGATTCCCAGGAGATCGAGCACCGAGGGTGCAATGTCCACGTGAGAAGTTGGCCAGGAAATGTTAAAGCTTTCGTTCAGGAGACCCGGCACATAGATGACGAGCGGTACATGGAAGGTGATATCGTCCAGCGTGGCCCCTCTGAAGCCGGGATATTCCGCGCTCGTCCTTAGTCCATGATCGCCCAGGACCACCACTATTGTGCGGCTCGCCTGGCCGGTTTCCGCGAGTACCTTCAGCACTTCGCCGAGTCCCTTGTCCACTTCGGCAAACAGAGGAAGGCCGCGGGCACAGATCTCTTCTTCGTTTGACGCTGACGAGGCACCGGGCCATGGGCCGTGTGTAAGCTGCGGATTGAAAGTCGCGAGCCACGGCCTATCCGAAGTGGCGCTTTTTCGGATGGACTCTATAAGCATCGCGCGACTGTCATTGTCTCGCTGCCTCTGCCAGGCCACTCGCTCCTGGGGCTCACGAGGAGCCAGGACAAGTTCGGCGTTGGGCGGTACCAGGTGCTGTTCAAAACCAAGCGAGCGATAGCGCCTAACGTCGTCCTCCCATTCGCTAGCCACTTCAGGAACAAAGGCCTGGGTCAGATAGCCTGACGCACGTGCAGAAGCCACCACTCCGGGAGCAAGCGGATCCGCCTCATCATCCCAGAGATCCAGGTATCCGCGCATTCCGTGAGCAGGGTACCAACCCGAGTAGATGGAGAAATACGCTCGTCTTGAATAGGGATAAGTGGCGTAGTGTGCCTCAGTAACGAATCCTCGTCCTTCGAGAGCATGGAGGTTCGGCAGGAGTTCCTCTGCGGCCGGCGCGCTGGAACAGGCCTTGGGAAGAGTCTCGTAGAGGTAGAAGAGGACGTTGAATCCCTGGGCAGCACCAAAGAATGAACTTTCCTTGTTAGGCACGGGAGCACCGGACACCTCGCGGTAAGCTCCAATCAGTTTCGCCTCGGGGGCTCCGCTCAGATCGCTCGCTTCGGGGGCGTCGTTGCCGGCTCCTGCAAATGCCAGCATCCCGATCGAAATTCCGCTTCTGCTGAACGGCGTAGAAGGAACGTATGGCGGAGCTGCTGCGAGCAGGAGCGCGACCATCGCGAGTGCGAGCGTAAGCGGCTTGATGTAGCTGGCGGCACGCTGTCTCAAATGGCGCTCCGCGAGGAATGCAACGAGCGCAATGAGAAACGACGCCCCCACCAGAGCCCCGAGCTTGGCCACGGAGGTAGTCGCAAGGTAGTCGGCAGCATACGCACGCCCTGCACCAAAGACGCCAGCGGCCAGAACCTCTGCGGGAAGGAAGGTGCCCACCTCCCAGTAAGTCTTGAGTTCGACGAATAGAATAAACGTCGCTATGATCGAACAAACTGCTGATAGCACAAATCGCGTCCGCGGCCCAACTACTCGCATAAGCCACATCCAGACCAGCGGCACCAGTATCAGGGCAATGATGATGTCCCAACGATAAAGTGCGAGTCGCTGCAGCAGACCAAGTTGAGTTCCATCAGCAAGACCCATCGTGCTGGCCAGGAAGTCGTAACCACCTCCCTCATCATTCAGGATCTTGCGTTTGATTGTGACCGCCATCACAGCCACGGGGAGCCAAACAAGGCCGTACGTGGCCGCGACCACTGTACCGCCGACTGCATTCCAGGCGGACTCAACCACTGAGCTCAGGCGTTTGTTAGGCACGGGAGACAATTTAGGCGTTAGGGCATGAGTACGCTAATTGTTGATACCCGGCTGTGCCGTGAAGTTTGACCAAACACGTTACAGCTCAGCCTGGTTAAAGACGGGCTCAACGTGCCAAGGGATACGTCCAGGACAGGAGCGTTAGGCTGCAAATGATGTTCCAGAGCTGTGCGCCAACGCGCCCGGGCTCGCCGCCTAACTAGCCTCCCGGGCGGACCTCCAGGCGACCTCGCCTTCGGACCACAAGCACCCGATGAGCAAGCGTGTCACGCAGGGCCTCGTAGACCCGCCGGGACCGCCACAAAAAAAGGGCCGAGTGCGCTCACTCGGCCCAGATCGCGGCTCCTGTCAGGCCGCCTATCTCTGATGAAAAACCATGCCGAAGGGGGGACTCGAACCCCCACGGGCTATCGCCCACTGCGCCCTGAACGCAGCGCGTCTACCAATTCCACCACTTCGGCTCGGGGGCCGCAAGCTAATCGGCCCCGTTTGAGGAAGTCAAACCATTGTCCTGTCCGCCACTCTATCACCAGCGGCTCCGAATCTCCCCACTTTTGCTCGATCCCGCTCGAGATCTCCGCACTCCTTAGCCCAACCACCCTCAGCGTCTCGTCTGTGATCTACTGGGTCTCGCCCGCCCCGTAGTGCTTGTTGAGCGCATTACCCAATTCGTCCGACAACTGCGACACTATCGACTCTGCGCCGGCCAGCTCCTGACCTCCCATTCGTACGCTACCCGAGAGAAGGAGGAGCGCTCGTCCAACCCGACGCGTAGTGCTCTCCTGGCTTCCCCGCAGGTGCATCATCTCGCGGTACGCCGCGAGGCGCTCGTTGAACTGCCGCTCGGCGAGTCGCACCATTGGCGCTGCTACGTTCCTGTCGGCCTGCATTGCCTGAGTCAGGCTCCGGGCCACCGCCGACGCGGTGCGGTCATCGAGCGCGTCTCGTTCTGCGATCAACAAACCCAGAGCACGGCGCAGGTAGCGGAGCTCCCAGATGGCGCGATCGGCATCCCCCGAAGTTGCCGCTGCCGCGAGCCAATC
>CAZYTS010000142.1:0-10485 GCA_964649855.1 uncultured Gemmatimonadaceae bacterium
CCGAATACGCGCCAATGCGGCCGCCCTTGGAGTAGTCGTGAAACCGTAGCTCGAAGCATCCTTGGTGGCTGCAACGCCATGCAAGAAGGATGGGCCGACGACCATGAAGTGATTTTCGCACGAGATCATGCCGGGGAACCTCCAGAAGCTCGAGCCCATTGATCTCTCTTAGAACCCTCAGTCGAAACCCTTACGATCGTAGCCTGTGAAGAAGGAAGGACCCGTGCCGACAGATGTTGCTGGAGAGAATCCAGCCCCCATCGCCTGCTCTTTGGACGCTGGCGAGTACTGTGAACGAATGGCATGGCTGCGCGAGTTGTCGCGCGACGCCCTGCTCGCGCATGAGCTCGATGATCTCGAACTCACTCTGGTCTACGACTCGGCTCACTCGGAGCGTGTCATGGAGTTCGTCCGTCGCGAACGCTCCTGCTGCGGATTCCTGGAGTTCGACGTCGCCGCCGAGCCGGACGAAGTCCGGGTGCACGTACGCGCGCCCGAGGCGGCACGTCCTATTGCACTTGAACTGTTACAGGAGTTCATCGGCACCAAGGGGTAGACTGCGTCGCCCCGTTTCCGTTACTATCGCACGTCAACGATCCGAGACGTAGGCTGCGTTGAACAGGAACTTGAACGTGCCATGGGGTTGTGCGCGCTGCAGGATCTCGGGACCAAAGAGCAGCGCGCGTCCGCGACCCATCCTGGCTTCTGCTGCGACGACACCACCTCTTAGATACTTCTGACCCCAGGCCCAGCCACTCCGCAATGGCGTCTCGTTTTCAAACCACGCGAGACGCCTAACTCCAGCCTCTTCGGCCCCAGCGCTGAGTCTGAACACCGGGCTGTCGTCAAAAAAGAAGTCGGTCCTCTCGCGCATCCCAAAGGCATCCGCCTGGGAACTGTCAACGCGCGCCTGCAGTACTGAGCCCGGCACATAATACTTGTTGCGTGGTAACGGCTCGCCGTTCTCAACGAGATGATTCTCGATCGGGAGTCCAAGATGTTCGGCCAGATTAGAGGCCGAAGTGCTAATTGCTACTACTGTACCACCCTTCTCTATGAACTCCCTGACGCGGGGCAGCGTGTGCTCTACGGTTACTCTGCCCCAATGCGCTCTGTACTCGTCAGGCAGGTCTGGGATTGGCGCCGGAGCTCCAGCAGCACCACGTCCACGGCTCGTACTGCCAGGAATGGCTCCATTCACGAACACGAGCACGTCGAACTTTGCATTCAGATTTCCGGCGTCAAGTTCGGGCGCAAAGACGCGCACATAGGGGAACTCGAACTGCTCCAGAATCCAGCGTGTCCAACCCGACTCCATGCGCCCGCCATACTGGTCCCATAGTCCGATGCGTGCAGCACGAAGCCTAGCAGTGCCTGAAGAGGGTTGAGTACGCGATCCTTCGAATGGGACACCGAGTTCCTGTGCAAGCCTGGTTAGAGAGGCTTGTGTCGAGCTTCTACGCCTGACCCAGAAGCGTCCGTCCGGCTGTACACGAACTTCTTCGCCGGCTTTCAGCAGCCTGTTTACGGCGATGTAGGCATTATTGATCGCGCGCGTCGTGGTGAATCCTGCGGCACCATCGGCAGACAAAACAGCGGCAGCAGGCATCGGAAGATTCCAATCTGTTACTGACTCAAAAGGACCCGTGAATCCTTCGAGTATGCGGTCGAACTCGACTCCCATCTGGAAGGCCAGCGTCCAACCGGCGTTATCGTAAGGCGGCGTCGGCGGACCGCCAGGAACAGGAAAGACGTCTGGATGCACCTGCGGCTCGAACATGTCGATGACGTGCGGCCTGAATGCCTGGGCAGTGAACACGACAAAGGAGCCCGCCGGGTATTGCTTTCCCTGGACCGAGAACGGGGCCGTCGCGCGGTGGACTGCAATGCCCGTTTCACGCAAGGCGTTGATGAACTTTGTAGCTGTAGGAAAGTCGGTTTGATTCGATGGGATCACGTAGGCGCGGGGATCGCGAAGCTCCGGCCGGTGCAGTTCTTTCCAGATAGAATCTCCCGACTGAGCCGTACCCTGCTGTTGGACACCTGAAGTGGCTGCAGCGAGCCGCTTGGGGTTGGGGGTCCACGTGTCTCTACTACCGCGATCGATGGCTCTCCGCCCCATGACGTACCGGTTGTACAGCACGTTCTCGCGCATTCGGGAGGCGTAGTCCAATACGGCACGGTTGAGCGAGATCGAGTAGTCCACCGACTGCCTGAAGCGCCACAGCTGAGGCGCGATTGGAAAGGCGAGGTCGGCCCCAGGCAATTGGCGTTGTGCAACAAAGGGAATGCGCATCGGCGTTGGATTGCCGATCATTTCGGTGAGGAGGGCAATTGTGTTGTGAAACGCGGCGGTATTCCGGATGCCGCCGTTCCACCAGCCGTCGTAGGGACCACCGGTGCGCATCGTGGCGCCGGTCTTGTTTTCGATGGCGAGGCGTGTATGCATAGCAGCACCCAACGATTGGAAGCCAAGAATCAGCGCGGGATCCAGGTTGTAGTTGTATGGGTCACGCAGGGGAGGGGACCAGAGTACAGTGCCGGCGGGACCGCTCTGATGGTGGTTATACAGGATCTGCGGGAACCATTCGTGATAGAGCACGCGGTTGATGTTCTCGGTTTCCGCCTGGGTCGACGCAAAGAAATCGCGGTTGTTGTCGTGGCCGATGTACTTCTGATAGAGCCGGGGTATGCCCTGAGTCGTGCGCTCAAGCGTATCGGCGCGTCGCATGTACCAGTCGGCTACCAGGTCGTTGCCGTCAGGATTGGCATGCACAAGGAGAATGATGCAGTCGTCGAGGAGGCGTAGCGTTTCCTCGTCGTTGTAGCTCACGAGCTGATACACCATCTCGGCGAGTTGCTGGGCGCCTAACGTTTCGGTGGCGTGGAGTCCGCCGTCGATCCACACCACTGCCTTGCCTTCCCTGGCAAGTGCACGGGCCTCGGCGTCTGTGAGATCCTCTGCCAGCGCAAGCCGCTTTGAAATCTCCCTGTAACGATCCAGTCTGGCGTGGTTCGCTGGTGACGTCACGATAGCCATGTAGTGGGGTCGTCCTTCCGCTGTCTTACCGATTTCTGTGAGGACCATCCTGTCCGACTCTCTATCGAGCTTTTGCCAGTAAGCTGAGATCTGCTGATAGTTTGCCAGGAAGTAGTCGTCGCCGAAATTGTGGCCGAACTCTTCCATCGGAGAGGTGATACGGCCCTGTCCAAGGAGCGCCGTCGGGAGGGTGAGGAGCAGTGCGATGCGGAAGAGCGACATCAGGCAGGAGGTGTGGTTGTTGTGTGTACGCGCGGCGAATTATGATGAGGCGGGATCGGTGATACTCTGGCTCTGCGTCATCTGCTCAGCGCTGATCAAACACGAATGGTTCTATACTCAAAACGCTGATGCGTCCAGACTCCGGGTGAACCGGATTGAGCAACATGTTCTTTCCATGGGGAACGATTACGGTTGGTACGCGGAGCGCCACGGCGCTCCGCGTCAATAGCCACTTGTCACCGATCGACTGAACCTGCAAAGCGGCGGCTGATGCGTACCAATCGGCTGGCAACGCCGCCTTATCGATGTCCTCGATCAGAGAATCAGGGATGCTGGCGGAAACCAGCGAATATCCTGGCACATCCGTGTCCTTTAGGTGGACAAGAACCTCTAGCACCGCCAGGGCAGCACTATCTGAAGCGTACGAGGCCGAGACTCCGACGCTGTTCCATCGTCCACCGTACTTTCGCCCTCCTTCACCGTCGAAGGCGGATGAGGCATACCTGGTCTTGATCAGGCGCCAAACGAGCATCGCTCAAACCGGAATACCGTGTTCGAGTCGCCCAATGAGATTCTCAACTTCGATAGCGCCGACATCAGTCCTTGCCAGTTCGAGCGGGATTGCGCCGCCCATACCAGGTGCGGGACGGCTGAGCCACTGTTTGGCTGCTTCGGCGTCCCCTTCAAAGAGCTCTAGCGCGCGAGAGAAGATTCGCGCCGCCCGAGTCAATCTGTCGGACTCCAAAGAGTCGAGACGTCCAGTCTCCCTTCTTCTTGCGAGGGTACGATCCGGAATGCCTACAAGCTCGGCGACAACCTGCTGTGACAATGTTGTGTTCCGAACAAAACGCTGGAACGTTGCAAAGGAAAACCCATCCTCGATCCGGTCCACGAGATGTGCGAGGTCATACCTTCGAAAGCCAAGCAGGGCCGCGTAAAAGTGATCGTCTCTGGGGCCCGCTGAAGCATGACCCAGGAACTCCGTTATGTCGGCCGTGGTTTGAGACGCGGTGGTCACTGGAGGCTCCTTGAACATCCTGCCATATGGCGAAGTTTAATATGCCAAATGGCAATGTCAACTCAGACACTTCGGCACTCCTGGCCCCCCGGCGGGCTGACACCACTGCTCCCGAGGCCATACCAGTGGTAAGATGATGACATGAGAGATGGACCGGCGTCAGCTGATACTG
Organism: uncultured Gemmatimonadaceae bacterium; assembly: GCA_964649855.1. Taxonomy (GTDB): domain Bacteria; phylum Gemmatimonadota; class Gemmatimonadetes; order Gemmatimonadales; family Gemmatimonadaceae; genus CAZYTS01. Next base: position 4,453 of record CAZYTS010000142.1, read on the forward strand.
ATCAGCAGAATCCAGCCCCTATAGCGTGCACTCTGGACGCTGGCGAATACCGCGAACGAATGGCATGGTTGCGCGAGTTGTCGCGTGACGCCCTGCTCGCACATGAGCTCGATGACCTCGAACTCACCCTGGTATACGACTCAGCGCACTTGGAGCGAGTCATGGAGTTTGTGCGTCGCGAACGCTCCTGCTGCGGATTTCTGGAGTTCGATGTGGAGACTGAACCGGGCAAGGTCAAGGTGCACATACGCGCGCCTAAGGCGGCACGCCCTATCGCACTTGATCTGTTCCAGGAGTTCATAGGCACAAGGAGCTAATCCGAACCGGAACTAGCTGATCACTTTGAGCCGCTCTGGCACATTGTAACCTGGTGCGTATCTGTCAACTCAGGGGCCGAGTTACCCGCTCAATTGCGTGCTGGTTGGTGGTGAGGAAGATGAAGCTATTCGTTGTAAAGCGCGGAGAATTCTGGTGAGGGCGGGATCGGCTTGATGACGTCGATCATGACGCCATTGGGGTCGGCTGTAATGAAGTGTCGCTGGCCGAAGTCTTCGTCGCGGAGTGAGAGGAGTATAGGGAGGCCGGCGGCGATGGCTTCGTTGTGGATTGTGTCGGGGTCGTCGACCTCGAAATTGAGGAGGATACCGGCGGCGGTCCGTCCGCGCAGGGAGGCGGGGATGGTTTCGTGGTTGCGATCGAGGATGGCGAGGTTGACGGATTCATCTTCGCTGGATTGAAGATGCACGTACCAGTCGGCAGTGAAGCGCGACCGGAAGCGGAAGTGTCTGGTATAGAAGTCGGCTGTTTCCGCCACCTTGTCGGTCATGAGTACGGGATAGTAGCTGTTGGTCTTCATCTCTGCTCCTTGTATAAGAAACATACACACTGTATGTTTCTCAACGTATAACATACAGGCTGTATGTAATGCAAGAGACCAGGAGAACCAACCAGGAACGCTCCGAGGCCACGCGGCAGGCGCTGGTCGGCGCTGCCAGAGAGCTCTTCGTCAGATTCGGATACGCCGACACCTCAACCCCCGAGATCGCAGCGGCGGCCGGAATCACGCGCGGTGCCCTCTACCATCACTTCGAAGACAAACGCGCTCTCTTTAGAGCCGTCGTCGAAGAAGAAGCGCGCGCGGTGGCCGACCATATCCTGCAGAATGCCAGAACAGTGACCAGCGGTCTCGAATCACTGCTCAAAGGCGCCGACGCCTATCTCGACGCCATGACAGTCCCCGGCCGCACACGACTCCTCCTCCTCGACGGACCAGCCGTACTCGGCGCAGACGTCATGCAACAGATCGACGAGGAAACGTCCGCGCAAACCCTCCGCGACGGATTGCAGGCCGCAATGAGGCGGCCGCAAGGTGTGGCTTTCGATCGCTTGTCTCCGCTCCTGTCTGCCGCTTTTGATCGTGCTGCGCTGGAAATTGAGGCGGGTGAGAACCCGCGCAGCGTCAAAACGGCCATGAAATTCATCCTCAGGAGCGTTGTCGAGGCATCAACGTCACAGCTAGCGGTCGATCAGCCTCTTACTGACTCGAGAGCAGGTCTCCTGTGACATCTTAGGTGTGCAGCGTCGGCCAACGCGGCCAACGCGGCCAACGCGGCCAACGCAACGAAGCTTCCAGGTGTCTGAGATGCACGACGGTCGCGCACTTTTGTTGGCGCGCCGAACGGACGTCGTGCTCCGATCCTGGGCTTGTCACGGATCGGCTGCGTCCGGTTCTCAATCAGATCCGAGGAATACTGGATGAACAGATGGACTTCGATGGCTCGCGCAGTTTGTGCCTGCGGTGTGGCGAGTCTGGTGCTTGCAGCAGGGTCCTGGGCGCAGGCGCCGGCGTCTTCAGCACCAACGTGCCGACAGTCACTCGATTCATTGGACGCCAGAGTCAGACGAAACTACGCCGGGTTCCTGCTGGAGATCAAGGGTGAGCGACGATCCGAATTCGACCAGATGTTGCGACAGGTTGGTTCACGCGCGGCAAGTACGCCACTCGAATCCTGCTATCAGGTCTTGTCGGCATATACTGGGTGGTTTGACGATCCGCATTTGTTTGTCTTCCAGAGCCAAACCGTTGATTCAGCAACTGCTGCACAGCGTGCTAAGTCACTCCAACGAGTGGAGCTGACCGAGGAATCAGCGCTGCAGGATCTGCAACGAAGACGACAGCAACTCGATCCAATAGAAGGGATCTGGTACGAAGGTGCATTGCGTGTGGCGATAGTACCGGAGCCCCAAAGGTCTCCTGGCACCTACGTCGCCGTTGTGGTTCACTCCGACACCGCTGCTTGGCCTGTCGGGGCAATTAGAGCACGCTTCACTCGACGCAACGATGGGGGTTACAGCACTGATTTTGTTACACGTGGTTTCGCGCAACTCGAGCTGACGGCACGGATCTACAAGAGAGTGCTCATGCGCCTTTCACCGGGCACGTGGGGAAAGGCATTTCCAGTAGCCGCTGCAGACACGGGTTTGCTGGATCCTGGCGACCCGCGCGCGCCGACGGTCTCGCTGAGAGAACGGTCGGTTGTGATTTCGATACCGTCTCATGACCCCAGCTATCTCCGCCGATTGGACAGCCTCGTTGCAGCAAGCATCGAGCAGATCAGGACGCGGGGTCTCCTCATCATCGATCTCCGTGGCAACGAAGGAGGAAGTTCGTTCACGTCGCGCGCGTTGAATCCCCTGATCGCGAGCGACGCACGCCGAGTGACGCCATTTGATTCGGGCACGCCGGTGATGTTGTCTTCGGCTCATCAGATTCTGTATGCAAAGCGATTTACCGGAACCGATACCAGTGCGTTCGTACGCTCGCTGGTGGCAAGGATGGAAGCAAATCCCGGGCAGCTTGTGTCTCTTTCGGAAGACTCGCAACCGTCAACCGAATCGGATTCCGTTCTCTCGGGGAATTGGCGAGTTGCCGTTCTGGTCGATCGTGGAACTGTGAGTGCTTCGGAGGTTCTGGTATTGCGAGCATTGCGCAGCACTCGTGCCGTGGTGATTGGTGAGCCGACTGCGGGTGCGCTGGATTACCAGAGTGTCTTTATCGTTGGGCTTGGTACCGGTTACACGCGCTGGGCTCTGGGTTATCCGACGATCACTGCCCATACAGACCTTCCACAGCGAGGGATGAGGGGCAAAGGCATTGCGCCAGAGATCGGCCTACTCTGGGCCTCCGTGTCGGATCCGATAGGGGAAGTCGAGTCCAGGATGCGAAGGTGAGCGTCTGTTGCAATCAGGTGGGTGTCGTTGCTCTGTTGGGATCTCGACGTCGGGACGCACGAGAGTATCTGTAATCTCGATCCAACAGGTTGCTAAACATACAGGCAGCAGATTACTCATGACGTGTGAAACGAGCTTTCATTTTCCTCACTGTTGGTATTGCTGCAGTGTCGCTGTGGTTAGTGTCGACCCGATCGACGCGAACCGCAGAGGCGCCGGTGACGCGTCCTGACAGCGTCTGGTACCACGAGAGCAGCCATCAACTCCTGGCTACGACGGGGCGAGCGCAGCTACTCGAGTTTTTCCACCCCGATTGACTCGGTTGCCAGGCCATGGCGCCCGTCGTGCACGGGCTTGAAAAGGAGTACGAAGGCAGAATCGACTTTGTGTATCTGAATGTCGCCGATTCGGCTAACACAGATGCAAAGAATCGTTATGGCTTTGTCAGCACTCCCCACTTCTTCTTTTTGCTTCCTGACGGCACACCTGTAACGTCAATGCAGGGAGTGGTGCCCGGCGATAGCGTACGGGGAGCGCTCGAAAAGCTGGTTCGCTAAGAGCAGCTGAGGGAACTTCGGGCACGAGGGGTTGAGTTCCACCACCCAACCGGACGTGGTGCTGCGCCCGAGTCCGGCAGCATTTCGCTATGTGGGCTAACCGCTCAGCCCGGGCTCCATCGCAAAGACCAGCTCTTGACGGAACGTCCAGTATTCAATATATAACCAGCTGGTTATCTATTAGAAGAAGGACAGCCCGTCAGTTTCCATATGAAAGCAGCGACCGACCCCCTTTCCGTCACTCTCTCAGCCCTCGCCGATCCCACGCGCCGGGCGATCCTATCGCGCCTGGCCACGGGCTCGGCGACGGTCAAGGAATTGGCGGCGCCATTCCGGATGAGCGGGCCCGCGGTATCCAAGCACCTCCGGGTCCTCGAGCGGGCAGGGCTGATAAGGAGGGGCCGGCAGGCGCGCTGGCGGCCTCGCACACTCGAAGCCGAGCCCATCCGCGAGGTCGCCGAGTGGGCCGGCGAGTTCAAGCGCTTCTGGGACGCGAGCCACGACAGACTCGACAACTACCTCCAACAACTTCAGAGCGACGGCCACTCAAATGACTGACAGTCAGACAACAGGCGTAACGACCTACACATTAAAAGGTGATCGTGAACTGGTCTTCACACGCGTGGTCAAAGCTCCGCGACAACTCGTGTTCGACGTGTACACGGTTCCCGAACACGTAAGAAAATGGCTGCTGGGTCTACCGGGCTGGGACATGACGGTCTGCGAGATCGACCTGAGGGTGGGAGGCAAGTGGCGCTATGCATGGAGCAAGGAAGGCGGCGGCTACCTGGAGATGACTGGCATCTATAAAGAAGTAGTGCGTCCGGAGAAAGTCGTCCAGACGGAGTCCTGGGGTCCGGAGTGGCCCGATACGATAAACACGGTCTCGTTCAGCGAGTCCAACGGCTACACCACGATTACGACATCGCTGCTCTATCCATCCCATGAAGCGCGGGAGAATGCCCTGAAGACGGGAATGAAAGAGGGAATGGAGCACACGTTTGCGTATCTGGATTCGTATCTGGCGGAGTTGCAATAAGGAGTTCCGACGGCTGGACACAGGCAACCACAACGGTGACTAACAATGCAGAAAATCACGCCATTCCTCTGGTTCGACGGCCAGGCCGAAGAGGCCGCCACTCTCTACACATCGCTCTTCAAGAACTCAAAGATCCTGAACGTCAGCCGGTACGGGGACGCAGGCCCGGGTCCAAAAGGGCAGGCAATGACTGTTTCCTTTCAACTCGAAGGCCAGGCCTTCACGGCGCTCAATGGAGGACCCGAGTTCAAGTTCACTCCTGCGATCTCGTTTCTAGTAAACTGTGAGACGCAGGACGAGGTCGATCACTTCTGGGACAAACTCATAGCAGATGGTGGGGAGCCGAGTCAGTGCGGCTGGCTCAAGGACCGCTTTGGCCTCTCATGGCAGATCATTCCCTCTGCGCTCCCACGTCTGATCGGCGACAAGGATCGGGAGAAGGCGGGTCGCGCAATGCAGGCGATGCTCAAGATGACAAAGATCAATATCGCCGAACTGGAAAAGGCGCATGCAGGGTGATCCCTGTGTCTGGTGTCTCTTGCGGCAAACGACACTGGATTCCGGGTCTCGCTCACTTCGTTCGCATCGCCCGGAAAGGCGATTCATAGTCCCTCTCGTCTCAGCAACTGCGCATTCGCAGCAACGATCAGCGTGCTCGCTGACATCAACACAGCGCCGACAGCCGGTGAAAGGAGAATCCCGTAGCCGGCCAATACACCTGCAGCGAGCGGAATCGCGACAATGTTGTAACCCGCGGCCCACCAGAGATTCTGAATCATCTTGCGATAGCTCGCTCGCGACAACCGCACGATACGCGCAACGTCCCGCGGATCACTGCGCACAAGCACGATATCGCCGGACTCCACAGCTACCTCAGTACCCGCACCGATCGCTATACCTACATCGGCAGTGACTAACGCCGGAGCATCGTTCACGCCATCCCCAACCATGGCAACCTTCTTTCCGGCGCGCTGCAACTCCCTTATCCGCTCTGCCTTATCCTGAGGGAGCACTTCGGCCAGTACGTTGTCGATGCCGAGTTCCTTGGCAACGCCCTCAGCAACTGCGCGTGAGTCGCCGGTAAGCATTATTACCTCGAGCCCCTGAACACGAAGCGATCGCACGGCATCGTCGGACTCCGGCCGCACCGCGTCAGCTATCGCAAAAGCCGCGATGGACCGCGAACCCTCTACTACATAAACGACA
>CAZYTS010000143.1:0-10325 GCA_964649855.1 uncultured Gemmatimonadaceae bacterium
TGTATTTCCCGAAGTGGCGCCGGGGAACTACACGCTGCATGCATGGCATCCACGCGGTGGCGAAGCGAGCATGGCAGTAACGTGGCCCACCGACTCAACCATTGCAGTTCAGCTCGATGCACGCAACTACCGCTTTGTCCAGCATCTTGACAAAGACGGCAAACGATACGACTCACGTGGGCGGCGCTACTGAGCTGAGGCACCGTCGCGGTGTAACCACGCAGATCTTTGTCGCCAGCGTCGTTGTCGTGACTGCAGCGCTCGGACTGGTCTTTGCGCTCACGGTTACTCGAGCACGCGCGGTGGCGGAACGCACTATGGACCTGGAGCTGCAAACTACGCGTAGCTCACTGGACGACGCGCTCAAACAGCGATCGATGTCCATCGAACGCCTGGCACAGGGGTTAGTAGGTGTACCAGCCTACTATTCGCGGTTTGAGGCCGCGTTGCAGCGGGCTGATGGAGCCACAATGCTCGACCAGGCCGACGAGTTTCGCGACGTGCTTGGAGCGTCGTGGACGCTTATCACTGACAGCCATGGACGAGTCGCCGCCTGGACGCTGCACCCTGAGCGAGTAGGCGAGGAACTGGCTGGCGGCGCTCTGATCGATAAGGCGCTCATGGGAGAATCGGTCACGGGAGCCTGGGTCGAACCTTTCGCCGAGTCTGATTCGCTGTACCAGACGATCGCCGTTCCTTTCCGTGCACCCGAAGGGGTCCAGGTTCAAGGTGTCCTTGTAGCAGGCATTCAGCTCGACAGTGGGTTGGCACGCGCGCTTCAGCGTCAGACTGGAGCGCAGGTTGTTGTTGCCGTGCGCGACACTCTGGGCCAACTACAACTTGCATCTACAACGCTCGACGTGAGTGCCTATCAGTCTATAAAAAGCGCGCTGTCGTTGACCGGGCCGCGCAACCTTCTTGGCGTCGAGCTTGAAGAGGGAGAGTGGATTGGTGCGCGTAGCCCGCTGCTCACCGCGGGTGGTGATACAGTAGGAGAGATCGTAGGGCTAAGGTCCCGGACCCAGGCCCTGGCTGGAGTGGAATCGCTCAGCAGCTCCATCCTTGTATCGTTTGCCTCAGGGCTGTTATTGGCACTGGTCGTATCAATCGTAGCCGCGCGCAGAATAGCGGCGCCGATTCGGCAACTCGTGGCCGCAGCGCGTGGTGCACGGGAAGGGAAGTTTGAGATCACACTGCCGGACCGTGGCCCGCGCGAAATAGGGGAATTGTCCGGTGGGTTCCGGGCGCTGATGGACGATCTTCGCGCACAGAGCGAAGTGGTACAAATGCTCCAGAGAGAAAGGCAGAGGATTGTGTCGTCAAACGGCGAACTTCAGCCTGGCCATCTTTTTGGTGAGCGCTATGAGGTCACCGCGCTACTAGGCTCAGGAGGGATGGGGGAGGTGTATCGCGCAATGGACCGTGAGCTCAATGAGCCCGTGGCTCTAAAGACACTGCGCGGTGACCTCATGAGCGACGATGCAACCTTGCTGGAACGATTTCGTGAAGAGATCCGACTCGCCCGCCGCATTACACACCGCAATGTCGTGCGAACCCACGATCTTGGCGTCATTGCAGGCGTGTACTATCTCACGATGGAGTGGATCGACGGCCGCAGTGTTGCGGATCTCCTGGCAACCGAGGGCAGGCTCTCGTCGGCAGTGGTGCACAACATTGGTATGCAGCTTTGCCGAGCTCTTTCGGCGGCGCATGAGGTAGGAGTGGTGCACCGGGACGTAAAGCCGCCAAACCTTCTGCTGGATCGGAGTGGAGTACTCAAGGTCACGGACTTTGGAATCGCGCGCCTCATCGACAGCGCGAGCGATGCTGCGCGCAAACTTACGGGAACCGGAGTGGTTGTAGGAACCGCCGACTACATGGCACCCGAGCAACTCGCGGGCGACGTCGTCGACGCCAGAGCCGATCTCTATGCGGCTGGAGCCGTGCTCTACGAGTGCCTCACGGGGGCGAGTCCGCACTCAGGAATTCCGCTCAACGAACTGATCATTCGGGCCATGCGCGGTGCGAGCCCTCCCGATCCGAGGGAGAAGCGGACAGATATTTCCCAGGAAATGGCCACTGTAATAATGCGGGCGCTCGCGGGACGGCCCGAAGATCGCTTTACCAGTGCTCGCGAAATGCTGCGTGAACTCGACGAGGCTGCCTGACCCTAAAGTCGTGCCTGCCGCCCCGGTTCTTCTATCCTGACCCGTAGAATTCGGTCGAGAAGGGGATACTCGCGATCGATGAAGGCGTTGCCGCCTTCCATAAGCGGTCCTTGCTTTCCCTGGCGGACGCCGCCACCGGCGTTCTCGCCGTAGCCTGAGTACAAACTGTCGACTACATCCATTCCTGTGATAACTTTGCCGAGTATGGTGAACGGTTCGGCGTCATTCCTGTGGTTATCGGCCAGATTGATGTAGATCTGCGTCGCCCTGGTATTGGGTCTACCGGGTCCCGCATAGGCAAAAGCAAAAGTGCCGCGCTCGTTGACTGAGCGCGGCGCGTCATCTTGCAGGAATCGCTCTCTCCAGAGAGCATTGACCCGTGGGTCGCCGTTAATGCCGAACTGCGCGATGTATCCCTGTCGCACCCGGTGTATCCGCGTATCGTCGTAATAGCCAAGCCGCGCAAGGTTGAATAAACGGTCCGCGCCAATGGGGCCAAACGCGCGCACCACCTCAAGCACGAACTCTCCCCTTGTAGTCTCGAAGGTAAGTCTCGAAACGTCCGGAGCTCGGCGCTTCCATTCAGGGTTCTCAGGTGCCAGAAGCAACTGTCGCTCCTGTTCGAGTGGCGGGAGCTTTTTCAGGAACTCTGCGAGATAATCGTGCCAGATTGCAGGCTGCGAATGCGTTCCGTGTCCGCGCGTTTGCTCGCTGGTGGGAATCAGGACAAACTTGACATTGCGCACCTTCGGCATGAGCTGTTCCATCAGCCCCAGCTCAGGCGGGTTTACAAGGTCGTCCGCCGAGTTGATGGCAAGCACCGGTACGGTGATCAGGTGCAGCTTGTCTGAGGGGTTATAGAAGCGTGAAGATTCAAAAGCATAGATCACATCGTTGGCGTCGAGTGCGCGAGCCTGACGGTCGATGTAGGCAATGATGAAAGAGTCCGCAGCCTGGCGCGTGGGAGCCTGTCGCTGTTGCACCAGCGGCGCCGACGTCATCACAAAAAGATTGCCCATAGCGGCCCGCATCCCCCGAATTGGTGGAGACGTGTAGTCGCCGCCTTTCCACTCCGGGTCGCTCATGATGTCATCGATTATGAGCTTTCTAAGCATGCGGTTACGGCCCGCGATTTCTGTTGGCGCGCAGGCAAGAGGGACAAGGCCATCCGCAAAGTTCTGGTATCGCTCACCCCAAACCCAGGCGTGCATGCAACCCATGGAGGTTCCCATGATCAGCCGAAGGTGATTTACGCCCAGTCCTTCGGTGAGCAGGCGGTGTTGGGCGTCGACCATGTCGTCGTACGTGTATTTCGGGAACTTCATCCGCAACCCGTCACTTGGCTTGCTCGACCGGCCGTGTCCAATGCCGTCAGGAAAGATCACGTAGTGTCGCGTCGTATCCAGAAGTTCTCCGGGGGCAAAGAGAGACGACATCGGTCTCACGAGTCCCGTCCCCGAACCGGTCGTGCCGTGAAGCATCAGCACCGCGTTGCGGACCCTGCCGTCCGATCCCCGCTGGGCTTTGCCGAGCGTCGTGTAGTGGATTCGAAGCTCGTCGAGCGTTTCGCCTGTCGAGAAGCGGAAGTTGCGCAGTACATAGTCTCCCTCGGCGCGCTGAGCGCCCACAGGGGAGAATGCCAGGGAGAGACCGATCGCAAAGAGGAATCGCCGCATTGTTTTCAGTGGAGATTGTTGGGTCAGCTATGCAACAGCGCGCGCCGCGCGCTGTCAACGGCGCTCGCGTGATCTATTCTTTCTTGGCGTCTTGGACCTGGGTGGAGTCTGAGGCCGGAGGATTGGCCGCGTTCTGCTCAGCGGCCGCCGCCGCACGATCCCTGCGTACAACTACGCGGCTCAGGCGGGCGCGCGGTACTTCCCACTCGGGAGCCGTCCAGCCGCGCTTTTCGAGAGGCGAAAGGCCTCCATCCTGCGGTCGGAACGCGTCCACAAACTCCGAATAGCGGGTAGCGGGATTCCACAGTGCCCAGCTCTTGAGCCCCGCGTCATAGGTTGCCTGGATCTGTGCACGCAGCTCGGCGGGACCATACTTGAGGCCCCTGATGCTCATGGCTTCGAGCCACGGCATGACTTCTCCCGTCATAACGCCCGCAGAGTCGGCGAGCCAACGAGTGCGCTCCACGGCATCGGTGGCCGCCATCAGCACTGTCCCGTAGGGATTGGCGTGAGGACGCGAAAATCCATAGAGACCAGCGTAATAGTGCGAGGGATAAACCATGGGTAGCACCACGTCGGCAACGGTTATGATGCTTTCCCACTTCTGGCCAATACCCAGGTCGTCCTCTACGTGAGTCACGAGGCCAAAAACGTCTGCCGTGACTGGCACTTCAAACTCTCGCAATTGCTGCTTGGAGTAAGCAATAAAGTCGCGTATGTTATCGGCGCGCGATTTGCCGTTGCTCCCCGGGTACGACATCGAGGCGCGCGAGCGATCGGTGACATCAGGGAATCTCACGTAGTCCCACTGGAGTTCCGAAAAGCCCATCGCGAGTGCCTCGCGTGCGATAGCGATGTTGTAGTCCCACACGCGCTTGTCGTAGGGATTGACCCATGCACCACCCTTGTTGTCACGCCAGATCCCGCCGTTTACATGCTTGATGGCCAGTTCTGGCTTGCGATCAGCGAGTTTGCGGTCCTTAAAGACCACGATGCGCGCGATCGAGTAGATGCCGTGTGCCTGTAGCGTATCGACCAGTTCGGGCAACCACGTCGTGGCGGGGCGCTGATCAGCACCAATTTCGCGCGCGAGTGGGATCGCTGTGTTGTTGTAGGCCAGGTAAGTGTCTGATTCCTTGATGTCGACAATGAAGGCGTTGACTTCGGTCTTGTCGGCAATATCGATGAGTTCGGCCATGCGCTTGCGTGAGCCCGCGGCCCAGGCGTTCACGTAAAGAGCACGCACCGAATCAGGCCTTGGAACCCGATTGCCAAACTGAGAACGCCAGCGGGCCAGACTGTCGGCAGCAAGCTGTTCCGGCGTTTTTGCTTCACTGGTCAAGCGAGTTCCAACGGACTGTGCTCCAGCCCGCTCCGTTCCCATGTTGTCGCATCCGGCGATCAGCACTATTGTCGCCAGTGTGCCCGTTGTGCGAACAAATGAATTCAGCATACTGCTCGATTCTCGCTTGGTAGAATGAAAAGCGGCTGCTAGATGGACCCACTCATCCATCTCGATGTAACAGCCAATCAACCTACTTACACGTATGATCCTCCGCTGGATCTTTGCCGCGCTCCATCTACTCGGTCTGGGCATTGGACTGGGCGCAGTCTGGGCCAGGGCGCGCGCCTTAAAGGCACCAACCGATGACCGCGCTATCCGCCGTATCCTGGAAGCAGATACCTGGTGGGGAATCGCTGCCCTTATCTGGGTCTCAACCGGGCTGATGCGTGCTTTTGGTGGTCTCGAAAAAGGAACTGACTACTACCTGTCGAGTCACGCTTTCTGGGGAAAGATGCTGCTTTTCCTCGTGATTCTGGTGCTGGAGTTCAAGCCTATCGTTGTTTTCACCCGGTGGCGCCGCCAATTGAGGCAAGGCGTTCAGCCTGACGCCAGCCAGGCGATAGGGATTTCTACCACGTCTTTGATTCAGGCTCTTCTCATCATTGGCATGGTTCTCTTTGCTACGGCAATGGCGCGGGATTTGGGAACAGGCGCGTAGTAAAAAGGCGGTCTCAGGTGTAGCATTCGGTGAATCGCTGCACCGTCCTACCACCACACGTATTGGAGTTCTCTAGAATGCGCATCGCAAGCACTGCGGTGTACGTGATCATGTTGGCTACCCTCCTGCCATCTGGATCAACCGCTCAGGAACAGGTCGACGCCGCCACAATTTCGCGGATCAAGGAAGAGGGTTTTGCTCGTTCACAGGTGATGGAGACGGCTAGTTGGTTGACCGATGTTTACGGTCCGCGACTTACCAATTCACCGATCGCGCGCCAGGCGGGAGCCTGGGCAGTAAACCAGCTCAAGGAGTGGGGCCTTAGCGATCCGCATCTGGAATGGTTCCCCTTTGGCAGGGGATGGATCAACGAGCGCAACTTTGCTCAGGTGGTTTCACCAGTGCCTTACGTGGTTCACGTCTTTCCCGGTGCCTGGACGACTGGTACCAACGGCGCCGTTACGAGCGAACTCGCCATCGCAGAGCTTCCGACTCGGCCGAGCGAAGCAGATTTCGCAAAGTACGAAGGCAAGTTGCGAGGCAAAGTCGTTCTTGCAGCGCCGCTGCCTAACGTGACGCCATTGTTTGCTCCGCCTGGCCGTCGCTTTACAGGCGACCAGCTCGATTCGATAGCTTCTGCGGCTCCGCCGCCTGCGCGTCAGGTGCAGGGTCCTCCGCGCCAGGTAGGTGGAGCGTCGGCCGCGCGGACCAGGGAACAGTTCTGGCTGGACGAAGGAGTAGTTGCGGTGCTGACACCGGGCACGGCACGCGGAAATAGCGGTAGTGTGTCGAACGCCCCTACCGGCAACCGCCAGCCTAACGCGGCGGCCAGTGTCCCCCAACTATCTGTTGCGGCAGAACACTACGGCCGGATGTACAGACAGGTGCAAAAAGGTGTGCCCGTCAGGCTCGAACTCGACATTCGCAACCGATTTACCGATGAAACCGAGGCCTTTAACGTGGTGGCTGACCTTCCTGGCAGCGACCCGCGGTTCAAGGACGAAATCGTGATGATTGGGGCGCACTTTGATTCCTGGCACAACGCAACGGGTGCCACCGATAACGCGGGATCGTCGGCTGTTATGATGGAGGCAATGCGCATCCTCAAGGCCTCTGGGGTACCGCTCAAGCGTACGGTCCGGATCGGATTGTGGACTGGAGAGGAGCAGGGTCTAATTGGCTCGCGGATGTATGTAGCACAGCATTTCGGAACCACGCAGGAACCAAAGCCAGGACATGCGAGACTCTCCGCCTACTTCAACCAGGACAATGGCGGAGGTGCAATTCGCGGAGTCTGGGCGCAGGGGAATGACGCCGTGATTCCGATCTTCCGCGAGTGGATCAAGCTTCTCGATTCGGATAGCATCTCGGTGCGCCACGTTACTGCGCTAAACACCGGTTCTACTGACCACGTGTCGTTTGATCGTGCAGGGCTTCCGGGGTTCCAGTTCATCCAGGACCCGATGGAGTACGGCACGCGGACGCACCATTCGAGTCAGGACTTCTACGAGCGACTTGTTCCTCAGGATATGCGACACAATGCGGTGGCTGTTGCCGTATTTGCATATCTGGCGGCAAACCGTGCAGAGAAGCTTCCCCGTAAGGCGGCAACAATGCAGTAGGCACGGGTAAACCTGCCGGCAAGGCGGTGGCTGGTTGCGAATGACTGCGAATGGTGTGAATCTCGCTTCGGTCGTCTTTCGCCTGACTCGCCACCGCCTCGTTAAGCGTCCTTTCATCGTTCGTATCAATATCGCCATCCCTGCCTAACTTCTGCGATGTCTGAGTCCGAACTCCCGGTGACCGACGAGGCGCTCAGTAACCTGCGCGCCGCGCTCGGCGCTCAGTACACGATCGAGCGGTTGCTGGGGCAGGGCGGGATGGGCGCGGTGTACCTGGCTCGCGATGTGACGCTGGATCGTCCCGTTGCAGTCAAGGTTATCAGCCCCGAGGTGGCGTCTAACGGCAGTATTCGTGAACGATTCCTCCAGGAAGCGCGCGCGGTAGCCAAGCTCAGACATCCGAACATCGTTTCGGTCTACAGCGCCGGTGAAGCAAAGGGGCTGGCGTACTTTGTCATGGAGTACGTGCCAGGTGAATCGCTGCGCGATCTTCTGACCCGTGGCGGCCCCGTGGGAGGAGAGCGCGCCGAGGTCAATTTGCGCGAGATTGCCATGGCGTTGGACTACGCGCATGCTCAGGGCCTGGTTCACCGCGATGTAAAGCCAGAAAACATCCTTCTGGATGCTGACTCGGGCCGAGCGATGTTGACGGACTTTGGAGTTGCGCGGGCGTTTGAGAAAGAAGGAGGGTTGACGCAGACCGGGATGATCCTCGGTTCTCCGCGCTACATGGCTCCGGAACAGGCATCCGGCGACAGGGCAATCGATGGTCGCTCGGACCTGTACGCGCTTGCCCTCGTTGGCTACGAGCTGTACACGGGGGCCCCAGTGGTGCAGAGCGGGACCGTGGCATCGATGCTCGTCAAGCATCTCACCGAGACGCCAGCGCCGCTGATCGAAAAGGCAAGTAGTGTTCCGGAACACGTTGGGATCGCTATCGATCGCGGGCTTCGCAAGGATCCCGACGAGCGGTGGCAGACAGGTCGTGCCTTTGCCGAAGCGATTGCGGGTGGCACTCTCACCTCCAGCGGTGAGCTGCGTTCTGGCGCCAGCGGCACATTTTCAAAGGCTAAATCTCAGGAAAAGGGGCGTCGCTGGGCGGTGCTGGCTGTAGTTGGAGTCGTGGTTGCTGCCGTGCTCGGCTGGTTTGGCTATACTCAGTTTGGGAGGAGTGCCGGCACTGCTTACCTGGTGACTCCGTTCGAGGTCCAAAGTGGTGACCAGAGTGTGCGCTGGCTGCGCGAGGGGAGCGTCAACATGCTCACTCTCACACTGGGCCAGTGGAGCGACCTGAATGTCATAAATTATGAGCGCACGCTCGGACTTCTGGATGCAGCAGGGCTGGGTGAAAAAGAGCGACTCTCGCTGGATGATGCGCGGGAGCTTGGTCGTCGTGCCGGTGCAGGTACGGTCGTAACCGGCCAGGTCCAGACGACTCGGGACTCGCTCATAGTTGTTGCACGTCTTTTTGATGTAGCGAGTGGAAGGTCGCTGCAGCAAGCGCAACGCGGATTGAAACTGGGCGACGATCCACGTCCTCTCTATGACCGGCTGGCACAGGACCTCCTTGCAATCGCCGGCGCGCCTGCTTCGGGAATGCAGTTGTCAGCAGCAACCACCACCTCGCTCGAAGCCTATCGCGCCTACCTCGAAGGTGTCCGTCAACTCAACAGCTGGAATCTGCCTTCAGCCGACTCGGCATTTGCGCGTGCAATAGAACTCGACTCCACTTTTGCGCTGGCGTATCACAAGCGATCGCTTGGGCTTGGATGGAGCGAAGTTGGAGGTCCCGAGTACACCAGTGCGTCCCAGCGCGCCTATGAGTTGTCGGGACGCTTGCCGCCGCGGGAGCGGGCACTCGTCACGGGCCACTATCATCTCGTTAGGGCGCTTGGTTCAGGAATCCCGGGCGAACAGATAGCATCGGAGTTCAGTGCTGCCATCGATACCTACCGCGAGTTAATTGCGCGCGATTCGCTCGTAGCCGAGGCGTGGTATGGCCTTGCAGACAGCTACTTTCACGGCCGCAGGGATGGCCAACCTGACGACACCTTGTTGGCATATGCCGGGCGTGCCCTTTCGGGTTTCAAGCGCACCCTCGCAATCGACTCTACGTTCCATCTAGCTTACTCGCACCTGGTACAGCTCTACAATCAGGCTTCTCCGCCAGGCTCCGGCATCATCTTTGTAGGTGATTCTGCAGTGGCCAGGAACCAGGTGTCGCCGGAGGTGGCAGCGGCTCTGCGCGACAGTGCGACGCGCAACGGCATCGAAACAGCGCGCGCCTGGGTAAGGGCCGACACTCGCTCGTCGCAGGCAATACTACAGTTGGCTCAAAGCTTTGGTGCAGCCCAGCAGTTCGATTCTACGCTGGCCGTACTGAGAGAAGCGGTGTCCAGCCCTGAAAAGGCGTCGCCGACTCTCAGGATGTCGCTTCTTGCTGTTCAGGTACAGTTGGGTGACACCGGTGTCGCGTCCACGCTCCGCTACATACTCGACAACTACACCCCAGACTCTCTGAGGACCATCAGCTCGAGCACAAGGCTCGGACTGAATGGTTTTCTCGTCACGGCCGCGTCGGTTACCGGCAACGCCGCCTGGCTGGACTCAGCAAGCAGGCTCTTTGAAGCCACGGATCCCGTGCTCCCATTCGTACGAGTTCCCACCGGGCCGATCATGGGACTGTCGCGCGCTACGCTGCGCGTGGCAATGGGTGCTCCCTGGACTCCGGCGGTTGAGCGTCAGGTCCGCGACGGGATCGCCAATCTGGACACGATTACCGGGCCATTTGCCGAGCAGTCTCGCCGAAATGGTTCAAGCATTCCGTTGTTTGCCTTTCTTGCTTCGGGTGATTCC
>CAZYTS010000144.1:0-10077 GCA_964649855.1 uncultured Gemmatimonadaceae bacterium
TCGCTTCGCCCGGGGAAGCGATGATGGTTGTCGCGCGCTTCGCCCGGGGATACGAAAGCAAACCGCGACCCCTGCGAAGGCAGGGGTCCAGTGTCAGTTGTGGTTAGTTAGGGGAAAACGACACTGGGCCCCGGGTCTCGCTCGCTTTCGCTCGCTTCGCCCGGGGAAGCGATGATGGTTGTCGCTCGCTTCGCCCGGGGAAGCGATGATGGTTGTCGCGCGCTTCGCCCGGGGATACGATGATGGTTTCCGACCTCTTACAAATACTCCCGTGCGGCACGTACCGTGTTCTTGTGCACCTCGACCGTCGTCGATATCTCGCGACCGTATCCGCCGGCCATTGTTATCGCCACTGGGATCCCCACCTCGCGACAGGAACGCAGCACGAAATGGTCGCGACGCGCCAGACCCTGCAACGTCAGTTTGAGTCGACCGAGTCTGTCACCCTCGTGGGGATCGGCACCGGCCAGGTACAGCACAACGTCGGGCTGAGACTCGTGCAAGACGCGCGGTAGTTCCTCTTCGAGTAGCGCGAGATAGGTCTCGTCTCCTGTGCCGTCTTCGAGCTCGACATCGCGCGAACCCGCAACCTTGTTGTAGGGAAAGTTGCGCCGCCCGTGCATGCTGAAGGTAAAAACCGACTCATCACCCCTGAAGGTCTCGTGAGTACCGTTGCCCTGGTGCACGTCGAGATCCACAATCGTGGCTCGGTGGATCTTTCCGCGCCGCATAAGAGATCGCACCGCGACCGCAACGTCGTTGAACACGCAGAACCCTTCACCGTAAGACGGAAAGGCGTGATGCGTGCCCCCGGCAAGGTTGATTGCAATACCCTCCGTCAACGCTGACTCGGCGGCTGCACATGTTCCCCCCACCGATCTCCAGGACCTTTCCACCAGATACGGTGACCACGGAAACCCCAAACGACGCAATTCGTCGTTGGTCAGCTTGCCCTCTGTGAAGCGCTCGATGTAGTCGTCGCTGTGTACGAGCCGCAGCTCCTCTGGACTGGCGCGATCCGGCTCATGAGCCTGCGCGCGCGAGATCAGTCCGTCAGCTACCACACCGTCGGCGAGGAGCGCGTACTTCTCAATGGGAAAACGGTGCCCGTCTGGAAGCGGTATTGAATACCGCGCCGAACTCCAGGCGTTGAGTGGCACCGAGCGCTCAACCTCCCCGCTGACCGAGTGTGATGCTGAGCGTGACGCGTTGGCCGTTGCGCACCACTACGACTTCCACTTTATCGCCGGGTTTGCGCGAGTAGAGCGCGTCCGAATAGGACTGGAGATCGGTAACAGCAATCCCGCCAAACTCCACTACTACGTCGCCAGCCTTGAGTCCGCCCTTGTCAGCTGGAGAGCCAGTGGTGACGTCGCTCAGCCTGAGTCCCGGAATATCGCTGGCACCCATGTCTGGCACAGAGCCGAAGTAGGGTTGCGCTCCGGAACGTGACGGACTGGTGCGTGATACGGTCGCGGGCGCTCTGACAAACGAGAGTCTGCCAGGCCGATCTGCGAGATCCCTCGCGATATCTTCAGCAAACGCTACGATGCGGGCCATACCCTGGCCGTTGATCAGATGAACATCGTCTGTAGACTTGTGGTACTCGTCGTGCACGTCGGTGAAAAAGTGCAGCACCGGCACGTTCTTGCGATAAAACGATGCGTGATCCGAGGGTCCCTCGCCATCTCCAACTGCGTTGAGGTTGAATCCTGCGGTGGCGTTGGCGGTACTCACGATGCCGGGGAGCTCCGTTGCCGTTGCAGTCCCGTAGACAATCAGCTTGTCATTCCTGAGTCTCCCGACCATATCAAAGTTGAGCATGGCCTGAACGGAGTCCATTGCAAAGGGCGAGTGTGCGACGAAATGCTCTGCACCCAGCAGACCGAGCTCTTCGGCGCTGAAGGCTACTATCGCTATTGACCGTTTGGGTGGACTAAGTTTCAACAGGCGGGCCAGCTCGAGCACGGCGGCTGTTCCCGACGCGTTGTCGTCGGCGCCGTTGCGTATGGCGTCCGGAAGGTTTGTGTCACGCGAACCAAAAGCCTGTCTGCCTAAATGATCGTAGTGTGCTCCAATCACGACGTACTGGTGGCGGAGCACGGGATCGCGTCCTTGAATCATGGCCACGACGTTCCCGGTAGGAAGTGCGGCAGCGAGGCCATGTCGCTCAGCTCCACTCATTCTGGCAACAAAAGGCTGCACAAACGAGAGCGAGCATCCGTCGCCGGAGCAGCCTGAGTCTGGAACGACAGCCTTGAGCTTGAGATCGGCAAAACGCTTTGCGATGTAGGCCCGCGCCAGATCGTTGCCACGAGTTCCTGTCCCACGACCTTCGAGTGAGTCGCTGGCGAGGTATCTGACGTCGTTGAGCATCAGTCCCGAATCGGGCGCTGGACCGGCCTGAAAGAGCGGAGCGGCCGTGCTGCAGGCGCCCGCGGGCAGTAGCGCGAGGGCAAAAAGAAGGGCAAGAGCCCTTGGACGGACAAATCGAGGAGTCATGACGAGGTAGGGAATATCCCCAAAGCTAGGCGCGCCGGAGCGAGTCAACCATTGGGAAAAACCACAATTGGCTGCGCCGGCCGAAGGGGCGGGAAGTTGGGAAGGTGCGATGCTGGGACGCCACAAGCATCGCCCTAGAGTCAAAAAGCATCTAGTCGGGGCGAGGCCGCCGCGCTTGAGGCAAACGACGCCTGACGAGACGCTCCGGTGCGTTTCGTTGTGACGGGGCTGCGCGTCTGAAGCCATAGAGCTCCCCCGGCAACAAGCAATGACACTCTCTGCCACCCCCACCCCCGTCTCCTCACAGTCCCCGCTGCCCGTCCTCACCCAGGAGCTTGCCCGCCTGGTCTGGCTACTGGTGCATCGGCCTGAGAACGTGGATGAGCAAAAGGCGGCCCTGAGAGCCGCGCTGGGCGCCACCCGCACCACCAGCCACTCGATCTCCCATACCGAGCTGAGCCAGTGCGTCGCGGAATGGGCCCGCGCTGAGACACATCCAATCGGTCTGGCCCTCGTCTCGGAGTTGGTCAGCCGCATGGCCTCTCACTCCGTGAGAGTTGTCGAGATCCTCCCCAAGGCAAAGGCCGCCGAAATCCTGGGTCTGGCACGCGCCCTGGCCTCGGACGGAGTCCGGGGGGACAGCGGAGCCGCCTTTGATGACCGGATTCTGGCTCTGGCTCCCGAAACGATCACCGTCCACCTGGGACGCAACGGCTTTGTGCGACATGCGACGCCTCCAGTTGCCCAGCGGGCCCTTGGCGCGCCGCCGGCGCAGACTCCGCCGAGTAGCTCCAGGGCTCAGCCTGTCGAAGTGGCAGGAGCCACTGACGACGCCTCGGATAGTCCGGAAAAGGCAGACCAATCGATTCTGAGGAGCGCCTTCTCGCGCTCGTTCATGAACGAGCCACTCGACGACCTCCTGCTGCGTCTGCGCGGCGACCTGGGTTCAAACGCCCAGCAGGTTCTCGACGAAGTGAGTCGCTACGCCGAAGAAATGGCTCGGCGCGGAAAGTGGAGCGCGGTGCTGGACGTAGTTGGCCGGTTGATGGAGCGAGAAGGAACGGCTGGTGACGATGTGAAGGCGCTGTTTGCGGTGCAGTACCGTCGTTTATCGACCCCGATGATCCTCAAGGGGCTCGCGGCTCTGTTGCCACAGGCTCGGGAGGTGCGCGGCACGGTACACGCATTTTTGGCTCGGGTAGGGGACGCTGGCGGTGACGTGCTGGTCGAACTCCTTGCTACGGCTGAAAGTCCCAAGGAACGCCGGGCGTATCGCGATGCGATCCTGAGTGTTCCGTCTGCGGCGCAGCCTCTGATTCACCAGTTGCGCCATCCTCAGTGGTATGTGGTGCGCAACGCCGCAGAACTCATTGGTGAAATGAATCTGCAGCAGGCTGACACTGCCCTGATGGAAGTGCTGGAGCACGAGGATTCTCGCGTGCGGCGCACGGCTACGCTGGCGCTGATTCGTTTGAGCACGCCTAAAGCGTTGTTGACGATCGTCAGGGCGCTCCAGGATTCTGAAGCCGACGTGCGGCTGAATGCTGCCCGTGGTTTGGGCACAATGGAGAGTTCGCGAATTGTTCCTGCGCTTCTCGCGACGCTGGACGAAGAGAAGGTTGAAGAGGTTCAGCAGGCACTGCTTTGGGCACTGGGGCGGCAGCGGAGCAAGGAGTCTGTGGAGCGCCTTATCCGTGAGGCTCAGCCTGCCGGTCTACTCAAGAGAAAGCGGCCGCTCCCGCGCCGGCTGGCGGCGACTGCCGCGTTAGGCGAAGCGGGTACGCACGAGGCCATGACCGTACTGCGCGGGCTCCAGCGGGACAAGGAGCGCGAGGTGCGAGAGCTTGCCGATAAGCTGGTACGGGAAAAGGAAGCCGGAGTAGCTGCAACCCAGGCCTAGCCTCTGCGCCGGTGGTTTGACGCCGGCGTCCCCACGTTCTGCTTTTACGAAAGCTTGATCAGCGTGCGGTAAAGTCCGTGGCGGAGGTAACGCGGCGGCACGACTCGGCCAGCAACGTCGCCGTGCGATCGACATCGTCGAGGCTTACGAGTTCGTTGGGAGAGTGCATGTAGCGGTTTGGGATTGAAACCAGAGCTGTAGCCACACCCTCGCGCGCCAGGTGGATGAAGTCTGCGTCGGTAAAGGTGTCGCCGCCAACTGCTCTAACCGTGTGTGGCATTTCGCTCGTGGTTGCCACTTCCTTGAGGAGACGGAAGACAACGGGTGAGACCGAAGCGCCACGCGTGAGCACGGGGCCACCACCTATGCGATGCTCACCGAGTTCCTTCTTTTCGATGCCGGGGTTGTCGGACGCATGAGTGACGTCAACAACAATTGCCATTGCGGGGTTGACTCGTGAGGCAGCTACGAGCGCGCCACCCCCTCGATAGCTGATCTCTTCCTGAGTGGTCGCAACAGCCACGACACAGGCCTGGCCCGGCGACTCGGCGTAGCGTCTAAGGGCTTCGAGTACGATAAAGGCGCCGATCCGGTTGTCGATGGAGCGCGACGCAAGACGGTTGTTAGGCAGGTCGAGCGTGCGGGCGTCGATGACGCCGGCGTCACCGATCGAGATCGACTCGAGCGCTTCGTCGCGCGAAGTAGCGCCGATATCGACCCAGAGGTCCGTGATCTTTGATGCCTTTTCGCGTTCTTCGGGCTTGAAGAGATGGATGGGCTTTTTGCCTACAACTCCGTAGACGGGACCGTTGGCGGCAGCGAATACGATGCGCTGCCCAACGAGCACCTGGACGTCCCAACCGCCTATTGGCGCAATGTAGATGAGTCCGGAGTCATCCACGTAGGTGGCAATGACTCCGATTTCGTCTATATGGCCGGCGAGCATGATGACGGGGCGGCCGGCCGAGTTCACCTGAGCGGTGCTGTTGCCGCTGACGTCACGAGAGACGTTGGCAAAGCTTTGAGCTTCTTTGCGCCAGACTTCGGCGGCGGCGGCCTCAAAACCCGAAGGACCGGGTGTATCCAGGAGGCGTTTGAGAAAGGAGAGGGATGACTCTGAGAGCATTACGCGTACGTGTTTGGGGGAGACACGGTATCGTTGACCGAGGCGCCAAAGGCAGCGATGGGCGGCACAAAAAAGGTGCTGTCCAGCGAACCTTGGCAAAATCATCCCATTATAGGCAGCCGCGTCTCGTAGGCGTCACCTGAGGGTCTTGAGCCCGAATTTCGGGGCTTAAGAGTCGAAAGTGGCGAAGGTGAAAGCCCGCTGGGGAGCGTCAACCCTTAAGAAATTCCTACCCCCTCGCCCCCTCCGGCTTGAACACCACGAACGTCAGTACCAGAAAGGTGAGTCCGGGGATGTACCACGACGGCGAGCCGCTCACAAACCAGACAACGCCCCCGAATAACGCGAGCGCTTCGCCCATGGCCCACGCCACAATGCTAAGCTGCCGCACTTTAGCCGTATCAGAGCGACCCATGACCTGATAGACCAGCACGCAGCCAACGATCACCAGTGCCCACAAGCCACGCCCCATCCAAAGCAGCGTTTGCTGGCTGGCCTCAGGAATAGCGGCTGGTGCACCGTCACGTTGCTGCAAGAACCACGTCATCGCCCCAAACGCCAGAACTCCGCTCAACATTGCAATGCGGATGATCAGCAGCGGAGTCACTGCACAGGCCTCATCTCATAGACGGCCTTTCCGCCAAGATACGTTGCCAATACACGCGTCTTGAGGACCAGCTCTGGTGGTACCTGCATGATGTCCTGGTCCAGAATAACGAAATCGGCATACTTGCCCTGTTCGAGAGAGCCGACGTCCTTATCCATAAAGCCCGCATAGGCGGCCCATATGGTCATGGACTTGAGCGCTTCCTCACGGGTCATCCGCTCCTGCGGAAACCAGCCACCTACAGGCCAGTTGCGTGCGTCCTGTCTGGTGAACGCAGCGTGAAACGAAATCAGGGGATTTACCTGCTCCACCGGAAAGTCACTTCCGTTGGGAATCACGACGCCGGTGTTGAGGAGCGAGCGCCAGGCGTATGAGCCGAGCAGCCGGGCCTGACCGAGCCGGTTGCCGGCCCAGTACATGTCACTCGTCTGATGGCTGCTTTGCATCGCGGGGATCACCCCTAACTCTGAGAAACGTGGAACGTCGTCGGAGTGGATGATCTGCGCGTGCTCGATCCTGAAGCGGTGGTCTCCCGATGGTACGGAGTCGAGCGCAGCCTCATAGGCGTCGAGCACCATGCGGTTGCCGCGATCGCCAATGGCATGCGTATTGAGCTGGAATCCATGCTTCAGCGCCTCCACTGCCACATGGCGCAGGCGATCAGGCTGAATGCGCGTAAGCCCAGTCGTATGGGGATCGTCGCTGTAGGGTTCGAGCAACGCAGCACCGCGTGAGCCTAACGCGCCATCGGCGTAAGCCTTGATCGATCTGATCCAGAGGTGACCATCGTACAACCCAGACTGAGGGCCACGCCCAAAGAATGTCGCGAGTGAAGAATCATCAGGCTGAATCATGATGTAGGAACGGAGCGTAAAGCGCCCTTCCTTTGCGATTTCCTCATAGAGCGCGATCTGCCTGCGCGACACGCCAGCGTCGTGAACACTCGTCAGCCCCCACCGGTTTACCTCCGCGAGAGCTGCTTCGGTGCCTTTGCGCAATTCATCTGCAGTGGTCTCCGGAATCCTGCGACCCACGTGTCCCATGGCGTCGTCGATTAAAACGCCAGTCGGTGTGCCATCTGCGTTCCGTTCGAGGCGGCCACCCTGGGTGTCACGCGTGTCTTTGGCTACCCCGGCGGCTCGCATCGCGGCAGCATTAACCAGGGCAGCGTGTCCGTCGACTCTCGTCAGGTACACAGGGTGATTGGGAACGGCGCGCGAAAGGGCTTCGTGTGTAGGAAAGCGCGTATCCGGCCAATCGTTCTGGTCCCAGCCCCGGCCCACGATCCAGCTGCCCGGTGGAACCTCACGCGCGCGCGCGGCAACGCGCGCAATGACCTCGTCGTAAGAAGTAGTTCCCACCAGGTCAACGTTGCGCAAGGCACTACCCAAACCACTCAGGTGTGCATGCGCATCGATCATCCCGGGGATCACCGTCTTGCCGTCGAGATCGATTACCTGAGTTGCTGTTCCCTTGTAGCTCTCGGCGAGCCTCGTCGAGCCTGTAAAGAGAACGCGACCGTCTTTAATCACCAGCGCATCCACAAAAGGCCTGTTGGGATCTACGGTGTAGATGCGGCCGTTGGTGACGATAAGGTCGGCCACCTGCCTCTCCTGAGTTCCGACCGGAGAAGCAAGAAGTACAACAGCGGCTAAGGCTGCACTTAATCGTTGGTGTGAATAATAACAGCTACGACGGTTCATCACTTTGAAATCAGGAAAGATTTGACTTGTTGTTCTTGCGTGCAACGAGGTAGAGCGGAACGAGTATCAAGAGACCATAGGCGATCATCGCAATCAACCCGCTCTCACCCGCGGCGCCAAGGCGCTCAGCCATGTTGATGCCTCCGTCCAGCCCCTGTGCTGCCAGCCCGGCAAGCAGCACTCCCATGATCGCGCCGCCAGCAATGAGTCCTGATGAGAAAAGTACTCCCGGACCGCTGTCGGCCTCAGGCCCCTCGCGTTCCTCCTTTGGCAGCCTGCGTTCAAGGAGCCAGCGGAGCGCTCCTCCAATAAACATCGTTGCCGACGTCGAAATCGGGAGGTAGGCGCCCACAGCAATTGGCAGAGAAGGCAGGCCTAGTATTTCGAGCGTAACCGCAAAGAATACTCCGATCATGATCAGTCCCCACGGAAGCTTCTGTGTGAGGATGCCATCCACGACCAGCGACATGATTTGCGATTTAGGTGAGTCGAGCTTCTCGACCTCGCGTCCGTCGGCGCCGCGTACCTCTCTACCTCCAATGCCAGGATCGATCATGTAGACGATGGCACCACCATCGTCTATGAGATACTTGCCGGCTGGCGCCGAGCCCGTGAGTTCGTAGAGGTGACCAACGCGATACTGGTTGCCATCGGGCCCGGTCATGCGTGAGGCCTCGACGTCTACAACCTGAACGCCCGGGAAAGTGCGCTCCACTATCGTTGTCTTGGCAGAATTGAGGAAGTGGATCATTCCGCCTACAAGGAGCGCTGAAGTGAGCGCTCCAAAGACCAGGCTGATCTGCTGACTGCGCGGTGTGGCTCCTACGAGATAACCGGTCTTGAGGTCCTGCGACGTCGCAGCGGCCACGGCGGCAGAGACGCAGACCACTCCTCCAATAGAAAGTGCCAGTACGCGGTGCTCAATGCCGGTCCATCCAACTGCAAAAAACAGGAGGGCAGTCATGAGAACGGTCGCGACCGTCATCCCTGAAATGGGATTCGAGCTGGCGCCGATCTGGCCAGCTACTCTGCTCGATACCGTTGCAAAGAGAAATCCAAAGACGACTGCCAATATCGCGCCTAACAAGTTGATCCCGATCTGCGGCAGCGTGATCATGGCTATGATCAGGGCCACGCAGCCCACGAGCACATACGACATGGGAAGGTCGCGCTCGGTACGGCGCACGCTGGCGCCCTTGCTCACGGCACGGAAGTCCCCCAGCCCGGCAGACAGCGCTGACCAGATAGTGGGGAAGGACTTGATCAGCGAAATGATGCCGGCCATGGTGACCGCGCCGGCGCCGATAAAGAAGATGTAGTTCCCGCGCACCGTAGTGGCGTCCATATCCCTGATCAGCTGCGTGTCATAGGGAAGGATCATCTCCGTGGCGGATGCACCAAAGAGTTTGATTGCCGGTATGAGCACGAAGTAGGAAAAGACGCCGCCGGCAAAGAGATACCCTGCGATACGGGGTCCAATGATAAAGCCAACTCCTGTGAGTTCGGGCGAAATCTCGGCGCGGATCTCGCCAAAGAGCTCGCGGCTGCCATCGGGTCTTAAACGCTCAAAGACACGGCGGGGAACCTCGGCCCAGAGCTTCATTCCCGCGTTCAGGAACTTGTAGAGCGCTCCAACACCAAAGCCCATGAACACCGTTTTCGCCTGGATTCCGCCGCGCTCACCGCTGATGAGGACCTTGGCGCAGGCCGTGCCCTCTGGGTATTTGAGGTTGTGGTGCTCCTTGACTATGAGTGAGCGACGGATGGGAATCGTGAAAAGAATTCCGAGGAGTGCGCCGACAACGGCAATGGCTGCAACGTTGCTCCAGGGCAGGTTGTAGCCCATAAGCAGGATTGCAGGCAGGGTGAACACGACGCCCGCTGCAATGGACTCACCCGCAGATCCTGTTGTCTGAACGATGTTGTTCTGCAGTATCGAGGACTGGCCGCCAAACGCCTTTTGTATGTAGCGAAAGATCGTTATGGAGAGGACGGCGATCGGGATCGATGCACTTACAGTGAGTCCGACCTTGAGCGCGAGGTATACGCTCGACGCGGCAAAGACGAGGCCGAGTACGATGCCCAGGAGGATTGCTCCGGGGGTTATCTCGACAGGCGATTCGGTATGTGGAACGAAGGGTATGTGGCCGTTCTCATCGGCCAGGGACTCGTGGCTCGCGGCGGGTTCAGCAGGCGCGATGGTGGCCATTTAGGGGGGGCGACGAGGGCGGGGTCGGCG
>CAZYTS010000145.1:0-10040 GCA_964649855.1 uncultured Gemmatimonadaceae bacterium
AGCAGCAGACCGCCTAACGCGGGGCCGAGTACGGTACCGAGCTGCCACACAGAGGAGCGCCAAGTCGCGGCATTCTGATATAGCGCCGGGGGCACGATTTCAGTTACGAGCGCAGATCGCGACACCTGGAGGAACGAACGGGCGAGTCCGCAAACAGAAATCGCCGCGTAGAAGGGCCAAACGATGGTTGGCTCGGGGTGGGCAATCATGAACGCCAGGAGAGCAAGCGAGGCAGTCACCAGTACGCTCAGTGCAGCCACCGACACACGGCGCCGGTCGGTGCGGTCTACTATGAACCCGGCCACCAGGGCGACGCTCACATAAGGCACGACCTCGGCGAGCCCAATGAGCCCCAGGGCCAGCGGATCCTTTGTTATCTGATAAACGAGCCAGCCAACCGCCACGGCCTGCACCTGTGCCGCCATGGTCATTGTGAGAAGAGAGGCCGTAAACCAGCGAAATGGCTTGTGTTCGAGGGCGGCGTAGGCGCGCGGCCTTGTTGGCGGGAGTTCGGCCATCGGCTTCAAGCTAGTGGAGCGAGGCGTTTGAGGCACAGTTGGGCCTGAGTCGGCAGATACATCGCGTCAGACCCTCTTGCCTTCGCGTCCCAGCCCGTATCTTCTCCCCGACCTCAGACGTGCGAGTCTAGTATGCGCTACCTCCGCAATGCAGTTGTGCTCCTCGCCGCAGCGGCACTCGCTCCCGCAGACGCTCAGGAGCCAAACACCAAGATCACCCTCGACCAGTATCTGGAATGGGAAACGGTGCAGTCACCGCGACTCTCTCCGGACGGCAAGCAGATCATCTATGGTCGCCGCTGGGTGGACAAGATCAATGACGAGTGGGTGACCACACTCTGGATGATGAATGCCGATGGCACGAAGAACCGTGCTCTGCTAACCGGCAGCAACGTGGAATGGTCACCGGATGGAACGCGGATTGCCTACACGGCGCGAGGTGAACCCAGCGGCACACAGATATTTGTGCGTTGGATGGATGCAGAAGGTGCCACAACACAGATCACACGGCTATCACAGTCGCCGAGCAACATCCAGTGGTCACCCGATGGCAAGTCGATTGCGTTCACGATGCAGGTGCCACAGCGCGAGAGTTGGGACATCCCAATGCCACGCGCGCCGCAGGGAGCGAAGTGGACCGAAGCGCCGCGCATCGTAACGCAGCTGGATTATCGCCAGGATCGCCAGGGCTTCACCAACCCCGGCGATACACACATCTACATAGTCAGCGCAGACGGCGGTTCACCGCGTCAGATCACGAGCGGCAAGTGGGACCATGGTGCGCCGCAGTGGATGCCTGATGGTAAGACCATTGTATTCACCGCGGATCGTGTGGTGGATGCAGAATATCGCTGGCGCCAGAGCGACATCTACAAGGTTGATGTAACATCCGGTTCGATCACGCGGCTGACCTCACGCAACGGTCCCGACCAGCAGCCGACGCCTTCGCCGGATGGTCGATTCATTGCATATACCGGGTACGATTCGCTCAAAGCTTCTTACAAGGATTCTGAGCTCTACATCATGAACGCCGATGGGTCAAACCCGCGGCAGATCAGCGGAAACTTTGATCGTTCTCCGCAGGGTTTGATGTGGGCCAGCGATGGTTCAGGAATCTACTTCAGCGCGGATTCCGAGGGTTCACGCAATCTGTATTTTGTGTCGCTCAATGGTCAGATAAGGCCAGTTACCACCGGAAAGCACATGCTCTCCGTGAGCGACATTGGGCGCAACGGCACCGCAGTGGCGGTACTCACTTCGGCAACCGACCCCGGTGACGTTGTAAGCTTTCCAGTGTCTACGCCTCGCTTTACGCAACTCACCAGGGTCAACGAGGACGTTCTCACCGGCAAGAAGCTTGGCGAGACCGAAGAGATCTGGTACACGTCGGTAGACGGACTGAGGATCCAGGGCTGGATAGTCAAGCCGCCGGATTTCTCGCCAGACAAAAAGTATCCGCTGATGCTCGAAATCCACGGCGGACCGCACGCCATGTACAACGTGGGCTTCAGTTTTGCGCGCCAGAACCACGCTGCCGAAGGCTATGTGCTTCTCTACACCAATCCGCGTGGATCAACCGGCTATGGCTCCAAGTTCGGCAACGAGATCATGAATGCCTACCCGAGCAAGGACTTTGATGACCTCATGGCGGGCGTCGATACTGTGATCGGTCGTGGCTACATCGATACCAACCGCATGTACGTTTTTGGTTGCTCCGGCGGCGGAGTGCTCACCGCGTGGATCGTGGGACACACCGACAGGTTTGCAGCGGCGAGTGCCAACTGTCCGGTCATCAACTGGCTTTCTTTTGTCGGAACGACGGATGGCCCGGGTTGGTACAGAAATTTTGCGAAGCCATTCTGGGAAGATCCCAGCGAGCACCTGCGTCGCTCTCCGATCATGTATGTTGGCAACGTGAAGACTCCAACCATGCTCATGACCGGTGTTCTGGATCTGAGAACGCCAATGCCGCAGACCGAGGAGTTCTACTCGGCACTCAAGTTCCGGAAGGTTCCTACTGCCATGATTCGGTTCAACGAGGAATGGCATGGAACCTCGTCAAAGCCTTCCAACTTTTTACGGACCCAGCTGTACCTGCGTAGCTGGTTCGAGCGCTACACCCACGGAGCTGTTTCAGCGCAGTGAGTTTTCGCGAGCTGGATGCCGGGGAAATAATCCGGACGATTGAGCGGCTTGCTGCTCGTATCGACGCCCGGTTCCCCGGCTCCGGCCTCAGCCGTGTGGGTCGGGATCTGGCTGACCTCTCGCGCGATGCCGCGCGGGAGGCCGATTCGTTAGGTGAGCCCAACTGGAACATACGGGTGGCTGTCGGGATCGTAATCGCGGTAATGGTCGGCACAGCTGGAATTGCGCTCTACAGGGCCTTTGCCGCGTTTGGCGATGCATCGGTGAGTTTTGGAGCCGCTGACATGTTTCAGACCATCGAATCGCTGATCAACGACATAATCTTTCTGGGAATCGCAGTGTTCTTTCTGGCGACAATCGAGTCGCGGATCAAGCGAAAGAAAGCGCTGGAGCGATTGCACCAGTTGCGCAGTGTGGCGCACATCGTTGACATGCACCAGCTGACCAAGGATCCTGACCACCTTCTCAAGGAGCCGCGCAACGGAGAAAACACCGCTCGCACCATGACGCGCGACGAACTCACACGCTATCTGGACTATTGCGGTGAGCTCTTGTCGCTGACCGGAAAGATGGCAGCGCTTTTTGTGCAGCGTTTCAGCGACTCTCTCGTTATGCAATCCGTCAACGAAATCGAGGACCTTACAACGGGACTCTCCCGCAAGATCTGGCAGAAGATTACGCTGCTGGGCGATGGCAACCGTCTGACGTGAACGGGTGATATGGCCGCGCAGGCTATATGCGCTCGCTCCCTGGCAGCGATTTTCGCGGCGATCTGGCTCAACTCTGCCGCAGCAGCGACCCTGACTGCTCAGAGTGACACCACCTTTCGCCCCGTAACAGCCTTTGGCGCGGCCAAGGCGCGCGAGCTGTTGCAGAATCACCTACCCTGCCTCGGCTGCCACACCCTCGAAGGAAGCGGAGGCAAAATCGCTCCCGACCTGACTACAGTTCGCGAGCGCAGGTCACGCGAATACATCGCGGCCATAATCGACGACCCGCAAGGCACGCTTCCGGGAAGCATGATGCCTAAGCAGACTATGCCTGCGGCTACACGCGACGCCGTCGTGAGATATCTGCAATCATTGCCCGGAAGTGGGAGCGCCGGCGCAGCGAGCACGCTCCTGAGCGGCACAACAGCAGGTGATGCCTCGGGGGCGTCGCTCTACCTCAGATGGTGCGCCGCGTGCCACGGTAGCTCCGGCAACGGCGACGGAATCAACGCACCGCAGCTCACCGTCCGGCCCGCGCGACATTCGGATCCTGGAGTAATGAGCAGCAGATCTGACGATGCGCTATACGATACGATTGCAGGGGGTGGGAGCATCATGAATCGGAGCCCCCGGATGCCGGCCTTTGGCGAAACGCTGTCGCCAACTGAAATCAGGGCACTGGTTGCATACATTCGCGAGCTTTGTGGCTGCGAGGGTCCGCTATGGTCGCGAGACGGCGGTTCACTCAACCCGCGAGGTGGCTGAGTGCCTCCGCGAAAGAAACCCATCCGCAGAAAAGACGTGCAGCAGGCCCGCACCAGCTCTAATCCGCAGCGACCCTGGCGCTCGAACCCATTGTTGCACCTTTTGATAGTTTGTACTGTCGCAGCCGCCGTGATCCTCGCGGTTCGCTACACGCGCGCACGCGCCAAGGAACTCGTTGCGCTTCCCCCTCCAGCAAGCAGCATGTCGCTCGTTGCAGGAGACCCCGGCGAGTATGCAGGTTCAGAGACGTGCGCTGGCTGTCATGCTGCAGCCTTTAGCGCATGGTCTACCTCCACCCACGCCAATGCTGGTGGTACGCCGGGAAACGTTAGGGTTATCGCTGCTTTCAACGGCATCCCAATTCGGTTCAAGGATGCAGTTGTTATACCACAGCGGCAGGGCCAGCGTTATCAGTTTGTGGTCAGACAGAACGGCAGGAGGCCGCGCACGTTTAGCGTAGACGGAATAGTTGGGGGCGGACACATGGTTGGTGGAGGTACGCAGGGGTTTGTCTCTCGTTTTCCCGACGGCACTTATCGCTTTCTGCCTTTTGATTACTCACGTACCGAGGACGTCTGGTTCTGCAATACGACCTCACGGCTGGACCGCGGCTGGACACCGATTTCTCCCGAGCTCTCTCTAGCCAACTGTGGGGACTGGCCTCCGGCGCGCGTGCTCGGTGACGAACCGAGCTTCACCAACTGTCAGGGTTGTCACGGCAGTCAGATCGCCATTCACCCGGACACCATTCGTGCTGGATACAACACGACATTTGCATCACTCGGCGTTAACTGCGAGTCCTGCCATGGTCCGGGCCGTGCACACGTTGCACGTGCTCAGACCGGTGACGCCGCCTTTGCCGATGGGAGCGTGGGACTACGTGCCCTGGCGACGCTCGACAAGGACGCCTCGCTTGGCGTTTGCTGGCAATGCCACGCGCTCAAGGACCAGCTCCGCCCCGGATACCTGAGCGGACTCCCCGTCCAGGATTTCTATTCCTTGAACCTTCCTCAGTTGGGTGACGAAGCACATTGGCCCGATGGACGGGTACGTACCTTTGCCTACCAGCAGGGGCACCTGTTTTCCGCTTGCTACGTTGCCGGAGGAATGACCTGCACAAGTTGTCACGACCCCCACTCCCAGGACTATCGCGACATGCGTGGCCGCAAACTGGAGGGACGCTTTGACGACAGGCAGTGTACATCGTGCCACGCCAGCAAAGAGGTCGATCCAACTCAGCATACCAAACATCCCGCATCATCTGCCGGAAGCCGTTGTGTTTCATGTCATATGCCGTACCTCCAGGAACCTTCAGTCGGCCGTTCGATTCAATACGCGCGCTCAGATCACACGATCCCCATCCCACGGCCCCTGGCAGATTCGTCACTCGGAATCCGCAGCGCCTGCGCAAATTGTCACAGCGACCGCACTGAGTCTGACCTGGATCGCCAGGTCACCGCGTGGTACGGATCGCTCAAACCACGCGATGCAGCCGTAGCCGCTGCTGTGGCAGCCTGGAATGAACGTGATATCCGCAAGGCCGCGCAGCTCCTCCTGGCAGCACCTTCCTCCAACACTGCGGCCGTGTACGCAGCTCTCGCCCGCTTTGCCGACCAGCACCTGACCAGTGAGATGCTCCCCTGGGACGAGGAAGTCGAGAAAGCACTGCGACGCCTCGCCGTGTATCCCAACCTCGACGTCAGCTCTCTCGCCCTCGCCTCGCTGCATCTGGCGGCCGGCGACACACCAGACGTTCGCAGGTTTCTGGCTCAGCGTCTCGCCGAGAACCGAGGAGATGAGCGCGCACTTAGAACACGGTGGTCCGTTGCCCTGGGTTACTTTGCTGACAAACTAAAAAACGAAGGCAGCCTGGACGCTGCTATAAGAACCTACGAAAAGGCATCAACCATAGATCCGGCAAATGCGCGCACGCTGCTGAGCCTCGGGAATGCACTGCAGCAGATCGGGCGCACGAGAGAAGCCCTTACGGCACTCCAACGAAGTCTGCAACTCGACCCTGCTCAACCCCTGCCCCACGTGAACATCGGCATGGCGCTCGCCGCCTCTGGAGATACAACCGGTGCACTGGCCGCGTACCGGCGAGCGGTAACTCTCAATCCCAGACAACCGTTGGCGCAGTACAACCTGGGCGCACTCTTGCTGGCTACCGGAAATCTCGATTCCGCCGCCGCAGCGCTTGGAAGGGCCGCCGAGGCTGACCCCTCGCTGTCGCTGGCTCACTTCCTGCTAGCGCGCATCCACGGACTCCGTGGCGAACTCGATCTTGCGCTCGCTCAGGTGAACGCCGGTCTGGAGTTCGATCCCGCCAATGCCGAAGCAATTGCAGCGAGAGATCAGATACTCAGGACCCTACGGGGAATGGGCCGGGGAACAGCCCAGGGCGGCGCTTCGCGTTAGGCTGGCGCGATTTTGGCGGAGGTGGTGTAGCCGACGCCGCCGCAGAACGGAAGTGACGTACCAGTAAACGCGCTTCGTCGGCTGTAAGGGATTCTCTCACCTGCCTTATTGCGTCATCCGACGCAAAGAAGCGGTAGGGTCGCTCCTCATTTTCACCCGGCGTAAACGACAGTGAGAGCGCACCATTCCGTGCCCCGGTCTCCTCGAGCCTCACACTCCACGGCTGGGGTCGCCTTCGCCGCACACTTAGTACTTTCGTCGCCGAGTCCGTAAACTTTCTTACGTCACTCGAACGAAACTCCAGCGTCATTGGGCCACCTTCGTCGGCAACTCCAATACGCACTACTCCGGGCTGCCTCGCCCTGAGGTCAAAGGCCGTGCTTCCCAGCATCGACCTCCAGATAACACGTTCCGTGCTCGATTGCGTAAGCACAACCGAGGGTAGCAAGGCAATCAGCACCAGAGTCGATGCAATGACTCGCTTGCGGTAGGGAAAAACCCTCGTCTGGCCCCAAAACGGGCCCTGGTTCAGCGACAGTTTTGTGTATTCCATGAACGGGTGATCTACAACATCCGTTAAAACCATTGGGGTGCCAGCGGTTCCATTGCGAGGAGCCCGCACGGCATCCGCTGTTTTTGCGCAAGGTTCTTTACTAGCTTGGACGGTCGAATATACCCCTCCACCGCATGAGGTGCTGATGTTCGCACATCGACTTCGCCGAGTGTTACTGGGATTCGCGCTGCTGCTGACAGGCGGCGCACTTCAGGCCCAGGGCGGTACGATTGCCGGGACGGTCTCGAATTCCGATGGTGGTCAACCCGTGGCCGGAGCCCGAGTACAGGCAGTTACAACTGCAGGGCAGATCGCGGCTTCAGTGCTTTCGCGCGACGATGGTACCTACCGCATCGTGAATCTCGCGCCGGGTTCCTATCAACTCGTAGTATCGCGACTCGGCTATGCGCTGCGTCGCTTTGAGAACCTGAATGTGACGGCCGGTGGTACGGTAAACATGGACGTTGCACTGACCCAGGTGGTTACCGAACTCAACCCTATAGTAACGACTGCGTCACGTCGTCCGGAGAAGGCGCTCGATGCGCCCGCATCGATCGCAGTAATCGACGTACGTGAGATCCAGGAGCGTACCTCTGTAACTGTTGCTGACCACCTCAAGGGCCTCGCGGGTGTCGACGTTCAAACGGCTGGTCTGGCGCAGAGCAACGTCGTAGCGCGCGGCTTTAACAACGCGTTCTCGGGATCCATACTCACGCTTCAGGACTACAGATTTGCAGCTGTTCCGTCGCTGCGCGTTAACGTGCCCTTTCTTTTCACTGCAACCAACGAGGACATCGAGCGCGTCGAAGTCCTCCTTGGACCGGCGTCGGCGCTATATGGACCAAACTCTGCCAACGGCGTATTGCATATCATCACCAAGTCACCGTTCACGTCGCAGGGCACTACGCTCACGATCGACGGCGGCGAGCGCTCCTTGTTGCGAGCGTCAGCGCGCCACGCGGCGCTCATCAATCCCCGCGTCGGGTTCAAACTCTCAGGTGAGTACTTCACGGCCAACGATTTCAATGGCCGTTCCGCACACGACGCGTCTGGTAATCCGCTGCCTAACTACGATCCGGGCGAGCCCGACGTCTTTCCCGCCGAAGCGCCCGCGGGCCGGCGCGGACAGCCTAACATCCGTGACTTTGACCTGGAGAAGTACACCGGTGAGGCGCGCCTGGACGTAAGGCCTTCGGAGGATGCCGAGTTTGTGACGACGCTGGGATACACACGCATTGGAAGCGGCATCGAGTACACGGGCGCCAACGGAACCGCTCAGATCAAAAACTGGACTTACAGCTCCATCCAACAGCGCGCGAGACTCGGCAGATTCTTTGCGCAGGTTTTCCTCAACAACTCCAATGCCGGTAACAGCGATTCGCTAAGCACCGATGGAACGTTCCTGCTTAGGAGCGGGCAACCCATCGTTGACAAGTCGAGCGTTTTTGCAGCTCAGTTGCAGCATGGAATCTCGCTGGGAGCCAACCAGGACTTTGTGTACGGAGTCGACTACATAGCAACCAATCCCCGCACTGGCGGCACGATCAATGGTCGTAACGAGGGTATCGACAACGTGCGTGAGATTGGCGGTTACGTGCAGTCCACGACCAGACTTTCCAATCTCTTTGACTTTATAGCTGCGGCGCGTGTTGACCAGAACGACCAGATAGAAGGCACACAGTTCTCACCGCGCCTTGCGCTCGTCTTCAAGCCCAACGAGACGAACAACTTCCGCGTCACGTACAACCGGGCCTTCTCGACACCCGCCAACTTCTCGTACTTCCTGGATCTCATCCAGGCAAGGAACATAGGCGGTACGGGTTACAACATTCGGGCGTTAGGTAATCCACCCAAACAAGGCTGGACCTTCAATCGGAGCTGTCAGGGCGGCCCGGGAGGGCTCTGCATGAAGAGTCCCGCGACCGGACCGAGCAATCCATGGGTGCCGGCCGTGGCAAGCCCCGCAGCATTTCCGCTTCTCGTTAACGGACTCTCGTCCACGCTGCAGGCGGCCATTGCCAATGGCCTCATTGCCAACGGCACCCCGGCTGCGCAGGCTCAGCAGCTGGCCGCGGGAATCCTCCAGTTTCTGGGTACACTCCAACCAACTGCTGCCGATGCCGGCAGTCGCATTGCCTTTCTCGGCTCATCACCAACGTCAGCGCTCAGCGAGAGTGACATCAGACCCATAGGCCCACTGGAAGCGTCGTACAACAGGACCATCGAGCTGGGCTACAAGGGAATCATCGGCAACCGGTTGCGCCTTGCCATTGACGCCTGGTTCCAGCGCCGTGGCGACGTCGGCAATCCCGCCGGACTCGCGACGCCTAACGTGTTTTACGACCCCTCCGCTCTGGGTGCCTTCCTCGGACCACGCCTGGCCCAGTTCCTGAGCAATGCCGGGCTGTCGCAACAGCAGATCCAGGCGCTGGCGCCGCAGCTCACTCAGCAACTGGCCGGCGGATTGTCCAGCGTTCCTCAAGGAATCGTTCAGTTCAACAACGATCGCTTTGCCTCGGCGACCGACGTGCACGCAACGTATACGTCGTCCACAGATGAGGAGTTTGATGTCAATGGTCTGGACCTGGCCGTCGACTTTGTAGCAAATGACAATTGGACCTTTGCAGGTACGTATAGCTGGGTGAGCGACGTGGTGTTTAAGGACGTAACCAGCAGCAACAACACCGCTCTTATGCTCAACGCCCCGGGAAACAAGGCCTCCCTTGCAGCGCGTTATCGCAACGAGCTGCGTGGCCTAAGCTTTGAGTTGCGTTCGCGCTACTCCGAAGGCTATCCCGTGAACTCGGGGGTTTACGCGTCCGGAGACAACCTCTCGGGCAACCCGATTCAATTCACGAGGCCGGCGTCGACTCATACCTAAATCTATGATGGCGTTGAGTCGGCGACCCTCAATGACATCGGCGTTTCTTA
>CAZYTS010000146.1:0-4114 GCA_964649855.1 uncultured Gemmatimonadaceae bacterium
GCCCTGTACGGCCCTGACTCCCAACAGTTCAAAGTAGGACTCGGTTACAGTCATGGCGCCCACCGCCTGGGGGGGAGCACCCGTTCCTGCGGAAACCGAGACTCCTTCGAGCGCAAAGGCAGCAACGTCCTCGAGCGCGCGACCCTCCTCCTGCAGCTGGCGATACATCGGGAAGGTAACATCGGCCGTGGTGGCGCCCACAGACCTCGCAATCTCGACAAGGCGTTCGGGACGAGTGACTCCTGGAACGCGCTTGAGGAGAACTCCGTTAAGAACTCCGAAGACGAGGTGGCGCCAATCCCAACAGTCAGCGAAAGGACAGCACCGACTACGAGGAGGGGGCGACGTGCAAAAGAGCGCAGCGCGTACCTTACGTCTTGAAGCAGGGTATCCATGTTGGCCTGGGGAGAGTCGGCGGGACGTACGAGACTGGCCTGAGTGGGTTTCAGTGAGGCTTGTTTTGCTGTCCGCTTCGACGTTGCGACGGACCGCGCGTTCACAACGGATTTGAGCAGGCCTTGGTGCGATCCGGGACCACAGTATCGTTGGTTGGAGATGAGCCCGTTCCCAACCTAACGATCCGTTTCGTCACGTAGTGCCTCCAGTTCGGCAATGGCTTCGAGGTCGCGCGGACGGCCTGCGGCGCGCTTGGTCCTGATCAACCAGTCGAGATCGAGACAACGAACGTCGTGTTTGAAGAGCTTTACACTGATCGTGTGCGGCAGTAGTGCCTCGTAGTTGCCACCGCCTGGGACCTCTCCCAGAAGATCAATCGAACCAGCGGTTGTTTCGAGGGTGAAATTGAGTCCAGCGCGGAGCGTCGCAACCGACCATTCAAAGGGCAACCCTCTGGGAGCGCCTCGCAAGTACGGCTTGAGCGGTTTGAGTGCTTTCACCAGGCGTTCAAGATTGGCGTCGGAACGCGAGTAGCTGACGTCAATGTCCTGCGTCAATCGAGCAGATCCGTGGATGGTGGCAGCGAGTCCGCCAATGACGATAAAATCCACGTTGGCCCTGGAGAGGACTGCAAGGAGTTTCTCAAAATCGGTCATTGCCGCCCAGTCCTCGCTCTCGTGAGGGATCCTGCACTCCTCGCCTCACTCGCCAACCTGCTAAGCGCTTGTAGAGCCCGAACGCGTTGCTCCGGCGTCTTGCTGAGATTCTCGCGCAGCAGTGTTCGATCTATGTCGCGTTTGAAAGCCTCGGTTACAGGATCGTGTATTGCGGGTGTTTTGGGCACGACTTCGATCTGGAATCCTGCAACGGCGAGCAGCCGTTCCATGGTGGCGACTGTTGGGCTGGTGAGTCCAGCCTCGATACGTGCCACCACGGACTGCGCTGTCTCGGCCAGTTCGGCGAGCTTGCGTTGGGACAGACCGGCTTTGAGCCGCGCCTCCCTGAGAAGATTCGCGGTATCAATAGCTCGCATGCTATCAATGATAGCCTATAAGCCTTCATCTGCCAAGTGGCTCAATCCGGCCTTGACTGCTTTTCCCGTCAGGTTCGCGACAACCTCGCCTCAATCCACGACGTGATGTCCGAGATCACCTGTTCTCGCCCATAGTCGGCCAGCAGGTCGTGAAAGTGTCCCTCGTAAAGTTTGAATGTCTTGTCCTTTGAGCCGCCGTTCTCGTTGAAGAACCTGCTGCCGGCCGGGAGTGTCGCCTTGTCAACACTTCCGTGCATTATGAACACCGGAATCGTGATTCGAGAAAACTCGCGTTCCAGACGTTCTGTAGCACGCACAAGAGCCGCCACGGTTATCGCAGGCTGCACTTCATTACTAACCGAGGGGTCGTCGTTAAGAGCTTTGACTTCCGCGGGGTCGCGAGAGAAATCGCGCGCTTTGAGCTTTAGTACCGGGAGGCGTGGTGCAACGCGGCTCAGGCCTTTGATCGCACTGAGAGCAAAGGGAGGTGCGGGAACGCGAAAGGCAAAGCTCTCGCAGATGAGACCTGCCAACTCGCTCTGATGGTCGAGCGTGTAGTAGCACGATATGACACCCCCGGCGCTATGGCCGAGCAGGTATAGAGGCAGTCCCGGCTCACGAGACTTTGCAAGGTTGACCGTCGTGGCGACGTCATCCACGTATTCCGACACATCCTCTACGTAGTAGCGTTCGCCGCTCGACTTCCCCCTTCCCCGCAGGTCGGCTGCATACACAGCAAAGCCAGCATCCACGAGTCTGCTGGCTGTCCATGAATAGAATCCACTGTGGGATTTGAAACCATGGCAGATGACGACGGTTGCTCGCGGTGTCGTGGCCGGACGCCAGGAGCGCACGAAGAGCCTGGCGCCACGGGTCCCTTCTATTGTTTCCTCGCGTGGTCCGCGATCGAGGCTGAGAGAGCTCGTCATGTGTTTGTATGGAAGAGGAGGCAGTGATGGGGGCAAGAAGTCGAAGGGGCGAATTTCGGCCCGCTAGTCCTACCAGCCTCGCTATAGCACCGGACCCTTCCATTGCAAAGGATCCGGAAAACCGATCCGAACGAGGCTCTGCGCCCAGAGTAGACGCTCGGCAACGCTTGACCAACGAAAGCAACGGTTTCAGCTTGAGCGGTGTCCCTACAGTACCTGTAAGGAGTCCGCCCCATGCCACAACCCATACCCATACTGCGCGGAACACTCGAACTACTCGTGCTGCGCGCACTCGCATGGAAACCCATGCACGGCTTCGAGATCTCTACCTGGCTCGACCAGCGAGGTGAGGGCCAGCTCGAACTCCTCGACAGTGCCCTCTACCAGGCACTCTATCGGCTCGAAGAAAAGCGATTCATCCGCGCCAAATGGGGGGTAACCGCAAACAAGCGGCGAGCACGCTACTATGAGTTGACTGCATCCGGTAGATCACATCTGCGTGCCGAGTCCGATCAATGGGCCAGGTACGCCGCAACGGTTTCCTCCATTCTCGCCCCAACATGACCAAACGTGAAAGACTCGAGCGCGAGACGGACGCGGAGATTCGTGCTCACATCGCCGAACGGGTAGAATCTCTCGTCGCCAGTGGCATGTCGCGGAGCGATGCTGAACGCGAAGCGCTGCGCCGCTTTGGGCCATACGACTCGTCTCGCGCAGAATTGCTACAGGCAGCACGACATAGAGAGCAGGTGCTGACTGCCCGGGACCGCATAGACTCTCTCGTACACGACGTTGGCTACGCGCTTCGCCAGCTCAAGAGATCCCCAACTCTCGTCGTGGCCGTTGCGGGATCGTTTGCTCTGGGTATAGGAGCCAACTCGACGATGTTTGGCATCGTCGACCAGCTGCTGCTGCGTCCTCCCCCACATGTGGTGGCTGCCGAGGAACTCGTGCGCCCAACAAGGGGGATCCGCCATGCAAACACGGAATTCACGAGCCCGACCTTCTCGTATCCCGACTACGCGGCAGTCCGTGACAATGCTCGTTCCTTTAGCAGTGTGGCGATGCAGACCTACCCTAACCCACTGTCACTCGGACTCGGCGACGAGGCCAGGCGCGTTCAGCATATCCTCGTAAGTGGCAACTACTTTTCCACGCTCGGCACCGGCGCAGTACTTGGCAGGCCTCTCCTTCCCTCCGACGACGTCCCCCCTAACGGTTCCAAGGTCGTCGTAGTCAGCCATGGTCTGTGGCAGCGCGAATTTGGAGGTAAGGACGACGTCCTAGGCTCCACGCTCCTCTTGGCGTCACGGCCGTTTACCATAGTTGGTGTTGCTCCAAAAGGCTTCAACGGGACCGGAAAGCAACCCATCGATGTCTGGATTCCTGTGAGTGCAGCCGAAGGCATGCGCTTTGCAGGCGACAACTGGATGACAGAGTACAGATCTCAATGGCTCTCCATGGTCGCGCGGCTCAAGCCAGGAACCAGCGTGGAGGCCGTGGGAGAAGACGTGGCAGCAGCTGTCAGGGCAGGCCGAGAAGCTGGTACTGGAACGCGCGACTCCACAACCTATGCTACACCAGCAGAGTCGTACCTCCCACGTCGCAATGTACTCACCAGCACAGCGCGAGTGGCGCTCCTGCTCGGTGCCGTGTCGATTCTCGTACTCACAATTGCTTGCGCGAACGTCGCCAACCTGCTCCTTGCGCGTGCCATGCAACGGCGCCGTGAGGTAGCGGTGCGGCTGGCGCTTGG
>CAZYTS010000146.1:4124-8557 GCA_964649855.1 uncultured Gemmatimonadaceae bacterium
TCTCGCGCACGCGGCTCGTTCGACAGCTTCTGGTGGAAGGTTTGGCGCTAGCGCTGTTGGGAGGTGCTGCCGCGCTGGCTGTCGTTAATTGGGGTGGCGCACTCGTTCAGCGCGCACTACTCGGCGAAACTGCCTGGGCAGAAAACTCAGTGGACTCGCGTGTGCTCACCTTTACTATTGCAGTCGCGGTGGTCGTGGGACTGGTGACGTCGCTCGTGCCTGCAATCCAGTCCAGTTCCATGAACCTCTCAAACTCTTTGAAGGAGGGCTCAAAGGGTAGCGGCACTGCTCGCTCGCGCACACGCGCAGTGCTCGTTGTAGTTCAGGGAGCGCTTGCGGTATTACTTCTTACTGGCACCGGGTTGTTTGCTTTGAGCCTGCGAAGGGTTCATGATGTGCCGCTCGGAATGGACCTGGACAAGCTCGTGATTGGACGGATCGACCTCAGGTCTGTAGGAATCAATGACGACCTTGCCAGGGAATATTTCAATACCACGCTCGATCGCGTGCGTCGCCTTCCGGGCGTAGTCAGTGCAACGGTAGCTGAAGCGGCGCCTCTCAGCGAGTGGTCGAGTTTTGTAGGCATATCCATTCCGGGCCGAGATTCGGTGCCGTCGTTCGATGATGGCCCGAGCGTTCACGGAGTAGATCAGCACTACTTTAGTACCGTGGGTACAAGGATTCTTCGCGGCCGGCCGCTCACCGAAGACGATCTGCTGCCCGGCGCAGAGCCAGTTGTCGTCATGAATGAAGAGGGTGCACGCTTGCTCTGGCCGAACGCAGATGCCCTTGGCAAGTGCGTTCGCATGAACGATCGTGGTTACGAAAGTCTCTGCTTTCGAATTGTTGGCATTGCTGAGAATACCAACAGGCAGAATGTGGTTGAAAGTGGAACACAACTTCGCATCTACCGGGCAATAACACTGCCTCAGGGCTATGGGCCGCGCTCCTACGCTCTCATCGTTCGACCCCGGCGCAACCCTGCTGAAATGCTGGAACCCATACGGCGGCTGATGCAGAGCGCAATGCCTGGCGTGCCATACGCCAATGTGCGAAGCATGGATGCCGTCCTCGACAACGAGCTCAGACCCTGGCGCATGGGAGCCACGATGTTTACAGCGTTTGGTCTGGTCGCGCTGCTGCTGTCGGCCTTGGGACTCTATGGCGTGGTGTCGTATTCCATTACGCAGCGTATGCACGAGATGGGAGTTCGAGTCGCACTAGGTGCTCAGCGCGGAGACGTGGCGAGGCTGGTACTGCGCCATGGCCTGGCTCTGTCGGTGTTTGGGATCGGCGTCGGACTGCTGCTTACGATTGCGAGCGGGACCTTTGTCGAGCCGTTGCTGTACAGTGTGTCGCCGCGCGATCCCCTGGTGCTTGGCTCGGCGGCGATCATACTTGTAGCGGTCGCGGTGATAGCCTCCCTTGCGCCGGCGCGGAGGGCGGCGAGGGTGAATCCACTCCAGGTGCTGAGGTCCGACTGATCATAGGATTTTGCAGGTACGCCGTGCCACTGTGTCTGCTGTCTGTAATTGGTTGGGCTGCGGCGCTGCCCGCGCAGACAAGAGACTCCAGTTGGTCCGTTGCGCTGACCTTTGACGATCTGCCCATGACGGGCGGAGGAGGCGCTGCCTGTGCCTCCTCAGAGATCGGCGCGGTAAATGACGCCATACTTGACGCGTTGCGTGCTGCGCGGGCGCCAGCTGTAGGATTTGTCATTCCTGGTTCGCCTTGCGTTGGCGAGGGAGCCAACTCGGTGAGAGGCGTGACCGAAAAGTGGCTGATTGCTGGTCACTGGAACGGGAACCATTCGTTTTCGCATCGTGACTACAACGACCTTACAGCTTCAGCCTATCTGGCCGATATCGAACGCGCTCACAGGGTCCTCGAACCGTTAATACAGGCGCGTCAGTCGCAACGATGGTACCGGCCGCCTCTTCTGCATTCTGGCCCGGATAGTTTGCGGCGAGCTGCACTCGAACGTTGGCTTGAGGCCAACGGCTATGAGATGGGAGTAGTAACGATAGACAACCAGGAGTGGGTTTATGCAGCAGCATATGCGCGTGCACGCGCCGCTGCCCGACGCGACGTGATGGCAAGAGTTGGAGACGGCTACGTTGCGCACTTGAGTGCTGCAACTTCGTACTCGCGTGGAATCTCAGAGCAGCTTTTTGGACGGGATGTTCCGCAGGTTCTGCTGCTTCACGTGAACC
Organism: uncultured Gemmatimonadaceae bacterium; assembly: GCA_964649855.1. GTDB lineage: Bacteria > Gemmatimonadota > Gemmatimonadetes > Gemmatimonadales > Gemmatimonadaceae > CAZYTS01. The sequence goes on from CAZYTS010000146.1 coordinate 6,338, forward strand.
GCCTCAATGCCGACCTGCTACCCAGGGTGATCGCGATGTTACGCGGCGCGGGTGGACGCTTCGTTTCGCTGGACGAGGCGATGAGGGATTCTGCTTATGCGACAGACAACGGATATGTCGGAAGGCAGGGGCTCTCGTGGTTGCGTCGCTGGGCGGTTGCTCGAGGAGTGACAGTACCGGAGGAGCCGCGTGAGGAGCGTTGGGTGGCGGACTACGCTTCACGTGGAGTTTTGCCCGACTCCATACGATAGGTAACGTTCGAGCAGGCCGTCGTGTTTGTGATGTCGCATCAGGCGCGCTACATCCGCGCGCCAGGCAGCGTTTTCAGTGGGCAGCTTTTACGCTGGTGGCACCTCAAACCCTTCCTTCAGCGCGGCGTCCCTCAACCGAGCATCGAGAGTGTGAAACACGTGTTCGCGAGGCTGGCCACCAGCCCAAAGGAGCGCTGCGCCAAGCTGCATGGTGTCTGCCGCACGTAGTGTATGGACGCGCAGCAGTCGCTGTGCGATCGGCTTGACCGCATCCGTGTCAGTGACCACGTAGCTCGCAGCAACAAACTCCCCAAGACGTTCTTCCGCAGCCAGCGCTTCCTGTATCTTGAGTTCTTCGTCGCGGACAAGTCTCCACAGTGCAGACGTGATCTCCACCGACGTGAGAGTCCAGAGCACGCAACGCTGGTCCGTGTCGAACCATTCGTCAGCGCGGGAGGTTGCCGGCTGGCGCACCAGCAGCGGAACGACAGCGGAACTATCCCAGAACCTCACCGTCCTTCTTCGCGCTCTTTAATGATCGCCGCTACCACGTCGGCACGAGTTCCAGGACGTTCTTTACGCCAATCAGGGGCAAGGCGCTGTGACGGAGCCCGAAGTGATCCCGTACGCTGGAGTTCTTCTATGAGGTCGTCATCTCCCGCGGCGGTGGCTACACGAATGGGATCGATGCGGGCTATGGGCACATCGCGATCACAGATGAGCACCGACTGCCCTCGGCGCACGAACCGAAGATAGTAACTAAGCCGGTTCTTTAGTTCAGCGACTCCGGTGCGTTTCATAGCTATATGATAGCTATGAATCGAAACCATTACAATGGCTATGTGATAGCTATGGCCGCCTAAGGACAGAGACGGAAGCGTACGGCTCGACCAGCCCGGCCCACGAGTCTGGATAACTCACGATGTTGTGGCCGCTGATACCCGGCTGGAGCGCGATGCTATGGAAGCTCGCCTTGCCACCCGCCTGCTGGAATGCGCTGAAATTTCCTGCGCTATGGGATAACGGATAGAACGGATCGTTGTCACCATACACCCATAGCATAGCACTCGTATAGCCAGCACCTCGGCGGAATAACGTCGCGTTGACAGTCACAGCGTCGACACAACCTGCACCAAGCCACCCTCCGACAAAGTTGATCACACCGCTCACCTCGTCGGGGTGCATCCCGGCGTATGCCACGCTTAGTACGCCGCCGCGCGAGTGCCCTCCCATGACGATTCGATTTGCGTCCACAAAAGGCATAGAGCGGATAGCCTCCATCGCCGCTTTAATGTCCTGCAGCGCATGATCCGCTCCCGGCAACGCATACTTTGCCTCACAGGAGTAACCTGCTGTCCTATCAGGACCAAAACCTTCATCATAGACACCATCGGAGCCCGCACGACCGCGCCTGGCTGGAATCACCACTGCCCATCCGCGCCTGGCAAAGAACGTCGCGAGAGAGCGAAAGTCGATCGGCTGCCTGAACAGGTTCGTGTCCGTTCCAAAACCGGTTGAGCCGTGATTGAAGACGAGCGTGGGGACCTTTCCCTCTAACTCCGGCCTGTACATCCGCATTTCCAGGTTCACAGTGCCATTGTCAATCAACACAGGAACCCTGGCCAGCTCTTCGTTCCAGGAGATATTGCTTTCGATGATGTTTACTCGCGTGGACGCATCCAGACTACATGCCGCGATCGCGGCGACCACAAATAGTGGCATGACGAGTACACCATGCCGCGATCCAGCGGTCTCCCAGAAGAGTCTCATGACAATCGTAGTAGTTTTGCCGAGCTACAATCTTACCCAAACCTGACAGTAGGCCTGCAACAAGTGGGCAAGCTCACCTGTAACCTACGCGGTCACTCTGCACAGTCTACCAGCATTCGACCGGCAATGTTCTGCCGAAAGCATTCTAACCAAACCATGCGCGAAATCGCTCTGACTCGATTCAATCTCCTCGCAACCC
>CAZYTS010000146.1:8657-9906 GCA_964649855.1 uncultured Gemmatimonadaceae bacterium
GCAAACTCTTTCATCCCATAGGGCTGGATGGTCACGGGATACACAATCGTCACTCCCTTGCTGGAGAGCTCCGAATAGAGAGCGTTGACATCACTGACCCAGAAAAAGGCGTCCCATGTGCCGCCTTGTGACTCCATGGGCCTGATGCGCGCCGGATCGTTTACGCGACGCAGCATTACTCCACAGCCGTCACGGCTGACCACAGCGAATTCCGGTGGATCGCCAGCACTGTACTCGATGCGAAAGCCGAGCGTCTCGGAATAGTACTTCTGCGTGGCCGCTACGTCGGCAACGGGAAAGTAGGGCGATCCTCTCTGAAATCTCGCGGTCATAAGTTCGCCTTGATGAGCGGCTACAAAGCTGTGAGCGCTGGACGTGACGTCAAGGATCGCAGGGACGAAGCGCTCGAAATAGCTTTTGTCACATGTCCAAGCTGGCGAACAGGTGGTACGGCTGTAAGAATTCGGCGTCCTTTGCCTCATTCGCATGACTTCACGCCGAGATTTTATCAAAAGCAGTGGCGTTGCACTTGGCGCCGCTACCCTGGCTCCTCGAATCGTCGCAGCTGAACCGTGGGTTCACCAACAACGTGCGCTCTATACCGACCCCGCTACGCGCGAGCTGATGATGGAAGCGCTCGACGCCGCAAAGCGAGCTGGAGCTCAGTGGGCGGACGTTCGAATCTCGCGCAACCGTTCGAACTCGGTGCAGACGCGTGAACAGCAGGTAACCAACGTGGTGGATTCAGACACAATGGGGTGCGGCGTACGCGTCCTGGTGAACGGCTGTTGGGGGTTTGCGGCCACCGAAGATCTCAGCAAGGCAGGGGTGGGCTCGGCTGCCGCCGAAGCAGTAGCGATTGCCAAGGCCAACCAGATTGCGCAGGACCGCAGAGTGACGCTGGCGCCTGCGCCTGCTCATAAGGATGTGACGTGGAAGAGCGCCTACACGATCGATCCGTTCACTGTTCCGGTAGAAGAAAAGGCCAATCTTCTCCTGCGCGCCAACGCCGAGGCGGTAAAGGCGCCTAACGTGAGGTTCGTCAACTCGGCGGTATCGTTCGTAAAGGAAGAACGGAACTACGCCAATACCGACGGCAGTGTGATCACGCAGGACTACGTACGCAGCTGGGTTACGCTCGCGTGTACCGCTGTTGGCAATGGAGATTTTGCCACACGCGGACCAGAGGTTGTTCAGCCAGCGGGCCGTGGGTGGGAGTATGTGCTCGAAGCAGACATCGTTACGAACG
>CAZYTS010000147.1:0-9784 GCA_964649855.1 uncultured Gemmatimonadaceae bacterium
GCCAATAACGCCGAAGCAGCCTCTGCTACTGACGCCGGTTCGGCATAGTCGAAAGACTGCATCGCTTCCTCCGGGATCTCAGCCGCGCTCCGCGCCCTAGATGTAATCCTCGAGCTTCATCTTCCCCCATAGATCCGCGGGTTCGGTGATCCTGGTGAACGTCGGCAACGTAAGCGGTCGTGTAGCGTCGATGATCAACAGGTCCTGCATCGAACCGTGCTTGAGCCGGGTCTCGTCGAAGGCAGCCGGATCGAGATGGTTGCCGGCGCTGTTCTCGATGATGCTGATATCCCGCCCGGGCGCCATTCTCGTCGCCATCGCGAACAGCACTTCCTTCTCATTGAAGATGTCGATGTCGTCATCGACGACGATGCAGGTCTTCGCATGGAACCCGGCGCCGAGCGCCGCGATGGCGGCAAGCTTGCCCTGCCCCGGGGAAGTTTTCTTGATGGAGACGTAAATGTGGTAGGTCGATGCGCCAGTCAAGGGTAGATGCACAGCCGTCATAGTCGGAATGACCTTCTTGACTGCGTCGTAGATCGGCGCTTCAAAACCCAAAACGCAGGCGAGGTTGTGCTCCGGATGCGCCGGATCGAGATCGTGATAGATCGCATCCTTGCGCATCGTGATTGCCGTTACATTGATGAGGAAGATCTCCTTGTTTCCCTCCCCGTAATGGCCAGCGAATTCGGCAAAGGGCCCGTCCGTCGCGGTGGTCCGCGGGTCGATCCAGCCTTCGATCGCGATCTCGGCATCCGCCGGGACAGGCAGGTCAACTGTCTCGCCCCGTGTCACTCGCACAGGCTCTCCCAGGAGCCCGCCCATCACTTCCAGCTCGTCCACGTCCTTGGGGCCGGAGTACATCGAGCCCATCACGACCGCAGGGTGATGTCCCAGGAAGATGACCACTTCCATTCGTTTACCGAGCTCAGCATAGCGTCGGGCAATCAGGTTTCCATGGTGCACGGGATTGAACATGCATCCGAGCGTCTGCTTGTCCTTCAATTCATGGCGATATACGCCCACGTTGCAGACCCCGGTATCCGGGTCGCGGCAGATCATGTTGCCGATGGTGATGTATTTTCCCGAGTCCAGCGGGGCATGGTGAATCAGAGGCAGCTTCGCCAGATCCGCGTCGGCCCCGCGCAGCACGACCTCCTTGACTGGAGCTTCCCCAAAAGGGACCGTCACTACCGGCTTGGGAGCCGCTTCCCGCCGTCGATACTCGTGCAAAATCGAGTTCTTCTCGACCTTTCCAGGCTCCATCCCGAGCGCCACACCGAGCAGCTCATAGCTTCCGAAGAGACTCGACACCACAGGAAGCCTGCTCCCGGTGATTTCAGGGCAGTAGATCACCGGAGCGCGGTCCTTCTTGTAGAGCTTGCGCTGAATGACGCCCAGCTCGAGATGAGGATCGAGCGGCTTTCGAACCTGCACGTAATAGTCCGGCCCCGCCTTCCTGACTACTTCCAGAAAGTCTCTGAGATCCTTGTTGCGCTTCATTGTTCCCTCGAAACCGCTGCCTTGCCGAGTGCCGCATCTGCGCCGGGCCCGGCAAGCTTGCGAACGCGGCATGGAAACCAGCGCAGCGACGGATATCCCGAGATCGGGTCGCGGTGAATATCGCTGGTGAGCTTGTTTCCGCTGGCTTCCCCTTCCCAGGCGTGGCTCACGTTGACGAATCCCTCCTTGACGTCGGCGCTGACACGCGCCGTCATCACGACCGCGCCTTGCGGGCTTTCGACGCGCACGGGTTCCCCTTCGCTCACCCCGCACGCTGCCGCCGTCGCAACGCCCAACTCGACCACCGGATCTGGAGTCATGTGCCGCAAGTTGGCGATCTGGCGATACTGTGATTGGAGATAGGCGAGCACCCTCGGGCCACTGCATCCGACGAGCGGATAGTCTCGAACGACCTGCGCGCCATTTTCCAGCGTCGCTGCGGGATCAACGTACGTCGGCAGCGGTGAGTAGCCATGATCGGCAAAGCGCTGCGAATACAGCTCGACTTTCCCTGATGGCGTGTTGAGCGGGCCCTTCTCGTATCTGCGCTCCTCGCGCTTGGCGTACCAAATTCCACCGGGCTTTTCCCTCAACTGCGCGACCGTGATCCCAAGCGGGGCGAGCTGGAACTCGATACACTCTTCAATGTCGTTCCACGGCATCTGCTCGCCGTGGCCGAGCGTCTTCGCCAGCTCGAACCAGAGCTTCCAGTCGGGCCACGCCTCGCCGAGCGGCGCGATTGCCGCGTTACTTAGCGACATGAGCGAAATGCTGCCAGCATACCCGTGATCACAAAGTTCGACCCGCTCGGCGATCGTCGCGGCAGGAAGAACGAGGTCAGCCACCCTCGCTGTCTCGCTCCAGAATACGTCCATCACGACCAGCATGCGAAGTTTCGCAAGCGACTTCCTCAGACGATTCGAATTGGGGTGCGTCCCGAGCGGATTGGTTGCCTGACAGATCAGAGTCTTGATCGGCGGCTCGCCCCGCTCCATGGCCTCGTTGAACAGCGCAATATGGGCCTCGTCCTTGGTGGCCGCGAAAAGCGGATACTCTGCACGACCAATCCTCTTGGAGAGATCAACCTCGCGCGGGAATTCCGGCTTCTGCAGATGCGGATGATCGACGTATGTACTGCCCCCAGGAACGTCCAGGTTGCCGGTGATCGCCACTAGGCTGCATAGAGCTCGAATGAGCTGGATGCCGTTCACGTTGTGCTCCGGCGTCGCCGCGAATCCGATCGCCGCAGGTTTGCTGTTCGCATACAGCCTCGCCGCTTTCCGGATTAGGTCCGCCGGCACCATGGTGATCGGCGACGCCCACTCCGGAGTAAACGGGACGACATGTGTGGCCAGCTCTGGGAATCCGACGGTGTACTTCTCGACGAACTCCTGCGCGTACAAGCTTTCGCCGATGATGACGTTGAGCATCGCCAGCGCGAGCGCCGCGTCGGTGCCCGCCTGGATCTGAAGATGAATCGTCGCAATCTTCGCGAGGTCCGTCTTGCGCGGGTCGATAACAATGAGCCCCCCACCGCCCTCAACGATCTTCTCGATGGCGGGGGCGGTCAGCGGCACCGACTGCGAGTAGTTCTTGCCCCAGACGACCACGCACTTCGTCCCGCGGAAGTTTCCCCAGAGGTAGTTCCCGATGGTGTAATTCATCGCGAGCTGGTTCGAGTAATGGCAGAACGAGCCCGTGGAAGACATGTTCGGCGTGCCGTAGAGCTTGCAGAACCACGCGGGAATGTGCCGTGTCTCCCGCAGTCCTACTGCGTCTCCGATAGTGACCATTAGCGCGCTCGGACCAACCGTCTCCCTCAGCGTGGCGAGATCGTTACTGATGATGTCGATCGCCTCGCCCCAAGCGACCGGCCGATAGCCTCCCTTCGTCTTGCGCATCGGCCGCAAAATACGGTCGGGATGATGCACGAGTTTGTTGAGCGATGTCCCCTTCGGGCAGATCTTGTTGATGGGGTGCTCAGGCATTCCTCTCGTTCTCACGACTCGCCCGTCCTCGACGAAGACGTCGAGACCGCAGCCGACGCTGCACATCGGGCAGATCATCTTTGCGACCGTGCTCACCATCTCTCCTTATCGGCCAGCGCAGTCGCGCCACCCCTTCCGGACCCAGCCTCGCTCCACATCAGTTCAGCGCGAAGACTTTCGCCGCGGTATCTCCATTGATGAGCCGCTTTTCGTCCGCAGATAGATCGAGCGCACCAATCTTCTCGATGTAATCGCGCGGGTCAAATCCCGGATAATCCGAGCCGAACATCACCTTCTTCACCCCTACCGCATTGATGTAGGTCATAATGGTTTCCGTGCTCAAGCGCTTGAACATCATCGACAAGTCGGTGTATACGTTCGAGTGGTCCCGCACGATTGAGACTGCCTCGTCCCACCAGTCTTCGGCACCGGCAAAATGGGCGATGATGTAGGTGATGTTGGGGTATCTTTCGATGATGGGGCGGAAGGCGCCCGGCTCGCAAAACCGCCGCTTGCTATCGAGCTTGCCAATCTTGAAGTCCTGAACGTTTCGTCCGCCATGCACGAGGACGGGCACGCGCATTTCGTTCGCCTTCTCCCAGAACGGGCGCATGCGCGGATCCTCGGGGAAATAGCCCTGTAACGACGGGTTGAGCTTTACACCTTTGAATCCGAGCTCCTTGAAGCATCTCTCCAGCTCGCCCGGGTGGTCTTCTTGGTCTGGATGGGGGGCGTAGAAGCCGACCAGCCGGTCGGGATGGCGCTCGACCTGCTCTGCGACCCAGTCGTTCGCCTTTGGCACAAGATCACCGCGAAGCACGCCATTATTGATGCAGCCCTTGTCAATGACCGAACCCATTCTCTCCAGCAATTGAGTAATGGAGTAGTCGTAACTCAGTATCTCGCCTGTCCGTTCCGTAAAGAGGCGCGTCGTTTTTTCGGCCGATGCCCTCGGAAGAACATGAATGTGCATATCGACAATCATCTATCCGTCTCCATCCTATTCTGGCTGAATTACATACCCCTCGGTCACCGCTTCCTGGTGCGCGCCCTGACTTACCGCGGTCCGATCAGACGATTCCTTCGGCCATAAGCTTCTTGCTGATATCCTCGCGTAGAACCGACTTGAGAACGTTTCCCTTGGACGCCGAGCGCGGCAAAGCTTCGACGACTTCCATGCGTTCGGGCAGCTTGAAGGTCGCGATATTGGTGCGCTTCAAGAACGCGATCATTTCGTCGAAGCTGATTTCCTCTCCCGCCCGCGGAACTACGTAAGCGCACGCCTTTTCGCCCATCCGACTGTCCGGCATGGCGACGATCGCGATATCCGCGATCTTCGGATGACGCGCCAGAAGCTCCTCGATCTCAGCCGGGCTGATACCTTCGCCGCCTCGTCGGATGATGTCCTTCTTGCGACCGACGATCCAGATGTTGCCCTTGGCGTCCATCTTGACGAGATCGCCACTGTGCAGGTAGCCACGGTCATCAAGAGTCTGCTCGGTCAACTTCCGATCCCTGTAGTAGCCCGAGAAAATGAACGGACCTTTGTAGACAAGCTCGCCTACTTCGCCCGCGGGGAGGACATTATTGTTGTCGTCCACGACCCGCACATCCGCCCCAGGTGCTCCTATCCTTCCGACCGAAAACGCCTGCGCTTCCGGCGTATCCGTGGCGTCCGGGCTGGTCACGATCCCCTCTGCCATCCCGTACACTTGGTAAACGGAAACCTTCAACGCCTTACGGATCGTTTCGACCACGGCGGCGGGGGCCGGGACACCGCCAAAAACCACGTTCTGCAGCGATTCAGTGCGGTACGAGTGCACTAGCTCCGGCGCTCGCTCCAACTCGGTTGCCAGAGTGCTCATCATTGGGACAGGTATGTACATCGCAGTCACCCGTTCCCTCTCAACGATCCTCAACACCTCTTCCAGGTTGACCTTGCCCTCATAGAGCACCAGTTTGCGGCCCAGCATCGTTTGTAGATCGAGCGACACCAGGAAACCAGTGGCGTGCCCGAAGGGGAAGAAAAGCAGCAATGTGTCGCCCCATGGGTGCCGCACAGCATCCCATTTAAGGGAGAAAAGCGTCTTGCTGTGATTGTGCATGGCGGCCTTGGGCGTTCCCGTGGTGCCTGCGCTAATCTGGATTCGGAGCAAGTCGGTCGGGGCAGGCCGGACCGTCAACAGGCGCTGCTCAAGGCGATCCTCGTCGTCTCGTGGTCTGACAAGATCGTCGAACGCGATCATGTTGCTCGGCACCTCTTTGCCGACAACTATGGTGTACCGGAGATACGGATGGTCGGAAAGGATACTCCGCACCATGTCGGTGTAGCGGAAACTTCCGAACACGTCCGGCACAACGATGGCTTTCGCTCGGAAAAGCTGTACGACGTGCTCAATCTCAGCCCGGCGATATGTGTGTACGATCGGCACGTGGACTGCGCCGATCTTGGCCAGAGCGTACTGCACGTATGCGCATTCGAAGCAGTTTGGCAGCTCGACGATGACGAAGTCGTTCTTACCTATGCCGAGCTCGAGAAGGCTGGCAGCCAAGCGATTGACCATCTGCGCCATCTCGGCGTAGGTGATGCGCTCGCCTCCACGCACCAGAGCCACGTTGTCCGGATGGTTCTTCGCCGTCTCGTCCAGCATGTCCCCGATGGTCTTCTCGTCCCAATATCCTTCCGCAATCCAGGTTTGTATCTCCTTCCTGGTCTTATCATCGCAGGGGCACACCCCCGAGCAGACGTCGCAATCGAAACACAGTCCAGCGGTAGCCGTCATGGAGTGACCTCACCAGAACAACGAGTGAGTGAGCGAAACGTCATCTGACAACCGCCACAACCCAAGCCGGACGTTTCGAATCGATTAACGTTGACATGCGTGCCAATAGATCAATTCAAAGACTACCTCTCTGTGTAAGCTATAGTGCGCCTCACGCAACGAGACATGATGTACATCACGAAAGTGCGAGGAACTTGCGATTGATAGGTAAGAGATAGATTTCCCGAGTTCAGGTGACACGGGCCTTCGATCGACGTGCTGCTGCTTCGACTTCGCATTGGGGTTCCTCGGATTCAATGGACAGGTTCTTGCATCGTCTCGAAGCGAGATGAAAGAAATCCAGGTCTAGGCGAACGCGTTCGCGCAACGTCCGGCGGATCTACCAGGTCATCATTGATAGCCGCCGTGAGCGCGGCGTCGGCACGACGTATCGCTTGCTCAGGAGAGGTGGCCCCGTCCGTTTAGACAGTACTCGGGGGTTGGATAAGTGGATTCTCTGCGGTTAGCGATGCGGCAGGGTTGTCCACGGCGGCGGGCGGGCGTCGCCTGCGACGAACGCACGATCGACGCGGTGGGCAACCCGTGTGCATCGCTCAAGCTCCCTTCCGGGTCGCCGGCAGCGAAGCGAAGTAGAATTCATCGGGCATCTCCCCGTCCAGCGTGCTGTGCGGTCGACGGCGATTGTAGAAGTCGAAGTAACGCGCAAGAGCTGCTCGCGCCGCGCTCACCGAATCTTAGGCGCGCAGATAGACCTCCTCGTACTTAACGCTCCGCCACAGCCGCTCGACGAACACGTTGTCGCACCAGGCGCCATTGCCGTCCATGCTGATCGCAATGCCGTGCTGCTTGAGGATGTCGATAAAGCCGCACGCGGTGAACTGGCTGCCCTGGTCGGTGTTGAAGATCTCCGGCGTCCCGTAGCGGGCGAGCGCCTCCTCCAGCGCTTCGCTGCAGAAGTCAGCGTCCATCGAGATCGACACGCGGTGGGCGAGCACTCGACGAGACGCCCAGTCGACCACCGCGGCGAGATAGACGAACCCGCGCGCCATCGGAATGTAGGTGATGTCCATCGCCCACACCTGGTTCGAGCGCTCGATCGCGAGCCCGCGCAGGAGGTACGGATAGACGACGTGGCCGGGGTGCTTCCTCGTCGTCCGGGGGCGCCGATACAGCGGCTCCACGCCCATGCGCGTCATCAGCGTACGCACGTGCTTGCGTCCGACCGTGAAGCCTTCCCGGCGCAGCGAATCGCGCAACATCCGCGCACCCATGAACGCCGGCGGAGTGATCTGTGTCACAGATTTGCGCAAGGCGCGGACGCTAGTCTGCCGCAGGAAAAGGACGATCGTTCGCACCGGAACGCAGCAGGAGGAACCATGCGCATCCATGTTGCAGGCTGGATTGTCGGCGCGGCACTCGCTGCCACCAGCGGCCTCGCGGTCGGCCAAACGATCAAGGTCGGAATCATCAGCACGTATTCTGGACTCTCATCCTCCCAGGGTGATCAGCTTGATAAGGGATTTAAGCTCTATCTCAAGATAAACGCCGACAAGCTCCCACCGGGCGTGAGAGTGGAGCCGATCTACCGCGATGACACCGGCCCGAACCCGGACGTCGCGAAGCGCCTCGCGCAGGAGCTCATCGTCCGCGACCGGGTGCAGTTCCTCACCGGTGTCGTCTGGACCCCTAACGCAGCGGCCATCGCACCGCTCACTGCGGAGGCCAAAGTCCCGTTCATCAGCGCAAACGCGGCTGGGGCCACCATCCCGTATCTGTCGCCGTACTTCGCGCGCGTATCATTCACGCAATGGCAGTCCGCGTATCCGCTCGGCAAGTGGGCCGCAACGAAGTACAAGCGCGCCTACACCGCGGTCAGCGACTTCTCGCCTGGCCACGAGGCCGAGGAGGCCTTCATCACTGGCTTCAAGGAAGGCGGTGGGGAGATCGTGGGCAGCGTTCGAATTCCTGTGGTGAATCCTGATTTCGTCCCCTACATGGCGCGCATCAAAGACACGAGACCCGATGCGATCTTCGCGTTCAACCCCGCTGGCAAGCAGGCCGCGGCCCAGATGAAGGCGTATACAGACCTCGGCCTCGCCCGGGACGGCATCAAGTACATCGGCACCGGCGACATCACCACCGACGAGGAGCTCCAAAACATGGGCGACAATGCGATCGGGGTGATGACCGTTCATCACTATTCCGCCGCCGCGGACCGGCCGGCCAACAAGGCTTTCGTCGCTGCGTTTAAGAAGGAGTACGGTGAGAAGCAATTCCCGGGATTCATGGTCGTCGGCGCCTGGGACGCGATGGACGCGATCTTCTACGCGATCCGCGAGCAGAAGGGTAAGATCGATCCCGACCGCACCATGGCGCTGCTCAAGCAGTACCGGAATGAGAACAGCCCGCGCGGGACGGTCGCGATCGATCCCGAGTGGCGCGACGTCGTGCAGAACGAATATCTGCGCGAAGTGCGTAAGGTCGGCGGCGGCCTCGCCAACGTGGAGATCGAGACGGTCGCGACGATGATCAAGGACCCGCTGAAGGAACTGAAAAAGAAGTAGCAGTGCGCGCGTAGCGCGTGGTACGCAAGCGCGCGCGCCGGGCGCGGGTGGGCGCATGGAGCCCTGCAGTGCGCCGCGCGCTGGCGCTAGTTGAAGGGCATCCCTTCAGTCCGTCGTTCCCGACTCTGTCGCCGTTGGGGTGAACATCGGGGGTAGCTAGCGCCGCGTCCTCGGTATAAGCATCGAACTCTCCGAACGAAGCCGAGGCGTTCTGGATAGCGCTCCTGCGCTCGCTCGTGCGTCGCGGCTTGCGGGGCGTAAAGCTCGTAATCTCCGACGACCACGAGGGGGCTGAAGGCTGTGGTGACGAAGTTGCTCATGGCGGCTTACCAGTGCTGCGGGTCCACTGCTTGAGGAACGTCCTCGTTCACGTCCCCAAGGGTCGGGGTCAGATGGTGGCCGCGCTCATCCGTACCGTGCTCGCCCAGGAGAGTGAAGCCGAGACCCGTCGCCAGTGGCGAGCGGTCGCCGATCGTCTGTGGGAGCGGCTCCCGAAGATTGGCTCGCTCATGGACGCGGCGCGAGGACGAGGTCCTCGCGCACATGAGCTTCCCCAAGGCACACCGGCTGCAGATTCATTCGGGAAATCCTCTCGACCGACTCAACGCCGACATCAAGCGTCGCACCGACGTTGCGTGGATCTTCCTTAGAGTTTATCCGTCAATAATGTTTAGGCGCGCTGGCACGTTGCGGAAGGCGATGATCGCCGCGGCAAGGTGGTGCAGCGCCACGAAGCTGCGTTCGAGCTTCTCGTAGCGCACGAGGAGCTTGCGGAACCGGGTAAACCAGCTATGACAGACCTCGACCACCCAGCGTCTGGCCTTGCGCCTGGGATCGCGCCGTTTGCGATCGGCTTCGGTGCGCCGGTCGACCACATGCGGGATGTAGCCGCGTTCCTCGATGAGGGCAAGGTTGACCGCACTGCGATAGCCGGCGTCGGCGCACA
>CAZYTS010000148.1:0-9661 GCA_964649855.1 uncultured Gemmatimonadaceae bacterium
CGGCGGCCGCCGGACTCCGCGGCCGGATTCGCATAACACCGTCTGGCGCAATGATGCGTTTCGTGGCTATGCAGACTACATGGAGACAGAAGACTTCCGATTGGGCATCGAACGCTTATTGCAGCTGGCCACCGGCGCTCGAACGGCAGTGATGTGCGCCGAGTCGGTCTGGTGGCGCTGCCACCGCTCGATGATTGCGGATTATCTCAAAGCAAGGGGCATCGAAGTCTCGCACATCATGAGTCCGGCAAAGACGGAGAGTCATCCCTACACGTCCGCAGCGCGCGTCGTTAAGGGTGAGCTGACTTACCGGACGAGCTGAGTACCAGCGACACAACGGCACGTCTTGTGTCAACGGCTGTACGTTGCGTACAACTCCTTGAGCCGTTGTGAGTCAGCGTCAGTCCAGCCAGCAGGTGCGCTAAGCGCCACCCACGCGTCGATATAGTCTGTGGGTGCGATGTTGTGGCCGTAGCCCAGCGGCGCAGCCTCTGCGCCCGCTGCTACGTCCGCCAGGGTCTGCACCATCGTGACAACGGGGAACCATCTGAAGGACGGTGACACGTCGGGAGCACGTGGAGTACGGAGCCACTCTGGCTCACGAAAGAATGATCCGGGACTAAAGAAGGTTACCGGGTCGCTTCCATACTGCAAAAAGGCAATCCTAAGTGGTCCCCACGGAGCACTCCCCTCCTCCCATCCTCCGTTCTGGTTGGCAAAGCGAACGACCGATCCGTCACGAAATCGCGGGAGCCAGGCAGGCGAGTCAGGGTTACGACTTGCTGTGATTCGGCTCCACGTTCTGCTGCGGAAGGGGGGCCCTGCCCACAGTGCACCACTAAAAGGGTCACGCAGCACGTCATACAGATCGAAGGCCTGGTCTGAATAGAAGGCTCCCAGGCTCACGCCGTGCAGGTACAGCTTGGGACGAGTATCCGATGGCAAGGTCGTCCAGTACCCATATATCTCCTCAAACATCGCCTGAGCCATTCTCAGCCCGTTAGGCGCTTCAGTCATCAGCGCCAGAATGCTCGGCAGGTACGAATACTGCGCAGCTACGCTCGCGATGTCACCGCTATGAAGGTACTCCACCGGGCCAAGAGAAGCAGGGTCGATCCATCCGGTGCCCGTTGGCGTCACAAGCAACAGCACCGATCGTTCGAAGGCTCCGGTACGGATGAGTTCCTGCAGAGCAATGCGCGCCCGCTCTTTAGGCGTGTCGGCTGCATTGAGTCCAACGTAGACGCGGATGGGTTGAAGCGCTTCTCTGTCACTAAATGCAGTGATCTCAGCGGCCGTTGGGCCCGCGGAGACAAACTGGCGCCCACTGCGGCCGAGGTCTTCCCAGGCGATGAGTGACGCCGGACTGCCGGTCATGGCAGGATCCTGAGGTTGCTCCAACCCGTCTTCTATGAGCTCATCGAGCTGTTGTGACGAGCGATCGGCCAGGCGCAGGAGCGCGTTGACAAGAAAGTCGTTTGCAACAGTCCAGAACAATGCACCAGCCACAACCACACCCAGCACGGCAGCCACACGCCGTGGCAGAATCAGCCTGAGCTTGCTTTTGAGGAATACTGCCGTCCTTCGGAACTGCCAGCCGACGAGGTACAGGATACCAAACACCAGCAGCGCTATCAGGCCAACGCGGAACGGTCTCACGCCTTCTACTTCGTCGAGCCCCATGATGTCGCGCACCGAGTTCTGCCACGCCGTAGCACGCGCCAGGAACACAATGGCGATGATGCCGCAGATCACAGCCACTGCGATCGTTATGACGTGTCTGCGCCGCTCGTTGGGAAGCGGGATCTCGAGGTACGACCAGAGCCATGCTCCCAAACGCCCGATTGCATAACCCAGTGTCAGCGACAATCCGGACACGACGCCTTGGAAGACTACAGAGCGCGGTAGCAGGCTTGGAGTGAGCGAGCACGCAAAGAGCAGCGTGCCCACCAGCAGGCCTACCGTGGAGAACCTATGTGTACGTTGCTGCTTCTGCGGCTCCGATTCGGCTGGTGTGGCCGACGACGTTATTGCAGGTGGAGCGTCGAGATCTCGCAATGTCCGTTGGCTGAGTGGTTGCTGATCGGTATCCGGGCGTTATGTGAGTCAGCGCCATATTCGTCTGATCCAGTTTACCTCGTCGAATCCGGCATCAAAGCTCAAAATGCCATCGATCTCGTATCGCTGCATTATTGCGACGTGCAGCGCATTTCGCGCGGAGAAGCGTACGAGGCCTAGCAATAATTCCTTGGAGCGTTGAAGATCCTTGAGGTCTATGGGATAGACTTCATCCACGACGCCCAACAAGGCGTCGAGAGCAGGTTGAATGGCATCGCGCCGATTGATAGCGATGTAGCGGTGCAAGATCTCCTGCAATACCTCCGCATCGGTTACGAGTCTTTCGCCTCGTTCGATATACACTTCCAATAATCGTTGTGCTTCATCCTTGTTGGGATGAGCCGCTCCGACCAGGTACATCGGGATATTCGAGTCGATGAAGATCACGTTTCCGGTCCGCGCCCATACCCCGATTCGATTTCGCGCAGCATTTGATCAATGTCGGCCGAGGGGTAATCACCCCGGACTGCCTCGCGCACTGCGGCAAGCTTGCGACGCGGATCAAAGCGCGGCTCGTCGCGTCTTGCGCGGCGAAGTGCCTGTCGAACCCACTCTGCTACGGTCATGCGGTGCCGTTTGGCGACACGACGGATCTCAGCGATCTCTTCGTCCTCCAGGAGAACCTGTAGCCTGGTAGTCATAATTTGAGTATAATTGACTCATCGGCATGAGTAAAGCGTTTTCGCATCAGTGGGCAATGGGCGGCCGACATTTCAGGACACCGCGCAGGCTGTCGATCCGCATCGCGTGTGTAGCGTTGCCTCCAGTTGGGTGGGATATGATTGCGGAGACGCACAACGACAAATGAACTTTTCTTTACTGCGATTAGTGATTAACATAATTTACGCAATCGGACCGAACGCTTGACGGACTGTTCTAGGTAATGTATCATAGTATTTCTAATACCGTCTTACTGGTAAAAGATATATTCCAATGCGCTCGTCGCTTGCCAAATCCGGACTCCCACCTAGCGCCCGCCGAGCTCTGAGAAAGCTCGGATCAGACATCTCAGTTGCGCGTCGTCGAAGGAGGATATCGACCGCGTTAATGGCCGAGCGTGCGTTTACTACCAGACCGACTCTGGCCAAGGTCGAGAAGGGCGATCCTGGAGTGTCACTCGGCGTCTACGCCTCGGTGCTCTTTGTCCTCGGACTGACCGATCGCCTCGCTGCACTCGTAGATCCGGCCCTTGACCCGCTGGGTCAGGCTTTAGAAGAAGAGCGGCTACCTAAGCGCATACACACGCGCAGGAGCCGTTAATGCAGCAGGACCTTTTCGTCTATCTCGATTTAGGCGAAGAGCCAGTTCTCGTTGGCAGGCTCTGGGCCCGCGAGCGCTCCGGTCGAGAGACTACATCGTTTGAGTATGAGAAGTCCTGGTTAGGTCGCAGCGAAGCCTTTGCCCTCTCTCCAGCACTCATGCTGACGTTGGGGCAGTTTCATGAAAAGGGGCTTCCTGGAGCTTTCGCTGACGCTGCACCCGACAGTTGGGGGCGCAAACTCATGATGCGGCGCGAGCGCGCACGGGCAAGGGTCGCCGGAAAGCAACCACGTGCACTGTTCGAGATTGACTACCTGTCAGGTGTCGACGATCGGTCGCGCCTCGGCGCGCTGCGCTTCAAGAACACGTCGGATGGACCATTCATCGCGGCTGTTGAAGAACCGGTACCGCCGCTGATCTCACTCCCAGGACTGTTGTCCGCAACCGAACGCATAGAGCGGGACGAGGAAACGGATGAAGATCTTCTTTTGATGCTTGCGCCGGGGACGTCGCTGGGTGGGGCAAGACCTAAGGCTTCGGTTTATGACGCGGACGATCAGCTTCTGATCGCGAAATTTCCCAAGAAGGATGATGACTGGCCAGTCACCAGGTGGGAAGCAATACTGCTCGACCTGGCCGGACGGGCAAAGCTTGACGTGCCCACATGGCGAGTGGAGAAAATCACGGGCAAGCATGTTCTGCTTGTCCGACGCTTCGATAGGGCCAGGAGACGACGAATACCTTTCATGTCAGCCATGACCGCGCTCGATGCAGCCGATCACGAAGATCAGCACAGTTACCTGGAAATCGCAGAAGCAATTCGACAGATGGGATCGGCTCCAGTCGCTGATCTCGAGGAGCTATGGAAGCGCATGGTATTCAATATTCTTGTCTCCAACACCGATGACCATCTTCGCAACCATGCGTTCCTTCATGACGGAGATGGCTGGGGTCTCGCGCCGGCGTTCGATTTGAATCCCTGCCCAGTCGATGTGAAGCCACGGGTTCACGCGTTGGCGATTGATGAAGGGCAAACGGCTTCATCCCTTGATACAGCCCTGGAGGTTGCGGAGTTGTTTGGTATCAAATTTGACCGCGCGCGAACGCTTGTGGCAGAGATCGGTGAGGTGACCGCAACCTGGAAGAAGGTAGCGGCGTCTCATGGTCTAAGCACAGCGCAATTGGAACGAATGGAGTCAGCTTTCGAACACGAAGACCTTAACCTGGCAATCAGGCGGAAAGCGTAGTGATGCCCTACCCGTCAAAAGCCTTTTCTCAACCCCAGGTCTTCCACCCCACAGGCCCGAAGTACATGAAGTAGGCGGCAGCCACGAACTGAAGTACGAGCATAGTGCGCGCGGTCCACAGCGAAAGCTTTCCCCAACCCGACGTTGCCTTGCGCTTGAACAAAGCGAGTGCCAGACCAAAGACCGCCCAGGCCGCAAATAGTAGACCTACTACGTACATGGTGCCGCTAACCCACGTGAGATTTCCCAGCGAAGCGAGCTGACCGCCGTCAATCATTAGTACCACGATCGGCGTCAGAATGAGAAGTGACGCAACCATCGCAGCGCGCCATAGCGGTCTCGCAGCAGAGGGTTCGAGTGAACGGTTCCTGATCTTTCGTACCAGCCAGCGAAGCGGTACCAAGACTACGGCCAGGAGCCCGATCAGTGTTGCAGCAAGCCAGGCTACGGAAAGCCCAACTTCAGTAAGAGCACGCAACCCGCTTATCCTGGCCATTGAGCTCCAGTTGAACTCGAGTCCATGTGGTCGATCGTTGGCCTCGTCGCGAATGAATGCCGCTGTCGGTTCCGCAGCTCCCGGAAGACGAAACTGCATACTGTCGACCGCGACAAGAAGAGTCGCCTTTCCAGTCAGAGGCTTCAGATGCATGGTGTCGTTGGAGAAGCTCGCGCGTCGCAGCCCGGCGATTCGTTCCAGAAAGTCCAGCTTCTGCTGACGAGGAGTCACTGGCCGGTACCATCCTCCGAACTCTGCTTCGATGTTGTCGGGGACGGTTGCTACTGGGGGCTCAGGATCTCGGGAGAGCGGCAGTGTAAGGTAGCCGCGCACCAGCTGAGCGATTCCTCCGAGCACCGATCCATTGCCCGTGTTGATCTGAAATGCATAGCCCACGTTGGCATCAGCGAGATAGCTGAGATCAGAGAGACCACCTTCGACCCCGCCGTTGTGCCCAGTCCAGGTGAATCCGGCAGTGTCCGGGATGTTATAGAGGTGTAGACCATACCCTACATCAAGGCCCGCGGTCTGGCCGATCCACGTTTCCGAGCGTTCCATGCGCTCGATGTCTTCGCGAGGCAGGACGGTCATGCTATCAATTGTCCCGCGACCCAGCAGAAATCGAACGTACTGCGCCATATCGTTAGCCGATGCGTTGATCGACCCTGCGGGCCTGATGAAGACGTGCCAATAAGGGTAAGGAGTGACGCCGTCGCCCTTGTAGAGTGTGGCCATCTCAACGCGGGTCGTGTCGGGGAATAAGTACGTAGCCGTATTCATCCCCAGCGGCGTAAAGAAGCGCTCCTGAATGACCTGTTCAAAAGGCTTGCCTTCGATCTTCTCTATGATGAGTGCGACGATCGCCGGTCCCGTATTGCAGTACGAGAAGCGGGTACCGGGACGCCAACGTGAGACTCGATTCGAGGGATCCAGAGCGAGACCCTGCTCCAATGTCAGCGGAGTGGGATCGCTGTTGGCGTATGTTCTCAAGGAATTGTCGTCGAACCCCGACGTGTGCTCCAATAGATGAACTATCCGCACCGGATCGGTAGACTCCCAGTCATTGCTGAACCAGAAATCGGGAAGATGTTTGCTGATGGGGTCCTGGATCGAGAGCTTTCCCTCGCGCTGCAGCTGCATCGCCGCCAGTGCCACAAAGGCCTTGGATGTACTACCGATGCGAAAGAGAGTGGCAGCAGTGGCAGGTAACTCCGGGTTCACCCGTGCCTTACCAAAGCCACGCGCCAAGATGACGCTATCATTACGGACTATAGCGAGCCCTGCACCCGGCGTTTTGGTAGAATCGAGCAGGTGCGTGATGCGTGCTTCGAGTTCGTCAATCGTGGCCGGCGGCACAAAGGGTGGCGCGCTGTCGCGCTGTGTCTGCGCCAAGGTCTGAGCTGGGGCGAGCAAGGTTACAGCAATGGCCAGCGACGCTGAGACGAGCGTGTACGTACGCATAAGCTTCCTTTCGGGGCGAAGGTGCCGGAAAGGTCGTCCATATCACCCCAACTGGCCAGATGACGTCTTGGATTGCCGACCCTAAGCTACTTGCGCCAGTAGTTGTTGGCCGCTGCCACGGTCTGGAAGTTGACGGCTACTACCTGCGACGCGGCCGTGAGTGAGTCCGCGGAGTTGGCATACTCCGGCCGCAGCTTCTTGAGCACGTCTACGTCCGGCTGCGTGTATTTTACGCCACGACGGCTTAGAGTGATTGCGAGCTCAAAGCCTTGCTGCGGAGTTTCGGTAATGAGCGTGCTGAGCCAGGTGTCCGACATGAAGTTCCTCGCTTGATTGAGTAGAAAAGCGTTTTGGGCGTGCGCCCACTAGGACGACCTACCACGCCCCCTGCTGGATCATCCCGGTGTGCCACGCGGGATCCCATACGAGCCGGGTGCGCACCTCATTGACGCCGTCCACCGCAGACACGGCCTCACGAATTCCGTCGGTGATAACGCGCTCCATAGGGCAACCCGGCGTGGTAAGCGTGTGCGTGATACAGGCAGCACCGGTGTCGTCAACGTCGACTTCGTAGACGAGGCCGAGTGTGACGATGTCGAGCCCGATTTCCGGGTCGATCACCGCACGCAACGCTTGCCACGTTCGCGTGACCGGAGTGTCTGCAGCTGAATCGATTGCCATTCTCGTGCCCTCAATTCTCCCGATTGCGTGGCGGGTGTGGCATTTTTGAAGGTATGGCCGCGCAAGCCACGCGACGGCGTGACTGTTGTCACACGGATCGAGCGCAGTGCGCGATGATTCGCTTTGGCAGTAAACACCCACCGTTGAGTGCCAATTGGATGGAACCGTGAATGTCGTCGAATTGCTCCGGCGGCTTCCCATTTTCGCGGAGCTCGATGACCACGCGCTCGCGCAACTCGGCGAGCGCTGTGTAACGCGCGTTGTCGGAGCCGGTCACGTACTCTTTACTGCGGGAGAGGAGTGCCGGGGACTTTATATCGTCCACCAAGGACGGGTGCGAATCTTTCGCGTGAGTCCCGCGGGTCGCGAACAGGTGCTTCATATAGAAGGGGCGGGCCGGCCCGTGGCAGAACTTCCGCTCTTTGACGGCGGCCCCTATCCGGCATCAGCGGTAACCATCGAAGAAACTCGTCTCGTATTTCTTCCTCGGCAGGATTTTGAATACCTGTACCGCAGCCATGCGGACATTGCCCAAGCCGTAATACGTGGTTTGGGGAAACGTCTCCGCCACCTTGTACGAGTTGCCGAGACGCTCGCTTTTCGCGATGTTGCCGCGCGTTTGGCGATGTTGCTTGCCGACTACGCAGCGCGCAGCAACCCGAGCACAACGAATGGTCCCATAGAGCTCGTGCTCGATCGGACGCAGGAAGAGCTCGCCCTCGAAATCGGCACAGCGCGCGAGTCAGTGTCTCGCGCCATGAAACAACTCAGACGCAAGGGCCTTATCGAGTCAGTTGGAGCGGGCCGTCTGCGCATTCGCAGCATCGACGAGCTTCGTGCCATGGCGCGCGGCGGCTGATCAGCTAATTGGGGTCAGATTCGAATTACATCTGGCGTCATGACCGCATGGCAATCGCCGGATCGATACGTGCCGCCCGCAATGCCGGAACCCACGCCGCCCCGATGCCGATAGCTGCCATAACGAGCACCACAACGATCATCGTCGCCGGGTCATAGGGCTCGATGCCAAAGAGGAGTCCACGAATGATTCTCCCTGAGAGGAACGCTCCTGCAACGCCAAGGACCACGCCAAGCACCAGGAGCGTGCCTCCCTCGCGCAGGATCATCCGCTGGACTCGGCCACGGTCTGCGCCGAGGCTCATTCGGATGCCGATTTCGCCGGTGCGAGCGCTCACCGAGAACGCCAGCACACCCGCTATTCCAACAGCGGCGATAATAAGAGCAAGAATACCAAACGACGAAATGAGGACAGCGTTCAGACGTCGCGGTGATACGCTTTGGTCCTTGTACTGAGCAATAGTCATCACGTTCTCTATCGGCGCCGTTGGAGCGATTCGCCGCACGATTCGCGTGGCCACCGATGCAAGGCTGGCCGCATTGCTGTCGGCTCGAATCACGAGGCCGCCGCCCAGAGCGACCATTTGTGTGAACGGCATGTACATCGCAAACCCTGGTGTGGCGTCCAGTCCGCCGTCCTGTGTTCTGGCGACTACGCCAACCACGGTTCGCCACTCGGGACTTATGGGCGTGAACTTGAGGATCTCACCGGTCCAGGCAACTCGCTTGCCGATAGGGTCCTCGTTAGGGAATAGTCTATCTGCCAGTAGCTGATTGATTATGACTACGCGGGGCGCCGACGGCCCGTCGGTAGTTGCAAATGAACGTCCCTTGAGCAGGGGGATCCCGGCTGCCTTGAAGAACTCGGGACCTGCCGTGCGTAGTTCGGCAGTGGCAAAGGATTCTCCTGCAGCTAACGGTTTGTCTTCGGCACGTACGTCAAATCTCACGTCGGAACTGCGCAGAGGCAGGGGCGAGCCTACTCCGACTTCGATCACTCCGGGCAGCGCGGCCATTTCGTCCCGCATTTGATTGTAGCGTTCCTTGGCAGCCAGATCTGCGCGCGGATTGCTCATGAGTTCAGTTGGAGTGAGCAACAGGACCTGCATTGTCAGGAGTTCTTCGGTCTGCAATCCGGTGTCTACGTCGCTGATTCGTTGCATGGTGCGCGTCAAGAGTCCGGCGCCGGCGAGAAGCACGACAGACACCGCGACTTGCACGACTACGAGACCGCGTTGCAAACGATGCTTGCGCAGACTTCCGCTCAGACGATGCGCCCCGGCCAGGATCCGCGATGCAAACTTTCCTTCTCTTGGGAGAGAAGTAAGCATTGAGAGCATGAACGCGAGGCCCACAGAAAGCAGCAGCGTGAACGCGAGCACAACACCATCGAGTTTGATTTCCCCGGCACGCGGCGAGTACCGTTCAGCGAGCGACGTAAGCAACCTGACGCCGCCGATAGCGATCAGCACGCCTAACGTGCCCCCGAGCAGTGCCAGCACCAGATTCTCTGCCAGCAGGAGTCGGCGCAGTCGTGACA
>CAZYTS010000149.1:0-9550 GCA_964649855.1 uncultured Gemmatimonadaceae bacterium
CTCTGTCGACTGATCGGCAAATACGTCCGACGCGAACATGTAGACTAACTAGTCCTGCCCGGCACCCGGCGAGTTGAATAGCGCGTCGACCATTGTAAGTGCGCCTTCGTGGTGCCTGATCATGTAAACCAGAAACAACCGGTCAAACTCTGCTCCGCGCGCTCGGTTGAGACTGGCAAGTTCATCAGCATTGAGCATCCCCGGCATAAGAGTCCCGTGGTGCATTCCAGCCATCCCCGTGTGATCGGCCGTTGTCGACGGTACCGGCTCATCGCGTTCTTCGAGCCAACTCTTCATCGTTGTGATTTCGTCGGTCTGTGCGACCACTATGCGCTCACAAAGAACCTGTATGTCGGAACGCGCACCGTGCGTAGCTGCCCATCCCGCAATAAGCACTGCCTGCGCATGGTGAGGGATCATTCCAGACATGAAGGCAGCGTCAGCCTTGGTGTAGGGCGGCTTGCCTCCATCCTCGCGCGCCAACTCTGCAGGCGATCGGCGGTTTGGGTCGATTGGCAGTTCCGCCACCGCAGTACGCTGTGGAGCAGTACAAGCAGCTAAGCCAAACGCGAGCGCCAGAACGGTAGTAAGCGGTGCGAGTGGTGATCTTTCCATAGAGGCCAGAAAATCGGCGCGGACACCCGGACCTGAAAGGGTATGAGGTCCGGTCAACGCCCGGGCGAGTGCATTCAGGATTCTACGCTCCGGAACGCGGATGCGCTGGTGCTCGCGGCGATCTTTCACCCCTCTCTTTCACGCTACTTTCGGCCCCGGCCCGTCCAGCCTCAGTCCACCCTCTGTCTAAGACGGCTCTGCGCGTCCCTACCCTCGCGGATATCCAGCGCGGCTCGTGCCCCTATGGTGAGGTAAATCTGGTTTCCACCTCCAACCAGAGCCTCGGGACGGGGATGAATGAAGGCTCGTGTGGCGTCGATGGTGTCTATCGCGACCGCAGCGCTCAGGTCGCCAACCTCGCGCACGCGCCCTCCGGTGCGAGCCACAGCGTTGTCATAGTTCACCGCGATGTCGGCCACCATCGGTGCCTGACCGGGGATCACCAGCTGTCCCCCCCGGATCAAAAGGTCGTACGCACCGCCGGCATTGAACGGCAGCTGTTCGTAGACATTGGGATCGTTGCTTTCGTACGATCTTGTGGCAATCGCGTCGAGGGCACGGAGAATTGCAGCAGCGTTGATGCGACGCAGTTCCTGCTTCTCCGGATCGTTTGGCAGTGCACCACTTTCGATGAGGACGGTGCTCGTGCCCCACGTCTGTACCAGGTCACCAAAGGCGCGCGGGTTGAACGCGTCGTCATACTTGGCTACTCGTCCTGGAATCCTGCTCGAAATGTCACGGGCCAGACCTGAGGCAACCAGCCTCGCACGACTTCTGACCGGGCCCCACGTCCGCTGCGCATCGGTTGCGGGAGCCAGAAGCGCGATACCCGCCTGGAGCCCGCTGCGCCCAGCCCTGGTACGCGCGTTCTGGTCGTGCAGGTTGAAGCCAAAATCGGGTTTGATGCGGTCGTGCACAGATTTCAGCGTACGAGCCTCGGGTGACGACAGCCTGCGAGCGTCTCGATTGATATCGATGCCAGCGGCATTCTCTCTTTGGAAGCGTTCAGCGCCATCCGGGTTGAGCATGGGGAGCATCGTAATCGTGAGCGAATCCTCCAGCCTTTGCCTCAATGCGTCGCTACCCGACGACGTCATCCATGCAAAAAGGTCCGCCAGCGCCATTGTTGCCGTGGACTCGTCGCCATGCATCTGCGACCACAGCAGCACTTTTGTGGGTCCCGAACCAAAGGTCACCGTGCGCAGCGCGCGTCCCTGCATAGACTTTCCAACTTCCTGCACTCTGAGCTTTGGTGATCTCAAGACCCTCTCAAGTGCCGACCAGTACTCCTCATGCGTGGTGCGTCGGCTTGCTATAGCGGAGACCTTGTGTTGATCGGCGACTCGCAGCGCTTCGGCCATCGTCTCGGGACCGTTTGAACCGATGGATCCACGACCTCCAGTGGCAAGGCTGCAACTGGCGATGGGGAGTGCAAGCGCCAGCGCCAAAAGAAGTGATCTCGTCATGCGGTGTCTCTTCAGGAAGCAGAAGGGGGAGGTTTTCGCCCCGAATCAAACATCTCGCGCACCGCTCGCGCCAGCGCTTCGGTAGTGAATGGTTTTTGCAGGAACTTGCTGCGCACGTCGAGGTCACCTCTGCGCAGCACCGCGTCGTCGGTGTGACCCGACATGTAGATTACAGGGAGGTCCGGTCGAGCGGCTCTGAGCTGGGCAGCCAGCTGCCGGCCGCTCATCAATGGCAACATCGAATCCGCGACCAGAATGTCCACTTCCGAAAGAAGACGCTCAGCCAGTGCCAGCGCTGTCTGTCCGTCTGGAGCTTCGATCACGCGATAGCCCAGCCGTTCCATGGAGCGGCGAATCACAGCGCGCACAGCAGCGGCGTCTTCTACGAGAAGGAGAGTCTCGGTTCCGGCGAGGACTTCGGTGTGTACTTCGGGGATCGAGGGTGAAGCAGAGTCAGCGGCTATCGGAATGTAGATCCGGAATATCGTTCCCACCCCCTCTTCGCTCAAAACGCGGATAATTCCGCCGCACTGCTTTACGATTCCGTAGACGGTGGACAACCCCAGGCCTGTTCCCTTTCCTGCTTCTTTAGTCGTAAAGAAGGGTTCAAAGATGCGTCCCTGGGTCTCGGCGTTCATGCCGGTTCCGTTGTCCGAGACCACTAGTACTGCGTAACGACCAACCACAGAAGCTTCGGGGGCATCGATCGAGTGCCAATCGAATTCCTTCTCCTGAGTTTGTATGACGAGCTTGCCCCCTTCGGGCATGGCATCCCGCGCGTTGACCGCAAGGTTTATGAGGACCTGTTCGAGCTGGCCCGCGTCAGCGAGCACGTGCGGATCACTTTCATCCAGCTGAATGGCCACTTCAACGTCATCGCCGAGCAGCCTTTTGAGGAGATTCGTACTGGAGGAGACCACTTCGTTGATCGACAGCACTCGTGGCTGCAGTACCTGCTGTCTGGTGAACGCGAGGAGCTGACGGGTCAGTGACGAAGCAGTTGAAGCAGCGTTCCGGATTTCGTTGAGGTCGGACTGGACCACGGGTTCCCGCACTCCAATGTCCTGCAGCAGGAGCTCCGAATAGCTGCTGATGACGGTGAGGAGGTTGTTGAAGTCGTGGGCTATGCCTCCTGCAAGGCGCCCCACTGCTTCCATCTTCTGCGCCTGGCGAAGTTGTTCTTCGCTCAAACGCAGCGCTTCTTCTGCACGCTTTCGTTCGGTAACGTCGACCATGGTCACCAGCACTGCTATGGCGCCGTCCCAGGGTACCGTGGTGACGCCGCAATCGACCCAGACGGTTTCGCCATCCCGTGTTACGCAGCGGCACTCGTAGCGTTTAGGCGCAGGTAGTCCAGCCAGGAGAGCTGTAACGTGCTCCGACACCACGTTGCGGTCTTCCGGGGCAAGGAGAGACCAGAGATTTCTCCCAATAAAATCGTCGGGGCTGTCGTAGTGCAACAAACGAGCTAATGCCGGATTGGCAAGGCGTACCGAATCACCAACCTGAATGAGGATTGCCTGTATCGACCCTTCTACTAGTCCGCGGTAACGCGCCTCGCTGGCACGCAGAGTTTCCTCAAAACGATGGCGCTCTACCGCGTATCTGATCGACTGGTAGAGGAGAGGTCCGTCTACCTGTCCCTTGACCAGATAATCCTGCGCACCGTCCCGCACCGCGCGCGCAGCGATCTCTTCGTCGCGAAGGCCAGTGAGTACCACGATCGGCGCTTCCGGTGCTTCAGCGTGGGCAGTAGCAAAGGTCTCCAGACCCTGGCTGTCTGGCAGACTCAGATCGAGCAGTACGACGTTAAAACCTTCGGACTTGAGGAACGAAAGAGCCTTACGCAGCCCGTCGGCGTGAGTGAGCGAAATTGACGCCTGAGCAACGTCGCGAAGAAGCTCGGTTACAAGTCGAGCATCGGCTGCGTTGTCTTCGACAAGCAGGACCTTGAGCGGGCTTTTCGGTTCCAGAGTTCCCTGCATTCTACTAGAGCCTCGTGAGCTTGACGACCTCGAGCCAGAATCCTTCTATGGATCTGACAGCAGATAAGAACTGCTCCAGGTCTACAGGCTTGGTTACATAGGCGTTGGCATTCAACTGGTAGCTGTCAAGAATGTCCTGCTCGGACTGCGATGTGGTAAGTATGACTACGGGGATACGCTTGAGCCTGTCATCACGTTTAATGTCTTCGAGGACCTCGCGCCCGTCTTTGCGCGGGAGATTGAGGTCTAGAAGGATCAGGTCGGGCGAGGGTGCTTTTGAGTGTTTGCCGCGGCGGTGCAGAAAGTCCAGAGCATCCACGCCGTCCACAGCAACGTGTACGTTGTTGCGGACTCTTGCCTCACTCAGCGCCTCCCTTGTGAGTCTTACATCGGCGGGGCTGTCTTCAACCAGCAGGACTTCGATTGGTGCCGTAGCAGTTGCCACTGTCAAGCCTCCGGAATCGCTGGAAGTGTAAATGAGAATGTGGAGCCCTTTCCGGGTTGAGACTCTACCCAGATCGAACCACCGTGCCGCTCCACGATCTTTTTGCAGATGGCCAGCCCGATCCCCGTACCGGGGTATTCGCCACGGCCGTGAAGTCTCTGGAAGATTACAAAGATCCTTTCGTAGTACTGGGGCTCGATGCCAATACCGTGATCGTGAACGTTAAAAGCCCAGAACCGCCCCTGCCTTTCGGCGCTGATCTCAATTCTTGGAGGAGAATCGCCGCTGAATTTGATGGCGTTGCCAAGGATGTTGGAAAAGAGCTGAACGAGCTGCCTTGAATCGGCACGAACAGTAGGCAGGGGTGAGCGCTCGACCGTTGCCTTCGATTCATCGATGGCCAGCTGCATGTCACTGAGTGCCGCATCCAATGCTGTGTCAGCCTCCATAGGTACGAGCTCGATCCCTCTACTTCCAACTCTTGAAAGAGCCAGAAGGTCCTCGACCAGGTGCTGCATTCGGCGCGACCCGTCTACGGCGTAGCCGATAAACTCACGCGCGTCGTCGTCGAGCTTGTCCTTGTAGCGGCGTTCCAGGAGCTGGACGTAGCTCGCCACGGTACGCAGCGGCTCCTGCAGATCGTGCGACGCCACGTAGGCAAAGCGTTGCAGCTCCTCATTCGAGCGACGCAGTTCCTGCTCCGATTCCTTTCTCGAACTGATATCCACTACAGATGCTATCACAAACGGCTCGCCTTTGCTGACGAGCGGACTCAGGCCGACTTCGATGGGAATCTCGACGCCATCTTTTCGTACGCCGTGGAGTTCGCGGCCGTGCCCTGCAGGTCGCATCTCGGGATGCCTCATGTACTCGTCGCGCTGACCGGGATGGGCGTCTCGTGCTGACGCTGGAACGAGGAGTTCAACGCTCTTACCAACGAGTTCGTCACGAGTGTAACCAAAGAGACGCTCGACCTCGGAGTTGAGAAGGACGATGGCTCCCCTTGAATCAGTCATGAGAACGCCGGTGGGAGCGCCCTCAAACACCGCTTTGAAGCGTGCTTCGGATGCCTGGAGAGCCCCTTCAAACGGCTTCGTGACGGTACGAGCGGAGAGCCAGCCAAGAACCCCAACGATCCCGCACAGGGCAACGGCGATGAGTCCTCCACGCTTGAGAAAGTCCGTGCTGCGTGCGAGAACCACGTCTCTGTTGAACTCCACCAGTACGACCCACGGGGCAAACGTCATCCTGCGAGCTGCAGCGAGCTGGCCTGCCCCACCATGTTCAAACGAAAGAATCGACGTATCACTAACTACGGCCACCGGGGGCTGATCAGCTACTCCAACAAGGTCTGTCCACAATGAGTTATCGGCGTTACCCACGTAGAGGCTCGAACTGGAGCCAATGAGCCTCATGAGCTGAGCGCGCCCGGTTGAGGACCCGGCCACCGGCTGACGTTGCACCACGTATCCCAGCGTCCCGCTATTTCCTGCGATAAGTCCCACGGTGGAATAGCGCACCGTGTCATTTTCCATGTAGAGCTGCGAGAGCGCTGTCGGTTGATTGCTCGATACAAGAGATTGCAGCAGTTCACGTGACGCGGCGGACATCTCGGGGCGCGACGGGCCGCGCATCAGAATGCGGCGTCCGTTTGAGTCCCACAGCTCGGCCGTGGTGCTCGAGTCGCTCGCCAACTGTTGGATGGCTGTGGCGCCGACATCCATAAGTTGCGTCTCGTTTGTCTCGAGGAGACGCCCGATCTCAGAGCTCTGTGTCGTTCTGAGCAGCAGATTGTGCCTGGCTCTGGCAGACTGATCAAGTAGTCCAGTCAGCTGATTAGTTACATCTTCGAGACGTCGGGTCGCGTCGTCCAGCGCGTCGTTCCTCATCTCGCGCCAGGCAAAAAGCGTGATTGCCGCAATCCCGATTGTAAGAACAGCGGCCAGCATGAGACCCACTCTTTGCTGCAGACCGCGCGGCCCCTGCTTCATCGGTTTTTTAAGCCGCCAACGCTGCGACGCCCCATTTACTGTCTCCTTTTCGTTTGCTGACAATGTCGGCGAAACACATAAAGGCCCGTGTCCTTGTCGTGCAAGGACGCCGCGAGACAAACGAGCAATGCACCACTGTAATCGGGCCGGGGGTCGCCCGCATTACGGCATAAACTTAAGAGTTGCGCCGGATCGCGCTCCCCTCAAGGGTCTCCGGCAACAACTTTGCCGGGAGTCTTACAAAATGGACCGTGGGAGTGATGTCAACGTCACACCCAAAGGTCAAGCAGTACAGATTTGCTCCGGCCTAACGTGAAATCGATCCCAGCATCAGGCCCAGGAACTCGTTGGCCGAGGAATTATCGAGCCAGCGAACAACGACCACCAGATCCTGTTCGGGGCTTACAAACACAAGGTTGAGCCCGTTTCCAACGTGACCGAATGCCGTGGCAGGCGCATTTGACATCCACTTGCGATCGGTGTTGAGGAACCAGTTCATGAAGCCGTAGGTCGGCTGCGGAGTGGTTGGCGTGAGCGATTGTCGCACCCATTCTTCCGAGAGGATGCGTTTGTCGCCCCAGACGCCACGACGGAGGGTGAGGAGTCCAAAGCGCGCCATATCCCAGGCATTGATGAACATTCCGCCGCCCCAGTGACCTCCTCCGGAAACAACGTGCACCGGCCGTCCATCGAGCGTTATCCAGGAGTTGTCGTAGCCGTACCAGCGCCAGGTGTGCGAAGCACCAATGGGATCCATGAGACTGTCGCGCAGCACCTCCGGCAACGGCCGTCTCCAAACGTTTGTTGCAGCTAGCGCCAGGACATTGACGCGTACATCGTTGTACTCGTACGCGCTTCCGGCAGGCTTGCGCGGTCTTGTGCGCCACTCCGCCGAGTTCTGCGACGGACGATCGGCCCATTCCGGCTTACCCCAGAGAGTGCCCTCCCAGTCGCTCGTCTGACGCAGGAGATCGTCCCACGTGATCGTACGATTGTGTGGAGTATCAAATGGCATGAGAAACATCGGCTCTCCCATGCGTGAACCTGGCTCCCTCGGCGCCTGAAGCCTCAGAGGGTAGACCGGCGATTGCGACTTCCACACCGTATCCTTGACAGAACCGATCAGTCCGCGATCAAATGCCAAACCGACTGTTGCGGAAAGAAAGCTCTTTGTGACGCTGTGTGTCATATCTACGCGGTCTGGTTCTCCCCAGCTTGCTACGATATAGCCACCTCGCAGAACCACTCCCGTCTGCTCTCCTCGCGGCTTGAAAGGTCCAATGCCCTGGCCAAAGGGTTCGCGGCCAAAGCTCCTGTAGTGCGACTCCTCCATGTCTCGCGGTGCACGAGCCTCGTGGGTCCTGGCAAACTCTATGGCGGCGGCGAGACGGACAGAGTCAAACCCTGCTGCCGACGGGGATCGCCATTCCCAGGTTGCCCCCGGCACGTACTGCGACGCGCCTCTGGCACGGGCAGGTTGCTGTGCGTCCGCTGTTGTGACTAACAGGAGGCAGATTGTGATGGCGGAGAGGTTGCGCATGGTTTGGCAAACGTTAGAGCGTTTCAGCCGGACTCGGACTGCCTGAGTCCTGAGCCCGACACATTTTTGAGACTATCGCACACTGGCTACTGGCCCTTTCGCCGACTTTCGGATGCTGCGTTGCTGCCGCGGTTGCCCGTTGACTCGCTGGCCCTGGTCCGAAGCACCCGTACAGCCGCCACGCGCCGTCCGTCTACAGCCACTACCTCCAGTTCGCCGCCGGGAAAGCGAACACGATCACCAACTGTTGGCAACCGCCCAAGCGCGGCAAAAACGTATCCGCCCAGGCTGTTCCACGAGCCCTCTGGAATATCCAGATGGTAGTCGGATCTGACGTCCACCAGAGACATCGTTCCGGCGAGCTCCAGAACGCCGTCAATCTCAACCGCTTCGCGGTCTACCTGATCGTACTCGTCGGCGATGTCGCCAATGACCTCTTCAACGAGAT
The DNA here is from genome assembly GCA_964649855.1 of uncultured Gemmatimonadaceae bacterium. Classification (GTDB taxonomy): domain Bacteria; phylum Gemmatimonadota; class Gemmatimonadetes; order Gemmatimonadales; family Gemmatimonadaceae; genus CAZYTS01. The sequence goes on from CAZYTS010000149.1 coordinate 8,491, forward strand.
CTTCGAGCGTGACGATCCCCGCCGTGCCGCCGTACTCATCCAGAACAATTGCAAGGTGAGCGCGCGTCTTTCTGAAATCGTCCAGCACGCGCTCGGCGCTCCGTGTGGAAGGAACGTAAATCGGCTCCCGGAGGGTCTTTCTCAGGTCAAATTCCGTGTCTTCGTCGCGGAGCCAGAAGTCCTTGCTCAACAACACACCGATAACATCATCCAGTGTCTCGCGGAACACGGGGTAGCGACTGTAGCGCTCCCGCCGGATGATTTCGCGAACCTCTTCTTCGGTTGAGTCTACGTCTATGCCGACAACGTCGGTCCTGGGACGCATTACGTCCTGAACCTTTTTTTCGTGAAAGTCGAGTACCCCGGCCAGCATCTCGGAATTGCTTTCACCAAGTGCACCATGAGCGCGCGACTGTAGCACGACCAGTCGCAACTCCTCGGTGGAGTGCACTTCTTTGAGCTCCGAGACCGGCTGAATGCCGAAGAGTCTGAGCGACGCGTTGGCCGTTCCGTTTAAAAGGGCAATGAACGGCGTCATGAGTTTGGTAAAAAGCATCAGCGGGAGAATCAGGTATCCGCTGAGGCGCTCGGGCATGACGAGTGCAAGACTCTTGGGCGCGAGCTCGCCGTAAACAACGTGAAGAAAGGTGATGACCATAAAGGCCACGGCAATTGCCGCAGCACTGTGCACCGCCCCAGCAGGAGCGTCGATACCAATGCGACTCAGCGCCGCGTCCATTAGGACCGCAATCGCAGGCTCACCAATCCAGCCCAGCGCGAGCGACGCGATTGTAATGCCGAGTTGTGTAGCGCTCAGGTAACGGTCGAGGTGAGCGACCGCACCCTGCGCAATTTTTGCCATGCGGTCGCCCCGCGACGCCATTTCCGCGAGCTTGGTGGCCCGCGCTCCGATCAGTGCAAACTCTGATGCTACAAAGAACCCATTGAGCAAGACCAGGCCCAGCACCGCGCTCAACCTGAGGATGATCGCGGTTACAGAGACGTGCTCTTCCGCCAGCATGAAGGACTCCGGGATAGCCTCGATGAGGCCTAAACTACG
>CAZYTS010000150.1:0-3559 GCA_964649855.1 uncultured Gemmatimonadaceae bacterium
GCTCGTGTCCCGGTTGTCCCGCCAGGGGCAACGCCGGGTAGCGATGATCGGTGGCAATAACCGCTGAAAGCATCTAAGTGGGAAATGCCCTCCAAGATGAACATTCCCTGGGACCTTGAGTCCCCTAAAGGGCCGGGAAAGACTATCCCGTCGATAGGCCGCACGTGGACATGTGGTAACACATTCCGAGCGCAGCGGTCCTAATCGCCCGTGAGGCTTGACTCACCCTTTGTAACACAATCGCAGAGCATGCTAGATCTGATTCAGTTTTTGATCCTAACCACGATCTCTCCTCCTCCTTTGTCGCACGCCTCGCTGGCGACTAGAGCGTAGGGGCCACACCCGTTCCCATCCCGAACACGGCAGTTAAGCCCTACAGCGCCGATGGTACTCCGATCGAGAGATCGCGGGAGAGTAGGCCGTCGCCGGCACCCCCTAAAAGGGCCGTTTCCACTCCAGGAAACGGCCCTTTTTTATTGCCTGTACTCGAGCACGTTCCGACAACAGATCGAAGAATGAGCACCGCCATCTAAACGCCTCTCCGAGATTCCCTCCCAGCCTCCCAGCCTCCCAGCTTCCCAACCTTCCAACCTACCAACTCCCCGAACCCAAGCCCTCCTTTCCCTGACATACATTCCACCAGCACCTGTTTATCCTCGGCGGAACATCGGAGACCCTCATGACCGAATACCGCAATTCCAGTTCGAAACGCTCCAACAGAGCAACCCCGGCTATCCTCGCTCTCACCACACTAGCACTCACAGCTGCCTGCGGTGGGGGAGGAGAACAGGCCAAACAGGGCGGTGATACTCCACAGGCGCAAAGCAGCACGGTGGCCGTTAGCGCAGGCGAATCCCTCTATCAGCAGCGCTGCATTACCTGTCATATGCCTAACGGCGAGGGCATCCCGGGAACCTACCCGCCGCTCGCAGGATCAGAATACGCCGGCGCCGCCAACTCCGCCGTTCCGATCCGCATTGTGCTGCACGGGATTCAAGGTCCAATCACTGTGCACGGCACCACCTACAACGGCCTCATGCCCGCGTACGGAGTGGGGGTCGTGATGAGTGACGAAGAAGTCGCCGCTCTCCTGACCTTTGTGCGCTCGTCCTTTGGCAACAGCGCCAGCGCAGTGAGTGCCGCCGACGTTGCCAGGGAGCGTGAAGCCACCGCTTCACATTCGGGAGCCATGACCGCGGAGTTGCTTCGTCCACTGATGCAATAAGGAGGGCAAAGAGGGCGGCGACGGCAAAGAGGGCGGCGAAGGCAACAGAGGCGACGGAGGCAAAGAGGGCGGTGAAGGCAACAGAGGGCGACGGAGGCAACAGAGGGCGGTGATGGCAAAGAGGGCGATGGCTGTGACAAGCGACTATGGCGACCACGGCTATGGGGACCTAACTGGTGCCCAATCTTGCGGCTCAGGTCATATCATTCCCTGAGCCAATAGGTCCTCGCTCGCCTCGCCCTCCTGCGCACTTCGCCCTCCTCGATGCCGCACGCCGACGAATCCGCACCAATCCCGCCTGAGGCGAGTCAGGATGTAGTGACCCGGGCGGGAATAGTCGCTGTGGTTGGTCGGCCTAACGCAGGAAAGTCTACACTGCTCAACCGCGTGGTGGGTCAAAAGCTCGCAATCACGAGCCCAAGGCCGCAGTCGACGCGCAGGAACGTCACGGGCATTCTGATGTCAGGGCAGACCCAGATAGTCTTTGTCGACACACCAGGCCTTATGAATCCGGCCTACCACCTGCAGCGCGCCATGCGACACGAGGCAATTGAAACGCTGAGAGATGCGGACGCCATTCTCCATGTGGTAGACGCTACTGGTGAGATCGAGCGGCTCGGCGACCTTGTGCCCGATCTGGCCGTCAAAGCACCGGTCACGGTTGCGCTCAACAAGATCGATCGGCTGACTGCCGAGCAAGTCAGCCAACTCCTGAAAACACTTCCGGATTCCATAGCGGTGTCTGCACTAGACGGGTCGGGAGTGTCTGAACTCGTTCAGCGCCTCGCACAGGCTATGCCGGAGAGCGGGTTTCTATACGACCCCGAAGACGTGAGCACGCAGTCTTTGCGTTTTTTCGCCGCTGAGGCAATCCGCGAGGCTGCATTTGAGCAGCTCGAAGAAGAACTGCCATATGCAGTGACTGCTGAAATAGACGAGTTTCGCGAAGACCGCGATCCCGTTTACGTTCGGGCAACGGTGTTTGTAGAACGTGAGAGCCAGAAGCGCATCCTCATTGGGAAGGGCGGGTCGAGGATAAGGGAGCTAGGCCAGGCCGCGCGCACCAAGATCGAGGAGCTTATTGGTTCCAGGGTGTATCTGGATCTCTGGATAAAGGTGCTGCACAACTGGCGTCGTAACCCGGCGTCGCTTTCGCGCTTCGGCTTTTCCCTCCCTGAGGACATTAGATGACAGTTTCGCCGCTTTTGCTTGATTTACTTGTGTGCCCACGATGCAAGGGCGCCTTAGAGCATCGTGCCCAGGAATCTGCTCTGATTTGCCACGAGTGCCGCCTTCGCTACCCGATTCGCGACGGCATCCCCATCATGCTCACTGATGAGGCACAGCCGCTTTCGTAGGTTTGCTGTGCGGGTCGTCGCCGGCCTTCTCACAGGAGTCCTCACAGCATTTTCAGCGACGACGCTTCGGGCACAGGCAACCGACGAGGCGGCGCTGTTCCTGCTTTTGCCGGTTGGTGCTCGCGCCGTGGGGCTTGGCAACGCAATGGCCACGGCGTCCCAGACAACGGAGGCTGCCTGGTGGAACCCAGCAGGGCTGGCTGTTTCACGCCGCGCGGAGGCGTCGTTGCACCATTCCCAGACCCTTGTAGGCACGGGCGATGCACTCGTTGTGACAGTGGCAACGCAACGTCTCGGAGTGTTTGCCCTCGCAGCAAACCTGCTGGATTACGGTGGCGGCGACGTAACGGGTCCGGATTCCATTCCCTCGGGGCAGCTCTATTCGCGCAACGTGGCACTGGCCGGGTCTTATGCTTCGCAGATTGGCAACAGGATCCGCGCTGGCATTACCTATCGGTTGCTGCAATTCCGCTTTGATTGCAGCGGCGAGTGCCCGGATATTCCCTCGCGGCGCGCAACAAACTCTGTGATCGATGCCGGCGTCCAGTACGACCTCCCACTCGGCTTTCCCGTGAGTGTTGGTGCCGTTGTCAGGCATATTGGCGTGCGCAAGGACTCCGAAAACACCGGAGGATTTCCGACGCGCGTTCAGGTAGGAGCGACGAGTTACTACGTGATTCCGCAGACTATCGCCAGGGACGCTCGCATTTCGCTCGCCGTGGATGTGATCGACGGACTGCCAATTCGCAAACCGCTGCCGCGCATTGGAGCAGAGTTTGCCTGGGAAAGCTCGGTCTTTCTACGAGGAGGTTACGTAGTCGAGTCAGAGGACACCGAGGCCGGCGGAGCGTCACTGGGGATTGGTTTTGTCGTTCGTCGCCTGACGATCGATTTTGCACGGAGCTTTTCGGGACTTTCCGCCGATGCCGGCCAGGCACCGACGTATCTCTCGCTCAGACTGAGCTTCTAGTCAACG
>CAZYTS010000150.1:3659-9507 GCA_964649855.1 uncultured Gemmatimonadaceae bacterium
ATTGGTCGCGCACGCTGTCACCATCCGCAACATCGGGTCGTCTCATACCCAAGCCGCATACCGTGGCTCCTGTTGGCGAGTGTCGGAGGGAGACGTCCATTTCGGCAGCTCTCCGTCGGGTCATTCTGACCGATTTACGGGAGACGGGGTAGCTTAGCGGTACTCTCCAACCCTCTCCTCTCTTAGTGCCGTCGCCGCCGTCCGCCGTCCTGTTCTCGCGGGCCTACTCGCATGCGCCGCGGCTCATGCTCGAATGGCTCGCTGAGGGGGCGATTCCGGTCATGGCCGCCTCGAATCCCGACGGCATGATGGAAATCGCCCTCAGGAGCCGTCCGCGAATGGCGGTCTTTGACGACCGCGATGGAGACGCGGCCTACGAGGCCTGCAGACGCCTCAAGAGCGACTCCTTTACCGGAATCGTACCTGTGGCCTTTCTGACGGAGAACACCTCCGCTGCCATGGAAGCGGCCTTTCTGGCCGGTGCCGACGAGATCCTGCCCCGCGACCTTGAGAGCTCGACGTTCCGCCGTCGCCTCGACCTCCTCCTGAGGCGTTCAGACCGCGATGTGAACGTTCACCCCTCCACGCGCTTGCCGGGCACCATTGAAATCGAGGCGGAGCTGGATCGCAGAATCGCGAGAGGTGAGCAATTTGGCGTCTGCTATGCGGACCTGGATCACTTCAAGGAGTACAACGACCGCTACAGCTATTACGATGGCGATAGGGTTATTCGTCTATTGGCAAAGCTGCTTCACGACGTGGTGAAGGGACTTTGCCAGGAAGATGGTTTCGTCGGTCACATCGGCGGTGACGACTTCATCTTTATAATTCCCTCGAAGAATGTGGCGGAGACTTGCGGGGAGATTGTGACGGTGTTTGATACGCTTATACCGTTTCAGTACTCAGAACAGGATCGCAGGGCGGGCTACTTTTTTGGGAAGGACCGGCGTGGTCAGTTGCACCGGGTTCCATTGATGACGTTGTCGATTGGAGTTGTGACGAACGAAAAGCGTTCTTTTGCGAATGCGGCGCAGGTGAGCCAGTTGGCAACTGAGATGAAGGGCTACGCAAAGACGCTCGTTGGTTCGGTTTATTCGGTTGATCGTCGTACGGATTTCACGGGCGCTGGAGGAGAAGCAACGCCTCCGCGCGCACCACGGGCCATCAGCATTGTGGATGAGTGAATGAACGTTTCGTGTCCGGAGTGCAGGTCAGTATTCAGAGTTGATCCCGCCAAGGTCGTGGGCGCAGCGGTTCGCGCGCGCTGCTCGGTCTGCGGCGGAGTGATCCCCGTTTCTGCAAGCGTTAGTTGGGGTGATGACTTCCCAGACGCGCTGGTTTCTGCGCCTCCTCGCGCGGCGCGACCTCCCGCTACCGAAGCGCGTCAGCACGCAAACGCGCCGCAGGCGCCAGGTGGTGCTGCGACCGCAGTAGCGTCAGCACCATCAGCAATGTCACCACGCAGCCCAACGCCTGTAAGCCAGCCGGCAGTTCCGGGTCGAGTGCCTCCATTTTCTCCGCCGCGGCGCACTCCGCCATCCAGCACGGCGTTTGGGGCACCGTCGTTTCCGCCTTCAACTCTGCGGCCACCAACACCTGCGTTTGTCCCTGCAACCACGAGTCCCTCCTTTGGCGCTCCACTGGCAACACCAGCGCCGGCGAGGCCAGCTCCTCAACCCGCGCAGCCACGTACTGAGGCTCCGGTAGCTCGGCCGGCACAACCCGTTCCTCACGCCGCACCTGCAGCGGCAACAGGCGCTCCGTCTCCTTCGCCGTCTCAGGCGTCGCCTCCGCGAACCGGCAATCCGTCTGTTCCCGCGAGTCCGAGCGCCGCACCTGGTGCGGCTCCAGCTGGTGCACGTCGCCCACTCAATCCCTTTCTTTCAAATGATCCGAACCAAAAGGCTCGGCGTCTTGCACGCGCCCTCGTTTCGGACATGATTGCGTACCACCCGCAGAAGCGCGAAGAGGGACTGAGAAACAACACGATCAAGCAGTTGTTTCGCGACGAGATCAAGAAGAGCTACGAGGAGTACATCGAGCAGGTAGGGCGCGAGTTTGCAGAAAGCACCGGACATTTTCAGGATGCGCTCAACGAGATTCTCGCCGGAGGCAAGATGGTTTTTTGACCGGGGTATTCACCCCGGGCAGTATGGTGCTAGATTTCGCTGTGCCACCGAGGCAGTAGAAACGGGCCGTTCTTCCAGAGGGGGAGCGGCTCTCGTCTTTATCGGAAGCGGAGAAACCTGGCCCCATGGCTGAAACCGAACGTTCTCGAATACTGGGAGAGTACTTTACTCGGGTAGAAGACCTGAGGAGGTATCTTTGACATCGATGCCAAGCGCGAGCGACTGACCGAGCTGGAAGGTCGCATGACTGCAGCGGGCTTCTGGGACGATCAGGACGCCGCGCGCAGTGTTGTGCAACTGGTTAAGTCACTCAAGGGCTGGGTAGACGAGTACGACGAACTGTCGGCACGTGTGGCGAGTGCCAGAGAGCTGGACGAGCTTCTGGCGGCCGAGCCTGATGAACAAATGCAGCAGGACCTGGACGGCGAAGTCGCTGCCATGGAGACAGTGCTGCGGAGCTTTGAGCTCAAGTCCATGCTTCAGGGGCGCGACGACTGGCGCAATGCCCAACTGGAGATTGCAGCTGGTGCTGGTGGCACCGAGGCCCAGGACTGGGCAGAAATGCTGATGCGCATGTATACGCGCTGGGCCGAGCGTCACGGGTTCTCGGTCGAGGTCCTGGATATGTCCGAGGGTGAAGAAGCCGGTATCAAGGGAGCGGTCCTGGAGATAACCGGCCCATCTGCATATGGCTTTTTACGTCCCGAGACCGGTGTCCACCGGCTTGTACGTATTTCACCTTTTGACTCAAACGCACGCAGGCACACGAGCTTTGCGTCGGTCTTTGTCTATCCCGTTGTAAACGAAGAGATCAACATCGAGATTCGCGACGAAGACATACGGATGGACGTGTTTCGAGCCAGCGGAGCAGGGGGCCAGCACGTCAACAAGACGAGTTCTGCGGTGCGACTTACGCACATTCCAACGGGCGTCGTAGTATCGTCGCAGCAGGAGCGATCGCAGTTTAAAAACAAGGCTACTGCGATGAAGCAGCTCAAGAACCGTCTCTATCAATTGGAAGCAGACAAGCAAGCAGCCGCCAAGGCAAAACTTGACGCCACCAAATCAGACGTGTCCTTTGGCAGCCAGATCCGAAGCTACGTATTCCAGCCCTACACCATGGTCAACGACCACCGCACCGAACTCAAGATTCCCGACGTTCAGAGGGTGATGGACGGCGACATCGACGCATTCATCGAAGCCTATCTCAAGCGCTTTGGGGCAGGGGTGACAGCTGGAGATGCGACATGAGTGAAGAACTGAACTTTGTACTCAAGGCGCGCCGGGAGAAACTGGCGCAACTCTACGAACTTGGTGTTCAGCCGTTCGCCTACAGCTTTGATCGCACGCATGACACAGCCGCAGCGCTGCGGCTCCTGCCCGAGCACGAGCCAGAAGGCCCCCCTGTCTCTGTAGCGGGCAGGTTGGTGGCGTGGCGGCCGCATGGCAAGACCATCTTTGGTCACCTTGCAGACTCTACATCGAGAATACAGCTCTACTTCAGGCGCGACGAACTCGATGATCTCGTATGGGCCCAGCTCGAACTGCTGGACATTGGTGACATCGTTGGTGTGACCGGGCCGCTTTTCCGCACAAGGACCGGTGAAACAACCATCAAAGCCAGCGGTCTCGTACTGCTGGCTAAATCGCTGCGCCCCTTGCCCTATGGCAAGGACGAGATCGTAGATGGTACCGTAGTCCGGCATTCCGGCTTTGCCGACCCCGAACAGCGCTACCGGCAGCGCTACGCCGATCTCGCTGTGCACGCCGACGTCCGGCGCCGCTTTGTTGCACGTTCACGCATGATTACCGAGATCCGCAGATACATGGACGGTCTCGACTATCTGGAAGTGGAGACTCCCGTGCTGCAGCCACTGTATGGTGGCGCTGCCGCACGGCCCTTTACTACGCACCACAATGCTCTAGACATGCCGCTCTACCTGCGGATTGCCGACGAGCTTTATCTCAAGCGCCTGGTAGTTGGCGGACTTGACCGGGTTTACGAAATCGGACACGACTTCAGGAACGAGGGGATTGATCGCACGCACAACCCCGAGTTCACGATGCTCGAGTTCTACGAAGCCTACGCCGACTACATGGTCATGATGGAGCGGGTAGAACAGCTGATCCTTCGCGCTGCCGCTGCAGTATCGAGCATCCTGTCCGTGGAATCGGCTTCACCCGAAGAACGGCGCATTCTGCCGGACGACGCCTTTTCAGAGGTACCCTCGTTAAGTCCGCCCTTTCCAAGAATCGAGTGGGTGCCTTCGCTCAATCAAGCGTTAGGCGTCGACATCATGCAAACCAATGACGAGACGCTGCGGAACCTTGCCCAGCGCGTCGGGGTGCATAAGGTGGAAACGCTGAGCCGGCCAAAGCTCCTCGATGAAATGTTCCAGTCCCTGGTGGAGTCACGAATAACCTCACCCACATTCGTGGTCGATTACCCCGTTGAACTTTCCCCCCTGGCCAAACCAAAGAGGGGAGTTCCCGGGCTCACCGAACGCTTTGAGCTCTTTGCCGCCGGACGCGAACTCGCTAATGCCTTCAGCGAACTCAACGATCCAGTCGACCAGCGCGAAAGGCTGGAGGCTCAGGCGCGGCTGCGCGACGCCGGTGACGAAGAAGCGGTAGGAGTCGATGAGGACTATCTGCGCGCAATGGAGTATGGCATGCCGCCGATGGGAGGCGTGGGAATAGGGATCGACCGGTTGTTCATGTATCTCTCTGGGGCTCAGAATATCCGCGACGTAATCCTTTTCCCGACACTCAGACCCGAATGAGTTCGCGACTCGAACTGGGGATTGCATGGCGCTATCTGCGCAGCCGACGCGGTTCCAAGCTGCTGTCCTTTATCAGCATCATCGCGATCGGCGGCGTGATCGTTGGCGTAAGCGCGCTGATTGTAGTCATGGGAGTCATGAATGGTCTGCAGCGCGACTTGAGAGAAAAAATCCTGATTGGCAGTCCCGACGTACGCGTCCTCACCTATGGCGAGGATCTCAAGGTCAGCGACTGGAAGAACGTGCTCACCCGCGTCAAATCCGATCCGGGGGTGATTGCTGCTGCACCCTTTGTGCTCGCTACCGGGCTGATTTCAGCCGGTCATGACTACAGCGAAGGAACCTACATCGCGGGAATCGAGCCGGCTGGACGTGGCGTCGACAGCGTGACTTCGATCAGAGAACATGCATCGCAGGGCGACTTTCGCTTTGCCTCCTCAGACGGATTGCAGCGCGGAATCGTAGTAGGGAGGCTGCTCGCAGCCAAACTGAATGTCATACCCGGCGACAGCGTCGGCATCTATACGGCCAGCGGAGTCACGGTAAACGCGGCTACAGGCAACATCGTGCCCATTGCCCGACGACTCGAAGTTACCGGAATATTCGATACCGGGATGTACGAGTACGATAACGGCTACGTCTTCGTCTCCCTTGCAACCGCGCAGGATCTGGCAGGGCTCGACACCGCCGTAACGGGAATAGAGGTGCGCACCGCCGATCGCTGGCACGCCCGCGAGGTGGCAGTCCGCCTCTCTGAAACGTTAGGTAACCCGTACCGCACTGTCGATTGGCAGGAGCAGAACTCTTCGCTCTTTCAGGCCCTAAAACTGGAAAAGCTCGGAATGGGGGTCATCCTGCTGCTCATTGTGCTGGTGGCGGCCTTTAACATCGTTAGCAACCTGACGATGGTCGTTACCGACAAAACCCGCGAAATCG
>CAZYTS010000151.1:0-9470 GCA_964649855.1 uncultured Gemmatimonadaceae bacterium
CGACACCAACTCGGATCCCGACCGCATTACGGTGCCGATTGCCGGCAATGATGACGCTATCAGGTCTGTCGACCTGATCTGCCGTTTCATCGCCGACACGATCGCCGAGGCTCGTCTTGCTGCACCCGTGAGGGCGGTGGAAGAAGACGCGGAGGAGAGCACCTACTCATCCGATCGCGGTCTCGAACCAGCGGCTGGAGGAGGAGACGAGGAGCGCCGCCGGCGCCGTCGTCCCCGCCGACGCCGCGCCAAGCCGGAGGCAATCGCCGCCCGTCTCAAGACGGGCGGCTCCGATGGTGGGGAAAGCGCCGACTCCGGCGATACGCCGGAGGAAGCAGGAGAATAGAGTCACCCAAGCGCGGGAAGCCATGGCGGCGACCCTGCGCAGCCGACAAGGCGCGACAATCGCGCCTTACCTGAATGGCAATCACTAACGCCGCCGGCTCAATACCGGCGGCGTTCTCACGAAGAAGGAAACAAAGATGGCAAACATCACGGCTAAGGATGTGGCGGAGCTCCGCGCCCGTACCGGCGCGGGTATGATGGACTGCAAAAAGGCGCTGGAAGAGGCCGATGGCGATATCGCCAAGGCCGTCGACATACTCCGCACCAAGGGCATCGCCAAGGCTGAAAAGCGCGCCGGACGCGCTGCTGCCGAGGGGCGAATCGTAGCGGTCGTATCCAGCGACGCCAAAACAGGCGCAATAATCGAGGTCAACTCCGAAACTGACTTCGTCTCGCGCAACGAAGAGTTTGGCGCCCTCGCCCAGTCGCTCCTCGACCATGTCGCAGCCGATACCTCGCTCAACGACAACGTGCCGGTTGCAGCTGGAACACCGGGCATGTCCAAGGCGTTCGCGGGCGATCCGTCCCGTACCGTCGAGGACGTGGTCCGCGCGGCCTCGGCCAAAACCGGAGAAAACGTCGTCCTCAGGCGCTTTGCCCGTTTTGTCACAGATGGTGCCATTGGCACCTACGTGCACTTTACCGGTAAAGTCGCCGCGCTGGTCGACGTGGGCGGAGCCAACAACGAAGCTGCCAGGGACCTCGCTAACACCGTGGCTCAGCACATAGCCGCTGGTGTCCCTCGCGTACCCTATGGCGTCGACCGTGACTCCGTCCCGGCCGAGGTCATCGAGCGCGAAAGGGCAATCTTTGTGGAACAGGCGCGCCAGTCCGGCAAGCCCGACAACATCGTCCAGAAGATGGTCGATGGGCAGGTGAACAAGTTCTACGCCGAAGTAACGCTCCTCGATCAGCCTTGGGTGCGCGATCCCAATAGCTCCATCAAGCAACTCGTGGAGCTCAAGTCCAAGGAAGCAGGGGCGCCTTTGACGATTAAGCGCTTTGTACGCTACCAGATGGGCGAAGAATAAGTAGCTGGGGCTGGTGGATCACCTCGATCTGCCAGCCCCGACTTGCCTTAGCACCTGCTCCGCACCAGAGTTCGGCTACTCGCCAAGGTCATCGCGTTCCAGTGAGCGCGCACCACAAAGAACGCCAGGACTAATAGCATGCCACCGTCCCCTCCAGCCGCCTACAAGCGCATCCTGCTCAAACTCTCCGGCGAAGCGCTCGCCGGCGACAAGGGTTCGGGCTACGACTTTGAACGAGTCAATCGCTTTGCCGACGAGATCAAGGGCGTCGTAGAAGCGGGAGTAGGAATCGGACTGGTAATCGGCGGCGGCAACATGGTGCGCGGCACACAGCTAGCCGCCCTCGGCATGGACAGGGTCGCTGCCGACTATATGGGAATGCTCGGCACCGTCATCAACGCACTCGCACTCCAGGACGTGCTCGAGAAGAAGGGCCTCGACACTCGAGTGATGACAGCAATTCGCATGGAAGAACTCGCGGAGCCATATATTCGCCGCCGCGCTCTGCGTCACTTTGACAAAGGGAGAATCGTGATTTTTGCCGCCGGTACGGGGAACCCCTACTTCTCCACCGATACCGCCGCTGCACTGCGCGCGATCCAGATCAAGGCCGAAGTGATCATCAAGGCAACGAGCGTAGACGGCGTGTACTCGGATGACCCCAAAAAGAACCCGGCAGCCACGCGCTATGAACAGATCTCCTACAGAGATGTGATGCTTGAAGAGCTTGGTGTGATGGACCAGACTGCAGTGACGCTCTGTAAGGAGAACAAGCTGCCGCTGATCGTTCTCAACATTCACGAACCCGGTGCGGTCTTGCGCGCAGTGCGTGGCGAACGCGTCGGAACCATAGTCTCATGAGCTCTATTCAACAGATTCTCAAGGACACGAAGGCGAACATGGAGAAGGCCTTCGACGGAACCAAGCACGAGTTTTCTACTGTTCGGTCAGGTAAGGCAACCACCAACATGCTCGACACGGTTAAGGTGGAAGTCTACGGATCGATGATGATGCTCAATCAGGTGGCTACGATCTCTGCCCCTGAGCCGCGGCTTCTGGTAGTCACGCCCTTCGATCGCGCTCAGATCAAGGTCATAGAGAAGGGCATTCGCGAAGCTGACCTTGGGTTGGAACCCTCGACGCAAGGCACGTTCATTCGAGTCCCTCTCCCATCCATGAACGAGCAGCGTCGCAAGGAGCTGGCGAAAGTCATCCACAAACTTGCGGAAGAGGGCAGGATTTCAGTGCGTCACTGGCGTACCGAAGCTCGCGACAGGCTCAAAAAGCTCGATGGCGTTTCAGAGGACGACGTCAAGCACGCGGAGAAGGATATCCAGAAGGTGCACGATGACTTCATTGCACGTATTGACGCTGCAATGAAGGCCAAAGAAGCAGAAATCATGGAGGTCTGACCATCGGGGAGCTTACTCGCCGCGTCGCTGTTGCGATTGTCGGCATACCCCTGGTCTTTGGCGTCGTCTACCTCGGCGAACTGCCCCTCGCTGTTTTTCTCGCGTTGCTTGGGGCACTTGGGGCGTGGGAACTCTATCGGATGTCGCGACAGGTTGGAGTTGATGCCATAGACGTAATCGGGATTCCAGTCGCGGCAGCAATCCCTCTTTACACCGTCCTGGAACACGAGGGGATAATCCGCACCCCGGCAGCCCTGGCCGCCGTGGTGTTTCTCTCCCTTTGCGGAATCGCACTCTGGGCCCGCGGCGTTGAGGGTCGGCCCCTCGAAGCCATATCGGTCACAGCTTTTGGAAGTGTCTATGCGAGCGGCATGTTGTCGTTTGCCTGGCTTCTGAGGCATCATCGCTTTGTCGTAGAGCCGGTGGCGGGCGTAGCATTGGTGATGTTTCCGATAGTTCTGGTCTGGGTCTCCGACATTGCCGCCTATTTCACCGGTCGCGCATTTGGCAAAAGCAAGCTCATGCCGGAAATCAGCCCCGGAAAGACGCGTGCGGGAGCTGTTGGTGCTGTGGTGTTTTCGGTAGCTGTTGCGGTGTTGTACAACAGCCAGGTAATGCGACCATTTGCCCAACTTGCCCTTGCACCCTGGACCGCAGCTCTCTTTGGAGCGGCAATCAGCGTCGCGGCGCAGGTCGGTGATCTGGTAGAGTCGATGCTCAAGCGTCAGGCCGGTGTAAAAGACAGCTCAAACCTGTTGCCGGGCCACGGTGGAATCCTCGACCGTCTGGACTCGCTCTATTTTGCACTTCCAGTCGCTTACCTGGTTCTTACGCGCCTCCTCATTGCCGCACCGTCATGAGCGTCAGTCGCGTTTCCATCCTCGGATCAACCGGTTCCATCGGTCAGTCGGCGCTGCGTGTCATTGGGCGGCATCCTGCAGACTTTCGCGTCGTAGCTCTCGCAGCTCACAACAGCGTCGCTGAACTGGCTGCACAGGCCCTGGCCACAGAACCGGAATACGTGGGTGTTGTTTCACCAGGTGAGGCTGTGCCCAATAGCTGGAGCACGGGGCCTAACGTTCCTGTAGAAGCGGCTACCTGGCGCAACGCCGACATCGTGCTCAACGCCGTCGTTGGAGCAGCCGGACTTGGTGCAACTTTGGCTGCACTCGAAGCTGGCAAACGAGTCGCGCTGGCCAACAAGGAATCGCTCGTGTTAGGTGGCGAATTGGTGGCGGCGGCCGCGCGCACTGGGGGTGGATTCGTCGTCCCCGTGGACTCCGAACACTCAGCCATCCTTCAGTGTATTGGTTCACGGCCGAGTTCGGAGATCCGGCGGCTGATACTCACGGCGTCCGGCGGTCCGTTCAGGTCATGGCCCGTGGAAAGGATCGACGCAGCGACTATTGAGGATGCTCTCGATCATCCCACCTGGCGCATGGGCCGCAAGATCACCGTGGACAGCGCGACGCTCGTAAACAAGGCGCTGGAAGTAATCGAGGCTCATTTCCTTTTTGGATTGAGTTACGACAGAATCGAGGTCGTGGTGCACCCGCAGAGCGTAGTACATTCCATGGTCGAGTTTGTGGACGGGAGTGTAGTGGCGCAGCTTGGGGTTCCGTCAATGGAGCTGCCCATTTTGTATTCACTCACGCACCCGCACAGGCTGGACGACGCCGGAATTCCGGCGTTTGATCCCGTTGCTGCATCGCCGCTTACATTCGAACCCGTACGTTTTGATGCCTTTCCGGCGTTGCAACTTGGGATACAAGCGGGTCGTAAGGGTGGTGCGGCACCAGCCGTTTTTAACGCATCCAACGAGCAGGCCGTGGCAATGTTTCTCGAAGGTTCAATGACTTTTTCCGATATCCCGCGCGCCATCGGATCTGCCCTGGAGTCTTTAGGTGATCTCCCTGGTGGAAGCCGAGAAGCGCTCCTTGCCGCAGACGTAGCGGCGAGAAACCATGTGTCAGGATTGGCAGTATGCTAGCATGGCTCGCACCGATAATCGTTTTTGGCCTCGTGGTTTTTGTGCACGAGCTTGGGCACTTTATTGCCGCCAAACTTACGGGAGTCTATGCCCCCGTCTTTTCGTTTGGTTGGGGTCCGCGTCTCTGGGGGATGAGACGAGGGGAAACAGACTACAGGGTCTCCTGGCTCCCGTTAGGCGGCTACGTGGCCATGGCAACGCGCGACGCAGAGTCGACCAGCGCCATCGAAGGCAACACTTCGTTTGACGAAGGGCACAACCCCGATGAGGCAGAAGATTCCGGAAAGCCCGGGCATCAGAAGGGCTTTAATCCCATTCCATGGGACGAAAATGCGCTGCGCCCTTTTGGCCCGCATCGGGTGCCGTCCACGCGATGGATAGAATCAAAGTCGCTGCCAGCCAAGGTATTTGTGCTTTCTGCAGGCGTGCTCATGAACGTGGTGCTCGCCATCGTAGTCTCAGCCGGAAGCATCTACTACTACGGCCGTCCGCACATGCCGGCAGTTGTCGATTCCATTGTTCCAGGATTTGCTGCCGAAGCTGCCGGCCTCCAGAAGGGCGACTCGATTATCGCAGTCGACGGCAAGAGCATCGAGCGCTGGCCTGAGGTAGTCGAAATCGTTGCTACCTCTCCCGGTGTTCCACTCGACTTTTCAGTAGTGCGCAGGGGCGGCGAGACTGCCAACCTCACAATCACTCCAGAGGCTGTTGCAGACTCAGATCTCGTGACGGGGGCCGAGATACAGATTGGGCGAATCGGGATCGTAAGAGCAGCCGCGGCCGAACGCGAGCGTGTCGGGTTGGGAACGGCACTGGCCGGAGGCTGGGGAGCCACCGTGCAGATGTCCACCGATGTTTTCAAGGTGGTGGGCGGACTCTTCAGCGGTCAGGTGTCGGTAAAGCAGCTTGGTGGCCCAATTCAGATTGCTCGGGTCTCTTACCAGGCGGCACGCTCCGGTGTGGAAACGCTGTTGTACCTCCTGGCGTTCCTGAGCATAAACATTGCGATTCTCAACATGCTGCCCATACCGATGCTCGACGGTGGGCAGATTCTTATAAAGGTGCTGGAAGCAATCAAAGGCAGTGAGTTCAGTGCACGAACGCAGGAATACATCATGCGCGCTGGTGTGCTCGCGATTCTCATGCTCTTTGTTCTGGTGATGTTCAACGACATCAAATCCATCTTTTCCTGAATGACGGGACGGCTGCTGCCGCTCACTTGTCTGATTGCGGGCGCACTCTTAATTGTGCCTTCGGCACGGGCGCACGCGCAGCAACGCACCGTGCGCTTCGAGATCACTGCCGTTGGTGATTCCACCCTCTCTTTCAGCATTGGCAGGGAGGGGTGGGTCAAACGCGGGCAGACCGGTACTGCCGTTGACCCGAGCAAGCGCGATGAACTGGTAGCACGTTTCAGGGTGCTGGCGGTGCGAGAGGGGACGGCTACAGCACTCGTGACAGGCCAGACTACTGCTGTGTCAACAACACACGTGGCAACGATGGAGCTGCCACCGCGGCCGTGGTACAGCTCAAAGACCTTCTGGTCGGGACTCTTTCTTGGTGCCGCGCTGGGCGTAGCAGGAGTCGCTGTATCGCGTTAGGGCCGTTCTGTGCCCGTTGACTCGCAATCAAAAATAAAGGTGAGTGGCCGCGTGCCACCCTGGGTAATCGACACCGTCGAACTAAAGTCCCTGCACGACGGACGCTGTGCATGGAATTCGTATTGTCCGATCGGAAGAATCAAAGGGCCCGCTTGGGGCAGGGCTCCGCGCCTGTGCACCAGGCCCTCAGACATCAGCGTGAAAGTCGCGCCCGTGGCCGCGTTGCGCGCATTGATCGAGAGAAAGCCACAGGGCTTTGGCGCGAGCGATACACGCTCGGTCACTCCTGCCCTCACTCTAACCGACTGGTCCGACGTTGCCGTCGGGCACCCTTCGAGCGAGGTAATTACTGCCCTGATTGCATACACTCCCGGTTTGAGCGTGTCGCTCGACCATGTGGGACCGCCGACACCACTCCCATTCACGAGAATCCGCGCTCCTTCGGGAGCCGACACCGTAAGTTGGCCAACCGTTGGTGCTGGCCTGAAGCGAGCGGCACGCCGCCTGGCAATCTCTTCCTGCAGTGAATCGAGTGTGCTTATGAGCCTCGTGCTATCGGCACTGTCGACCGCTATCGGAAGCTCCAGATTGCCAACTACCGCCGGTGGCAGCGAAACAGGGGTGCCCTCGGCCTGGTTACGACGTGCCAAGAGAGGAATCGACAATGCAGCCGCTGCAAAGAGTGCAACAACTACGGGAGCCACCTTCCGCAATATCTGCCTGCGTTCGAGTCGCGCCCGCGCAGCCATTCCTGCGGTAAGTGTTGGAGTATCTGCCGGCGACCGATAAACAATCGGCACGCTCCCCGAACCCCCCGCCTCTGGATTGGCCAGCACCTCTGCCAACTCCTCAGCCAGCTGCTCTCCTGTTGTAGGCCTGTCGTCCACGTGCTTGGCCAGGCAACGCAAGAGCAACCTTTCAAATGCAGGAGATACAGCGGGATTGACGCTTCTTGGTGGAGGTGGCGGATCTTCTACGTGAGCCCGCGCGATTTCGTACCAGTCGTCCCCTTCAAAGGGGAGACGTCCGGTGGCCGCCCGGTAGAGGGAAACGCCGAGGGAGTAAATGTCGGCTCTGCCATCGAGCGGCTTGGCGCGCGCCTGTTCGGGCGCAAAGTACTGAGGAGTACCGACAACCATGTTGGTGCCGGTCTGCTGCGTGTAGCCGCTAACGGCCCGGGCGATACCAAAGTCGGCCACCACTGCGTTCCCGTGCACGTCAAAGAGGATATTGTCGACTTTGATGTCGCGGTGAATGACCCCCTCGCGGTGGGCAAATCCCAGAGCGCGCGCCACGTCGATTCCAACCCTGATGACGAACTCGTCCGGTAAAAACGGGGCCGCTTCGAGCTTGTTGGCCAGACCCGAAGGGAGGTAGTCCATGGCAAAGTAGACCGCGTCGCCGTCGCGGCCCACCGCATAGATCTTGACGATATTGGGATGCCGGAGGCGGGCCGCGGTTGAGGCCTCGCGACGGAACCGTTCCTCGAAAGTCGGATCGCCCGCGAACTGGGGCTTGAGGACTTTGAGGGCGACCGGGATATCGAGGGTCGGGTCGTATCCCCGGTATACCCAAGCGAAACCTCCGGAGCCGATCAGCTCCTCGATTCGGTACTTTCCGAGGGTCTTACCGAGGTAGCGTTCGGGCACCCTGCCGCGCCTTTACAGGTTGGATCAGGTCCAGTAAGTTATTATGCTTCAAACGACTTAGCAAAAGAGCGCGAGGGCCGCGCGGAGAATATACGTCATGGCATTTGAAAAAGCAGGCACGATCACAAAGTACAGGACGCACGACACCGACACCGGGTCGACCCGTGTACAGATCGCTGTTCTGACCGATCGGATCAACTACCTCACAGACCATTTCAAGGCCCACCCCAAGGACCATCACAGCCGGCGCGGACTCCTCAAGATGGTCGGCCAGAGACGCCGGCTCCTTGAGTACCTCAAGAAGTCCGACGTAAGTGGGTACCGCAAGGTGATTGGCGACCTTGGTCTCCGTCACTAAGGCTCTCAGCTAGTTAAGGCTTCGCGCGGGCGTGCTCTTCTGCCCGCGCGTTTTCGTGTTTGTTCACTTTCCAAAGTCCAACAAGCGCTCCGGTACCCAGGTGGGGTATCGCTTGCAGCGCGCCATGAGGCAACACCACACATGATGCAGCGAATCGAGAAGACCTTTGCCGGCCGCAACCTGATCATCGAGACTGGTCGCATGGCCAAACAGGCCGCGGGGTCTGCCATCGTGCAATTCGGCGACACGGTGGTTCTGGCTGCTGTTACCGTCAGCAACAAGCCCAGCGCACTCCCATTCTTCCCACTCACGGTCGAGTACCGCGAAAAGACTTACGCCGCCGGCAAGATCCCCGGGGGTTTTATCAAGCGCGAAGGGCGGCCCCATGACGAAGAGATCCTCTCGGCTCGCATCATCGACCGTTCGATCCGCCCGCTTTTCCCCGAAGGCTTCAAGAACGAAGTCCAGGTTTTCGTCTACGTCATCTCGGCGGACCAGGAGAACGACGCCGACGTACTCGGACTCGTCGCAACTTCATACGCCCTCAACGCCTCACAGATCCCGTTCACCGAGCCCATTGCCGGTGTTCGGGTAGGTCGAGTGCAGGGTCGCTGGATACTCAACCCGACTTTCCAGCAGCTGGAATACAGTGACCTCGACGTCGTGGTCGCTGGTTCTGCCGAATCGATCGTGATGGTTGAAGGCGGAGCAAACGAGGTTACCGAAGCCGATGCTCTCGAAGCGCTCACCATCGCACATCGCGGAATCAAGGAACTGATCGGCTTCCAGAACGAGCTTCTGGCCCAGGGTCGTACTCCCAAGATGGAGTGGACTAAAGTCGAAGTACCAGAAGACATCGTCGCTGCAGTCAAGCAGGAAGCCGAGGAGCGCATCGTTGGAGCGCTTAACCAGAAAGACAAGCACACGCGCATCCAGGCAGTTGAAGCGGTCAAACAGGAGACTGCAACACGTTTGAGCGAACTGAATCCCGACTGGGCGCCATTTGTTGGCGGTGTCCTCGGCGATCTGGAGTACGATGCACTGCGCTCGCAGGTACTCAAGACCGGTTTCCGCGTAGACGGAC
>CAZYTS010000152.1:0-9467 GCA_964649855.1 uncultured Gemmatimonadaceae bacterium
CGATCGAAGTTGCTGGTCCGGACCACCTCTGCAACCTCCATGCGGTAATACTCGTACCACAGCGCACGCCCGGTCGTTTTAGCCATCACGTGCCGCGCATCGGTCGCCCATGCCTGCAACGTCTCAGCGTCAGCCCACCATACCAGTGTCAAGCGCTCACCGTCCGCAGCTGTGAACGACTTTATGTCGACGAAGCCGGGGAAAGCTCGCGCGTGCGCCTCGATGCTTTCCGACATCTTGTTGTAGTCCGCACCGGCAGCGGCCGTCAGCCGGGACCGAAAGGCAATGAGCATCATGCGAGTGTTTCCTCTCCGGAAAATGTTGACTTATAGCTGCGGCACACGATCACTACGAGACGCTAACAGGAATCCCGCCACATCGAGCAGACCTCTCGCGATACCTGGATCAGCATGCGCAAACCCTAGGCGAGTAGAATCCGCGCGTACACCTCAGGATCCACGTTCGCTCCAGTCACGAGACAACACACGCGCTGGCCGACAAAGAGCTCCGGTCGTGTGAGCACCGCAGCCAGCGAAAGCGCACCAGTCGGTTCAGCCTTGAGGTTTGCAAAAGAGAAAAGAATCCGGGTTGCTTCGGCTATTCGCTCTTCCTCCACTTCCAGTACCCCACGACATCCCTCGCGGACAACTGACCAGTTTTCCTCACTTAGTCCCAGCACCCGCACACCATCTGCCATCGTGTTGGGTGGAGCCGGGTAGGTCACCAGCCGGCCGGTCCTGAACGACTCGGCAACATCGTTGGCGGTGAGGGGCTCCGCCGCCCAGATTGCCGTGGTCGACGCAAGCCGGCGAGCCGCTCGATGCAGTCCCACGATGATGCCACCGCCCCCAATCGGCGCAACCACGGCGTCGAATCCGGGCTTATGCTCGAGCACTTCCATACCCAACGACTCGTTGCCGGCCAGCGTCGGCTCTCCATCGGATGGGTATGCCGCCGTCGCGTCGGGATGCTCGACCAGCAGTTCCGCCATTCGTACCGCGCGTGGCTTCACCTGTGGATCCACCAACTCCACGTGGGCACCATAGCCACGCACCGCGTCGATCTTTACTTGCTGCGAATCGTGGTGCATAACGACGGTGCAGCGCTTGCTGTGCAACTGGCATGCATAGGCGAGAGCCTGGCCGAAGTTGCCTGACGATGCCCCGATGAGGTGGTCGCCGCGGGCCCGCGCAGCATTGAAGTATGCAGCCCGAAACTTGAAGCTGCCTGTGTGTTGAAAAGTCTCGCTAGCCAGAGTGAGATCGAGCCCGGTGTGCGCGTTTAGGCGCTCGGACGCCACGAAGGTCACGGGCCGTGGGCCGATCTTTGGTTCAATCATGGTGGGCAGTGTCAAGTCCAACTATCATTGCAACCTCATCAGTTACTAAAGGTCAAGCACGAGCAATTCTCAGGATTGCTTCGATCGAGCGGTCCACGTCGTCGTCGGTCGTCGCCCAGCCTATCACACTGATGCGCATCGCCGTCGTCCCGCGCCATACGGTTGGGCCGCACCAACATGTGCCGTCCTCTTGGATGGCCCTGATTACCGCGCGCGTCCGCGCGTCGTCTCCAAACGCGACGAGAACCTGATTGATCACCACATCGTTGAGCACAGAGTATCCCGCTCCACTGATAGCATCGGCAAAGCGCTTCGCCTGGCGGCAGTGACGCTCGACCATCTCGGCCAGTCCGCTGCGGCCGAGGCTGCGTAGCGCGGCCCACGCGTCCACACCACGCGGACGGCGCGAGCCCTCGAGTGTCGTATCAGAACCGTCGTGTACTCCCGCCGGGAGATACTCGGCTTTGATCGTAAGCGTCCGCGCCATCGCATCTCCATCGCGCACGATAGCGATGCCACAATCGTAAGTGGTGTTGAGCCACTTGTGGCCGTCTGTAGCCCACGAGTCGGCCAGCTCGATACCGCTCGTTAGGTGCGCGCGCGCCGGCGCTGTGCGTGCCCAGATGCCGAAAGCGCCGTCTATGTGCAACCAGTTTGGCGACTTGGAACTTCGCACCCGGTCGGCAATGTCGCGAAACGGATCGAAGGATCCACTGTTCACGTTTCCGGCCTGGAGGCACACGATCGTTGGACCCACAATGGGTGGAAGAGCATCAGCGCGCATTCGTCCCTGCGAATCGGTAGGAACCGTAACCACGCGGTGGCGGCCCAGCCCCACGACCTGGAGTGCCTTATAGAGCGTCGAGTGGCCTTCGTCGCTCACGATGACAGTAACGGCCGGTGCACCGAAGAGCCCATCCTGAGCAACGTTCCAGCCCATCTTCATAAGGAGTGTGTCACGGGCGGTCGCGAGACAGGTCGTATCGCCGGCAGTTGTCCCAGTTACGAACCCGACTCCCGACTCGCGCGGCAGATCGAGGAGATCGAGAACCCAGCGGCGCGCCAAATCTTCCAGGAAATGACTTCCTGGCGACATGATCTGAAAAGCACCGTTCTGCTCCCAACTGGTTGCAAGCCAATTTGCCGCGAGCGCACCGGGGAGGGCGCCGCCGTTCACGAAACCGAAGTAGCGCGGTCCGGCGATCGCAGTTGCCGCCGGCGTCGCCCAACGATCGAGTTCGGCGACCAGCGCGTCGGGGTCCATCGGAGCGTCCTGCAATGGAACATCAAGGTTGGCGAGGCCGGCCAGAGCAGTTTCATCGGGAAAGACGCGGCGCTCGCCAATGCCATCGAGGTACCGCCGCGCACGCGCAGCTACGTCTGAGAGCGTATCGTAAGGACTTGTCATCTTGATTGATGCGGCTGATTAGGGCAGGATTCGGAATGCAGCAAGACGAGTACGTCGAAGTGCGAGTGCTGGACTGGGTGCAGCCCATTGAAGTCCTTCGCGCGCGATATACGACTTTCGAGTTTCCGATGCACGCGCACACCGAGTTCATGATCGGTGCGGTGCTTCAGGGAACAGAGGAGTTCGTATGCATGGGGCGCGAGGTTATAGCACCGGAAGGATGGCTCATGCATCTTAATCCGGCGGAAGCCCACAACGGACGTGCAGCTCAGGATTCGTGGTCGTACGTGTCGTTCTATCCCGGCATCAGCTTGCTGCGTGAAGCCATTCCAGAGGCGTTCTCTGACGGTGAGCCGAGGTTTGCGACTCCCGTATCGCATCGCCCCGAACTGAAGGGACGCATAGCCCGCTTTGTCGCGAACGTGTTCGATGGTGTTGACGAGCTCACCCTTCAGGCAAATCTCTTCGTGACTCTTGAGGAGCTGTTCGAGTCCGCGAGAGTGGAGCGAGTTCCGACGCGCGAGTCGAAACGATCGGCCGCTGTCGCCTGTGTCCGCACGCGGCTGTCGGATGACTGGGCGAGCAACGTGAGCCTCCTTGAGCTCGCCCATTCCGTCGCGTTGACTCCGCTGCAGCTGATGAGAGCCTTTCGCGGAGAAGTGGGCTGCACGCCGCAAACCTTCCGCACCGCTCGCAGACTCGACGTTGCTCGCGCGCTGCTGCGCGAAGGTTGCGCTCTGAGCGATGTGGCTCTGCGCTGTGGATTCTCTGACCAGAGTCATCTCACCAACACTATGCGTAGGTGGACCGGGCTTACACCCGGTGCATACCAGGCGGCCGTGCGCGCATCATCTCATGCACAGCGAGTGACGATATCGACGCTTGGTCCGAAAGTCTTGTAAGAAAGTTCAGCGCTAAGTCCCTACAGTTGTCGTGCATAGACTATAGGGAAGAAAACCGTCACTGACTTCGTCCTTATCAGGCATACCTCCACCTTCAATGGCGCCTGACCACCATTTGAGTGCTTTGTATGCCTGAAGCATGTCATAGCCTCCGGTAGACTAGGTGGATTGGCGGCGCAGCAGCCACCTCCTGCGATAGCAGATCGGGGTAACGAGGTGTTGCAGAGCCAACCGGCTTGCGTTTGTTTCAGGGATCTGCCAAGCACCTCGCAATGTACGCTAGCTGTCTCCGCTGCGATCGATCCCTGGGTCACAACTCTGAGATCAAGCACCTAACGATTGGTCGCCGCGTTGCATTTGAATCAGCAACGGGCCGCGCTTGGGTAATATGCCCAGCTTGTGAGCAGTGGAATCTCATCCCAATCGAGGAACGCTGGGAGATCGTCGAAGAGTGCAAAAAGCTGGCCTCAACCGCCGAGAGCATCAGCAAAGGAAAGAACGTAGGCTTTGCCAGAACCAGATCCGGTCTCGAGCTCCTCTCCCTCGACGGTCGTAGCACGACCCGAATCGCAAACTGGCGCTACGGGAATCAACTGCAACACCGTCAGTTCAGCCTCCGCTCAAAGGCAAAGGTGCTCGTAGGGATAGCAGCTATTGGAGGTTTGATCTCGGCAATCGTTGGAGCGTCGCTTACGATAACCGTCTATGCGACTATCGGGTTGGCGGTGTGGCTCCTTGCCTGGTGGCGCAACCCACCGCGGATCTCCGTTGTGGTGAGAACCCCGCTGACCACGCTTCGCGTCTGGCCGCCGACGTACAACGACATTCACTTTGAAGGCGAAGAGGACGAACATCTTGCCGTTGTTGTGGGTGGACAGCGCCTCCGTGGCGCCGAGGCCGCAATGTTTCTTTCGGGTTTTTTGTCTCAGATCAATGGGCCGGACTGCGTTGACGTGTCGGTACGCAAGGCTGTCAGACGTGTTACCGCCGCTGAGAGGATCTCGTTAGGCGAAGTGTATCGCGGCGCTGAGCCCGGCGGCAGTATCAAGCGCGCTATCGCCGAGGCACGACTTGCGCATTTGCGGCCTTGGGAAATTATCGCTTCCGAGAATCTTCATCTGAATCTTGTGGCTTTTGATCCTGAGTCGCGGGTCGCGCTTGAGATGGCGGCCACTGAAGAAGCCGAACAGATCGATTTATCGAGGCAGGCGAGAGAGATGGAGACCAGTGTCAGGAGAGAGCGGAAGGTTGCGGCTATCGCAGACGATCTCCTGCTTCCCGATGAGATTCAACGCAAACTTGTTGCATTGCGTCTGGCCGAGGGACGTGACGCACTCGACCCTGACGAGCAAGTCGATCACCCTGCTGAAACACAGGTCTCTACACTAAGCGAGAACCAGTATCCGATGCCGACATACAAACAACCGCCAACAACATTTGAGGAGCTGATTGCTCCCTTCCCTGCGCGCGTTCGTGAGTCGGCAACTACGCTTCGTACACTCATCCTTGAGGCGATGCCCGAGGCTCAGGAGAGTGTATCGGGAGGACAGAGTTTTGGTACCGCATTATACAGTTTGGTCACTCCAACCAACGTGGCATGCGGACTGCAGCCAGCCTCGTCGCATTGTAAGCTCTACTTGCATCACCTTCAACCCGACGACGCCGCGGGCTTGAAGCTCGAGGGTTCGGGAAAGAACGTCCGTCACGTTAAAGTGCATTCGCCTGAAGCAGCCCAACAGGTTGAGATTGCTGCGGCGATCACTCGTGCTTGGCTTCGAGCAGGTGTGAAATAGCAGGAGCAACGCATCGGTGAACCCATCTTGGCCGTTGTGCTACATGACTATAGCTCGTAGACGCAACACTGGACGTGGCTTCCCCGGCCGAGCTTTCTTTGGCTGCAAATTGCGCAGTCGCTTCGCTCCAGCGTGGCCTGAAACGTGTGGTTGTTAGACTTATGAATCTGATTCTGCTATCGTTCTGAATCAGGCCCTCTTTCACGTAGGGTGATATGCAGCTTCGTATCGACATAGAACAAGAGACCGATGGGCGTTGGCTCGCCGAAGTCGAGGCGCTGCCTGGAACCGCAGCTTACGGCGTGACGAAAACGGATGCGGTGGCGAAGGTGCAGGCGCTGGCGCTACGAGTCCTCGCCGAACGCCTCGAACATGGTGAGGCGGTGCCAGAACTCCTGAACGTTTCGTTCCAGGCAGCGTGAGTACTTGGGGCGCCGCAAAAGCCCGACGGGTGCTTGCGGCGCTACTCCGGATCGGCTGGCACATCAAACGGGAAGCCAGCAGCCATCGCACACTCAGTCGCGAGGGATGGCCCGATTATGTCTTCGCTTTTCACGACAATGAAGAGATCGGCCCCAAGATGCTGTCGCGAATCGCCCGACACACCGGACTTAAGCCGGAGGACCTGTGAGTTGGTGCTGCACTCGAGGAAGATGCCCAACAGGTTGAAATTGCTGCGACGATCGCTCGCGCTTGGCTTAGAGCGGGTGTGAAACAGCAGGAGCAACGCATCGGTTAACCCGTCTTGACCGTTGTGCGACATGACTATGGGACGATGAGGCGATCACACGATGATCATTGATCGCATTCGTGAAAAACTGGCAGTGCACCCGAGCGTTAGGTTCTCCAGAATCACGTCATTGCGCGGTAACCGCAAACGACTCCGATGTCGAAGACAGTAAAGTACTGGCTCACGGGGACACGACTACCTGACATCACAACCCAGGGCACCCCCGCCGAGCTGCTGAAATGGATGGGAGAGTTCCCTCCGGACAGGATCGTACCGCCACTCGCCGTACTGAACCACGTCTTTCGAAAAGGATTCTTCCCGGGTGGCTTCAACGGCGACATTCATTGGGAGCCTTTCCAGCTCACGCCAGACGAGTATGACTACGTCGCAAGCGAGCTCACTAGAGATGCGAGCACGGGATTCCGCACACTCGAATCACCGGATTGGATACAGAACGAGTGGGACTGGCTCGCATACGTGGCTTCCAGTCAACGCGGCGTTCCGCTGGAACCCTACCGGACCCTTTTGTACGAGCTCGACGCCCTTGGCAGCGAACTCAAGGCCGCCCGTTCGAGCGGAAAGCGTCTAACGATCCTGGTCAAAACGCTTCAGCTTAACATGGTGACGAAACGCATGATGCGATTGCTTGCCAGGTATCACAACGTTAGGCCATAATACGATCGAGGTTGATCCATCCATGAACTCTCCTGATAGTCAGCACACGGTCTACGAAGCTGTGGGTGGCCACGCCGGACTCATGCGGCTAGCAGCCGCATGGCACACAAGGGTGCTAGACGACGAAGTGGTTGCTCATGCATTCAGCCACGGCTTTCACCCACAACATACCGAACGCCTTGCCGCGTACTGGGAAGAGGCACTCGGCGGTCCCACGAACTACACCGATCGCTATGGCAACGAAACCTTAGTAGTGCGCCTTCACAGCGGCAACGGAGAGCACGAGGAGATGAACCAGCGAGCAATCGCCTGCTTCGAACAGGCGCTGGGAGACATCGGGGTCAGGAGCGACGAGCCACTCTGGCAAGTGCTACGTGACTACTTCGCCTGGGCCACGAACACCTCTATGTCTCGCTACCACAGATCGGCAGATGATGTGCCAGATGGATTGCGCATACCAAAGTGGTCCTGGAGCGGGCTAGTCGATTCCAACGAGTGACCCATAAGACGTCCAATCCAACGCTGATCCGAACCGTCAGGAGCGTCGGCTACATGTTGGTGCTGCGATCCGCGGAGCGATAGCGCTACCGGATACTGTAGTGACCGGTTGGCGGCCGGCCGGTACTCGACCATCGCGGAGCCTTGGGCGTATCTTTCCCCGCGTAAAGGACCAAGGCCTTGGCCAGGCCCCGGGAAAGCGATCGCGGTCATCTCACACTACACACGCGCTCGGAGGATCCCTCCATGAAGAAACTCGTCCTGATCACTCTCGCGGCCGCCGTCGCGGCCCCAGCACCAGCCGTTGCGCAGGCTGCGACGGACTTCAATATGAAAGAGTGGCCCATCGAACGCGGCGGGCGCTCGAGAGACCCCTACGTCGCACCGGACGGCGCTGTGTTCTTTGCCGGTCAGCAAGGCAACTACGTGGGCAGACTGGATCCCGCAAGCGGCGATGTGCGCTACTACGAACTCGAAGAAAACACCAACCCGCACACCGTCATTGTAGACGACCAGGGAATCGTATGGTACGCGGGCAACCGCAACGGTCGTATCGGTAGACTAAATCCGGTAAGCGGTGAGATCAAAATCTATCCAACAGGCGAGGCACGCGATCCGCACACGATGCACTTTGACGGAAAAGGAAACATCTGGTTCAGCTCACAGGGAGCCAGCCGCATCGGCCGCCTCAACATGTCTACCGGTCAAGTCGAACTGGTCAACCCACTCGGCGAACAACGAGGCAACCCCTACGGTCTGGATCTCGATTCCAGCGGGCGGCTCTTCGTGAGCCTCTTCGCGACGCACAACATCGCGATGGTCACCCCTGACATGCAGGTCAAGATCTTCCCAACCAAAGACGGCGGCCGCATTCGCCGCAACGCGGTGACCTCCGACGGCATAGTCTGGTACACCGACTACGCGCGCGGTTACGTGGGTCGTCTTGACCCTAAAACCGGCGAGGTCAAGGAGTGGTTGAGCCCGGGCGGTGCTCAGTCGCGGCCATATGCCATCACCGCTGACCACGACGGTCGGCTCTGGGTATCAGAGACCGGAGAGGAGAAGCGGCTGGTAGGATTCGATCCAAAGACGGAGAAGTTCTTTGCGAACCTGCCAGTGAGCCATAACATCCGGCACATGATGTTTGACCCAAAGACTAACAGCATGTGGTTCGGTACTGATTCCAATACGATCGGCCGAGTGGTTACGCGACAGATCCTGCAGTAACTCGGAGTGCCTCGGTTGAAGCAGCAGCCAGAATCGCCGGCGTCCGCACATGCGGACGCCGGTCCTTTCATCTGGCGTAGGCGCGCATGCATTGTATTAGTGGGTGTGATCCTGGCGGCGGGCGCGACAACGAGTCCGGGGCGGAACGGATTCATGATCTCGATAGCAGAAGCTCGCAATGCAACAAGCCTTTTGTATCGCGACGGACCGCCGACAGGATTCTCCGGAGGCTTTGGTGAGGACAACTGCCTGGCCTGCCACTTTGCCGACAAGCTAAACATCCCACCTGGGAACGTTGCCATCTCGGCTCCTCCACGCTACTCGGCGGGAGAGACTTATGAGGTCACGCTTACACTAACGCGTCCCGGAATGATCGTCGGCGGCTTCCAGCTCACCGCTCGTTTTGAGGACGGTGGAGCACAAGCAGGCATGCTGTCTTTGGTTGAGGGTGATTCGGCGCGCATCAAACTGACCACGGATCGCGGCGTTCAGTACGCGTACCACAAAAGACCGGGCACGGAGCTCACGGGTCGCGACTCGGTGCGATGGGCGCTGCGCTGGACAGCGCCTGCTAGCGGTGGCGGAGTCGTCTTCCACGTTGCGGCCAACGCCGCGAATGACGACGATTCGCAGTTCGGCGACTTTGTGTTTACGGCTACGGCACGCTCCGCGAGCGCGGGCGCCAGGTGAGTGAGCTGCCCGATCGAGTTCTAGGGGTTCGACCTAGGACTAACTACCAGACCCAGCGGCACCTTACGCCAGTTCGTCCAATGCCGGGTGGTGCCGTCTGCGTAGCGAAGCGACATTTGGCTGGAGATGCCGCCGTCGAGCATCATGGCGCGGCGGCAGCCCAGTTCGCGCATGAGCTCCGCCATCTCCACAACGGTAGGGCCCC
>CAZYTS010000153.1:0-9350 GCA_964649855.1 uncultured Gemmatimonadaceae bacterium
AGGAACCTAACGCGCGCCCGCAGCTATTGCCGTCTCGTCGAGTGCGCGACGCGCACGGTTGAGTGCAGCTACGGCGCGCCTGAGGCGCCCACCTGCCGTCCGTAGACCCGTGAGCATGTCATAGTCGCCTGCAGCCTCAAAAACGACCGTGCGAACCATGGGCTGGCGTGTGGACCACGCGAGCGTTCCCATCATCGCGTGCTCCTGGGATTCTTCGCCAAAAACAAAGGGAAACGATCGGGTGGCAAAGACCCAGTGCGGCTTGGATGTACCCGACATCCAGTTGCGTGCTACACGGTGCCGTGCAGCGAGTGAAGCGCCCCCGCCAAAGGTCGGGGTAAACGAGAAGCCGACAATATCGATCTCCCGCTCCGCCACGGCCCACGCATACAACGCCGAGTCGGCAGAGGTGAACGCGGACGTCGTAAAGGCGACCCGCGTGCGTGGTCTCAAGCGGTGAATCTCGCGAGATGCACGAGCGAGGTAGTCCATCCACCAACCGGTGCCCACGCGGCTCGCCGCGACTATCCCATCGTCACCGGGGTCCGCGGCGGGAATCATGACGTCGGGCCGGACACGCCGCATGATAGCTTCGAGCGCTGCAAGCCTCTTGTCTCTGTAATCAGATGGCGAGAGTCGATAAAGCTCGGCGTCTCCGCGGTCATAGCCCAACGCCACTGCCAGGAGCACCGAATCGCTCCGCAAAGCCGCCATCGCAGTGTTCAGTGAGTCGAGTGCCGTTGCCCTTGCACCAGATGGCTCGACGCGTACCAGCACAACGCCCGCGCTTAGTGAGTCCGCCAGAGAGAGATCGCGATCCAGCGCAACAGCCGGAGGTGATCCCCTTAGAGTCGGCAGTATCCTGAGTCCAAAACCAAGGTCGCCCGCCGGTCTCTCCTGCAGCGCTTCGTTGGCAAACGCATCAAACGTTGCGGCCGCACGAACCCCTGGCGCATACTCAGCGAGAACAACCAGAGCCGTGAGTGCTGATATCGACGAAAGAATGGCCCGGACAGTCTTGCTGATCCGCCAGCGCGCGGGATATGCCGGTGCCAGGAGTGGTAGCTGAATCGCCAGTGGCGACCAGAGGGCCTCGCGGCCCCACGCAATTCCCAGAGCGCTCGCATGTGCTACTTCGACGCCGAGTATGGTGGCCGGTATATCCGCAAAGTAAAGCGTCGCTACCTTGATGCAGGCTGCGAGAAACAAAACGAGGTTTGCTGCAAAAATCGGCAGGGCCAGGAAAGAACTGATGAGACGCCGCCGCAGCGCCATTCCGCTCTGAACCACAAAAAGGCCCAGCGTCAGCGGCCACAGCCACAAGACGTGTTGTATGGCTCGTCCGGTAAGCGTACTCGGAGCAGCAAGGATCACCAGAACGGCCGGAGCGACAAGGAGACCGCAGAGCGCCGTTACAGCCAGAAAACCACGCGACTGCCGTCGCGCCTGTGCAATCTGCCCCGCCAGGAGAATGTCCCAGAGGAGCACGAATCCAGAGGCGATGAGCCACGTAGTGGCTGCAGCGCTGTGGGGCAGTTCTGGCATGCAACTAAGCTAGATGACCCCCCTGACTCCCGAGAAGGCGCTGACCCACGCTCCTGACTCTACTTAGCTTTCGTGTCATGGCCATCGGCGAGTTGACGTCTCTACCCAACCTGCTGTCACTGTCGCGACTGGGACTCGCGGTGGCATTTGTGGTGCTGCCCGTTCCTGAGGTGAGACTGGGTCTCGTCGTTGCGGCTGCCCTCACTGACTACCTCGATGGCTGGCTCGCCAGGCGCTCAAAGCTGGCGTCCCGGCTCGGCGCACTGATCGATCCAATATCGGACAGGATCTTTGTCTTTACAGCAGTATGCGTCTATCTGGTCAACGGGACGATTACCACGGGGCAATACTTCACAATAATCGCCCGCGACCTTGCAACCGCGATTGGATTCCTCGTGGCGAGGAGCGTATCGTGGCTGCGTCCGGTGGCATTTCGTGCGCGCACGGCCGGAAAGGTCGTTACGACGCTGCAACTGGCAACGCTGATAGCGCTCATAATCCGGCCAGATCTCGTCGACACACTCGTGTTGGCCGTAGGATTGACGTCGGTGGTTGCAATCGTGGACTACACACTTCTCCTGTGGCGCGAGCGGGAACGGACGCCGGCGTAGCGCTGGTGCTGGGAGCAGTGCTCTCATTGGTTGTTCCTGTTTCAGCGGCGGCGCAGCGAGCTACCGGGCTGCAACCTGAGGGCCGCGTTGAAGTAGTTGCTGGCCGAACCACCCAGCTCCTGGGAGGGGTTGGCGTGAACGTTCCGGCTGGCGTCTATCTTCGTTTGGGACTGAGTGCAGCCGTAGGTGGAGTGATCGCTGGCGCCGGGCCCGACGAAGCCGCCGGCACCGTGGCCCACGTGGACGTGACGTCGCGGTTCCATCTGGATCCGTTCCGTCAGTCCCGCGTGGGACTTTACGGTCTTGCTGGCGTGAGTGCGATGTACCATGAGGACGACGACTGGAAACCGCGCATCGTCCTTGGTCTGGGTCTGGAAGGTCCCGCCCGACGCGGAGTACTTACCGGCGTCGAGTTCGCGTTAGGCGGTGGGACCAGGATTGCGATCGTTCTGAGAAGAGCGAGACCGGCAGCCCGTTAACACTCGGGGCGGTTTTGCTCGTGACTTGCTGTCAGGCTGCGCTTACTTCCTGTGCTGCTGTCTTGCTCTTGGGCGGCTGCACAAAGCGCTCACCCAGCACGCGAAGCTGCTTGAGATCGTTGGCCGACAGTTCGTGGTAGCGGTCGCCGAGGTAACGCATCGTGTCTTCGAACCACTCGGACTGGTCGGCGGACTCGGCGCCAATGACGCCGCAAGTCATGATGTGCTGAAAGAGTTCGTCTCGGGCTTCGTCAAACGGTGTCGCAATAGCCGGCGCTGACGGCCGGCCGCCGTGTTTTTTCCCCATGAAATCAAGTTGAAGGATGAAAGAAATTACCTGTGAAAGATAACCCTTTTTCAGTGCTCGCCCAAGTTACGCAAGACTGCCACAGAACGTTCTTCAGACGCTTCCAACCCGTTCTCACCGGCGTCTGGGGTGCGTGCGAACGCTAGCACGATCCGCGCCAGGCTCTGAGGGTCCTCCTCGGGGACAAGGTGACCTACCTCGTCGACGTGCTGATAGTGGCCGACGGCCACTTCGGCGGCATACTCTTCGGCGAGCGCGCGAGTACACCAGCGATCACGGGTTCCCCGCACAACGAGTGTGCGCTGCGTGACACGCTTGAGGTCGATATCCTCGAAATCCTCCTGAGTGATCGAAGAGGCCAGGGCCAGCAGATGGTTTGCGCCATCGGAGCCCAGGTACGGGGCGAGATAGCGTCCCACAAGTGCATCGGACATGCGGCTCTGATCGTCAACGCTCCCCAAAAGAAAGGGACGAAGCAGCGTGGCAGCTCCAAAAAGACCGTGCGACAGTTGCAGTGCGTACTTTGCTGTATCACGCTGAAGCTCGCGGATTTCGGGTCCTGCGACGTCAGAAAGCGGTGGCGGCCCCACAAGCACGAGCCTCCGCACACGATCAGGGCGATCATAGGCGAGCCTCAGAGCGACGAGTGCTCCGATGTCGACACCGACGACTGTGGCGCGCTCGATCTGTAGGGCTGTGAAAGCAGAGTCGAGATACGTGGCTTGGGCACCGAGCCCAAAGTCTGCGTCAAAGGGACGGTCTGATTCTCCGTAGCCAAAGAGGTCTGGAGCGTGCACCGCCATTCCAGCGACGGCTAACATCGGCCCAACGTGTCGCCAAATGAACGACGAGGTGGCAAAGCCGTGCACCAGGACGACGTTCTCTCCGCCGTACCCGTACCTGGCCACGTGCATCCTTGCGGCGGTGCCTATAGGCACTCTGAAGAGGTCAGGATCGGGTGGAAGATGCACGTTCGAGGGGCCAGTGAATCGGGTAAAGATGGCGGGTCGCCGCAGCGTAGCGTGAACGAGACAAGAATCTGTCACCTATTGCAAGGCCTGTAACGCTGGACGCTCGATGACGCCTCTTCTAACTTCCGGCGTCCTCCGAGTGAGTGGCCCGATTTTCCCGGGCCTGCTGAGAGGTTCACACGGAAGGCGAGGTAGATATGTCAGAAGAGACGTACGACGAGGGACGCGCGAGACGGCTGGAGGATATGCTGCGGTTGCTTGCTGCCCGCATAAACTGGCTCGACGAGCGTGATGAACTGTTACCGCATGCCGCCGAGCTACAGAAGATGCTTGGGGACGTACGAAGCGAGTTGTTCCACTACGAAGTAAAAGCGACGTACGACACACCCGAGGTCGCCGACAACCGGCGAATTGTCTCAGAGGCCCGCGAAACCGACGAGGAATCATGGCGAAGCGAACCGTGGACACCGGATCAGGACGAGGATCTTCCAGAGTGAAAAAGTCAGCGAAAGGCCAAAAGAAGTTCATAACGATTCTTGGGATCGTTGCCCTCGTCTTTGGCGGTGTGGTGGTCTACCAGATGAACAAGCCGCGCGATCTGGGAGTCCGCCAGATCGACCCCAACACGCCGCTCCCCGAAGCCACAGGTTATCTGCTCGGCAACTCTGATGCTCCGGTCAAGGTGATCGAGTTTGCCGATTTCGAGTGTCCCGCCTGTGAGCGTTTCTTTACGCTCACTGAACCAGATGTAAAGAAGCGTTTGGTTGAAACGGGGATAGTGAGCTATCGCTTCATGGATTTTCCGCTTGCCATACATGCCAACACATGGCATGCCTCCAACGCTGCAGCGTGTGCCAACGAGCAGGGCAAATTCTGGGAGATGCACGACGCCCTGTTCAACAACCAGGACCGCTGGAATGGAATGGTTACGAGGAGACCCAAAGGCCGCTTGCAGGACCTGGCCGAGCAGATCGGTCTCGATTCGAAGAAGTGGGAAGAATGCTTTGACAGTCAGCGACTGATTCCAAACATTCAGGCGCACGAACGCGAGGCATTGCGCCGTGGGGCGAATCAGACTCCCACGTTCATCATTGGCTCTCGCATGATCCCCGGGAGCATTTCGTACGACACCTTCAAGGCGTACGTGGATACCGCGCTGGCCGAGGCGAACGTGGCTAAGGCGGGATCGTAAAGAGCGCTTCGACGCTTCGAAGTTTTAAGGCTCGAGCTTTCTCGGCGTTTCCGCAGCTTTGTTGGTGCTTGCTACAAGGCTGCGAGGTTGCGGATGTCACCCGCGTCTAACAGCTCGCTTAGCTCCCCAGTCCCTCGATTTTTACAGCGGGCGCATCGGCGACCTCGTCCAGTTCGTCTGAGAACGGCTGCTCCGTGGTGCGCTCGGGTCGCGGCCTGAGCACACGACGAGGCACGAGTTCTTCGCCGAGTTCTACCAGCACACGAGTGGCCACGATTCCCGCGAGTGGTTCAGGCACCGCCATGACGCGAACATAGGTGTCTATGGCGCGGTCAAAAGGCATGTCTTCGGCGAGAGTATCGATAAACATGAGCGTGTTACGCACGTGTGCATCGATTATTGCCTCTTCGGCTTTAGCCTGAGCCAGGCGCATGCGTCGTTCCGCCCCCTCATCGAGGCGGCGTGGAAAGAGCGACTCCGGAAACAACTGGCGCCAGAAAGTCATTCTATTCCTTGTCTTCGTACTGCTCCTTGAGAGCCGACACGACGTTGGGGTCTGCCAGCGTCGTTGTATCGCCTAACGCTCGTCCCTCGGCAATATCGCGCAGGAGACGTCGCATGATTTTGCCCGACCGCGTCTTGGGGAGATCTGCAGCGAAAAGTATGTCATCCGGGCGCGCGATGGCGCCGATTTTGTCGGATACGAATGCTTTAAGGTCGTCTCGCAATTCCAAGGACGGCTGAAACCCGGTTCTCAGTGTCACGAAAGCAGCAATTGCCTGGCCTTTCAGATCGTGTGTCTTTCCTACGACGGCGGCTTCAGCCACCGAATGATGCTCCACAAGCGCGCTCTCGACTTCCATTGTACCGATTCGGTGTCCGGCCACGTTGAGTACGTCATCGACTCGGCCGAGTATCCAGAAGTAACCGTCGTCATCCCTTTTGGCGCCGTCACCGGGAAAGTAGAGGTCGCTCCGGCCGGGCCATTTGGAGAAGTAGGTATCAACGTAGCGCTGGTCGTCGCCCCATATGGTTCTGAGCATTGACGGCCAGGGCTTGGTGATGGCGAGTAGTCCGCCGCCCACGGGAATGCTATTGGCGTTGGAGTCGAGCAAGTCCACCGAAAAGCCGGGGAGCGGCTTTGTTGCAGAGCCCGGTTTGGTTTCAGTGACTCCGGGGAGTGGTGAGATGACTATTGCTCCAGTTTCGGTCTGCCACCAGGTATCGACAATGGGACAGCGAGCGGCGCCGATGTTCTCGTGGTACCAGATCCAGGCTTCGGGGTTGATTGGTTCTCCGACACTACCTAAAAGGCGAAGGCGAGAGAGGTCGTGTCGGGCAGGGAACTCTTTGCCCCACTTCATGAAGGCACGAATTGCAGTTGGCGCCGTGTAGAAGACCGTGACGCCGTGGCGCGCACAGATCTGCCAGAAGCGATCCTTGTCGGGCCAGTCCGGTGCTCCCTCGTACATCACGCAGGTGGTTCCATTGGCAAGCGGGCCGTACACGAGGTAAGAGTGTCCGGTAACCCAACCCACGTCTGCGGTGCACCAGAACACATCTTCTTCGCGCAAATCAAAGACGTCGCGCGTTGTTGCGGCACATGCGGCCATGTAGCCGCCAGTCGTATGCACAATGCCCTTAGGTTTGCCCGTCGTTCCCGAGGTGTAGAGGATGTAGAGCACGTCCTCGGCGTCCATCTCTTCGGCGGGGCAGTCGGCAGAAGCGCGGCTCATGAGGCGGTGCCACCACTGGTCGCGACCATCGCGCATTTCCGCAAACGATTCATCACCGGTTGCACCTGGGCGGCGCTGTACCACGACGACGTGTTTGACGCTGGGCGCTTCTTCGAGGGCGCGATCGGTGTTGCGCTTGAGTGGAACGATCTGGCCGCGTCGGTAGCCCGCGTCTGCGGTGATGACCACCTTGGCTTGAGCGTCGTTCATGCGGTCGCGCAGCGATTCCGGAGAAAAGCCGCCAAAGACAACTGAGTGGATGGCGCCAATGCGGGCGCACGCCAGCATGGCAATCACCACTTCGGGGATCATGGGCAGGTAGATGCCAACGCGATCCCCTTTACCGACGCCCAGCGATTTGAGGACGTTAGCGAACTTGCAGACTTCGACGTAGAGGTCCCAGTAGGTGAGAGTTCTCCTGTCGCCTGGCTCCCCTTCGAAGATGAGCGCGGCTTTGTTGCGGCGCGCAGTGGCGACGTGCCTGTCGAGGCAGTTGTAGGCTGCGTTGAGCTTGCCGCCGACGAACCACTTGGCGCGCGGTGGGTTCCATTCCAGGACTCTGGTCCATGGCTTGAACCACTCCAGTTCTGAGGCCCGTCCGGCCCAGTAACCTTCCGGGTCGGCCGCAGCCTGCTCGTGTGACTTCCAGTCCTTTATTCGAGCATTGTCGGTGAAGTCGGGGGAGGGGGGAAAGCGGCGGTGTTCCTGGAGCAGGACGTCGATATCGGACATGACCCGGTGGGCAGTAGTAGTCGGCTCATAGTGCTTGAGCGTCGCAGGAACTGCAACGTGAGGGGTTGACCCCGAGGCGACGCCTCGAAGCTGCGACGCCGAGTCGACCCGCCACCCCTTTCGTCAGGGGATCGCTGTCAGCCTCACGAAGATGGAGATGTTGAAGTGTCTGGGCCTCCCTCGCTCAACGCACTCATCGGCGCAGAATGCACGAAAAAGGTAGCCAGCTCAGCCGTGAAGGTCATTATGTAAGTGGTTGTATTACAAGCGTTTCCGGATACGGCCGGAGTTGGCACGGGGTTCGCTACAGAGGCGCGTGACAAGAAAGGTGGCGCTTTGCCGCCTTCTGAGCGGAGAAGCTAATGACGACAACGATGCAAACCCGCGAATCGCGTCTTGAGGCGCCCGTGCGGCTGGTGGTGGAAACGCGAGTCGATTTCCGAGCGGCGGCGCTTGAGTCGCTGGAGCATGCAGCAGCGGCTGGTAGTGCAAAGCTCAGGATCGACATGTCGGGCACGGAATCTGTGGATGCCAGCGGACTTGGCACCCTTGTACTCGTACAGAAGCGAGCCCGAGAACGCGGGCTTACAACGCAGCTCGTTTCACCGCAGCAGTCGATACGAACGCTCCTCTCCATCACGAAGCTCGAACCCCTCTTTGAGTTCGCGTAAGACGAATCCAGGCTCAAGGCACTAGTCGAACCCCTCCCCTCAAAGCGCCGGCGTCCACCAAGTGGTCGTCGGCGCTTTTCTTTGTTTTGTTTGCCGGGGCGCGAGCGTGCAGACGTTATCTTTGGAGCCACTGAACGCGTCGGCAGCAAGTCAACCGCATAACGAGTAAGTGCATCATGATTCATCCATGGCGGGATCTCTCACCCGGTCCTCATGCGCCTGAGGAAGTCACGGCCATCATCGAGATCCCGCGCGGGAGCCGCAACAAATACGAACTCGACAAGGATTCCGGGCTGTTCAGGCTCGATCGTGTTCTATACTCGGCGGTACACTATCCTGGTGACTACGGATTCATACCCAGGACGCTGCACGAAGATGGCGATCCACTGGACATAATCGTGCGGATAGACGAACCGACCTTTACGGGGTGCCAGATTACTGCGCGACCGGTTGGAGTTCTAAAGATGCTCGACCGCGGTGAACCCGACGACAAGATCCTGGCGGTGCCATCGGCTGATCCGCTGCACGGAGAGTGGTTTGACATTGCTGACATGCCGCAGCACTACCTGTCCGAAGTAGAGCACTTCTTCCAGATATACAAGGATCTGGAAGGCAAGCGCATGACGATGGTGGGATGGCAGAAGAGCGACGTTGCAATGCAGGTGATCGCCGAGTGCATAGAGCGATATAGCGCCGAGTACTTGGAGCAGGGTCCGTAGTCTACTCGGTTCCAGCGGCGTCTAAGTCCTAAAGAGCAAAAGGACACTGGGCCCCTGCCTTCGCAGGGGCAGCGATTATGTGCGCTTTCGCAGGGGCAGCACTGTGTGCGCCTTCGCAGGGGCCGCGACTATGTGCGCTTTTGCAGGGTTCGCGATTGTGTGCGCTTTTGCAGGGTTCGCGATTGTGTGCGCTTTTGCAGGGGGCTGCGTTGTATGTGTGCCTCCCCGGCCAAGCACGCGCAGCGTGCGCGAGCCGGGGCCCAGCGTCGGTTAAGTCTTAAAGAGTAAAAGGACACTGGGCCCCTGCTTTCGCAGGGGCAGCGGTCGTGTGTGCCTTCGCAGGGGCAGCGATTGTGTGCGCTTTTGCAGGGGGCTGCGTTGTATGTG
>CAZYTS010000154.1:0-7579 GCA_964649855.1 uncultured Gemmatimonadaceae bacterium
TCATCGCATTCAGGGCCTACCCATTGGGTGAAGCCCGCGGGAAAGACCCAGAAGACGTTACTGCCGCTGCCGGGGACTCTGATGCCGTTCTCCTGGGCGTCCTGTCGCAGATCGGCCGGGAGTGAGCAGAACTTTGCGGCGAGTTCCTTGAGTATGCGGTAATCGCGGAGAATGGTTTCGTCGTTCAGGGGCGCCGCGCCTTTCCATCCCTTTCCTGCCTCTTTGGCCGCCGCCTTGCTGGCGTTATCAAAGATCGTTCTCCTCTGTCCGTCGAGCTTTCGTGGATCTGCACCGCACTGCTTCATGGCAAGCGTGTTATACGCCTCGGTCTGCCATTCAGACATCTTTTGGTAGTCTTCGGGCGTTTTGGCTTTCTCCATCCGCGCCACTATTTCCTGAGTCACCTTGAGCCCTTCCGCACTCATCATCATGCTCTGTTCGCATGCTTTGTACTGTTCTTCGGTCTTGAGTTTTGCCAGCTCACTGCGATACTCGTTGCGCGCGTTGATTTCGATGTCGAGGCCGCGCTTGAAGGATGCCATGGCATCCGCGTTAGGCTCAAAGGAAAAGAGGGAGGGTTCCGGCGCAGCTTCTTTGGTTGGCGGCGTGGCTTCCTTGGGTTTTGTTGCCTTGTCAACGGTCTTTTTGATCAGACCGCCTATGCGCTGAGCTTGAGCATCGTCTGCCAGCGCGAACATGAGGATCAAGCCGAGTGCAAATCTCGTCTTCTGCATTCACGTCTCCAGGGGGTGGTAGCGAGTTAAGCGGGAGGGTGCCCCTGTATATACGTATGCAAGGCTCAACGAATCCCGTGGGCTAGTCGTGGACCTGCTCGGATGTATCCGGAGGTGCTGCGGACTGGCGCTGGCGGTGACTATTTCTCGCTGCGCGCGGGGTGTGGGACGGTGAACTTCGAGCATCGAGGTATCCGCCCGCCCGCGTCGACGGTTCAGCGGGCGATCGCGGCCGCAGGTGTGAAGTCAGGTATCGGCAAGCGAGTGACGGCCAATCGTTTGCGCACCTTTGAGGTCCGGCTGCGATAGCCGGACAGTTCAGGGAATTGCTGGGACGTTTTTGACTCGAGAGTCGCTGTTCGAGACCGTTGGACCTGAAGCTGTAGAACGAGCTTCGGGTGGGCGCACGGCTCCGCACGCGCCTCTTGCGGATAGTAACGCGCGGCGTTATTATCCGCTGTGATCAAGGGATTCGCTGATCGCGACACCGCGCGGCTTTTCGCGCGAGAGCCGGTCCGCCGGTTTCCCGCGGACCTCCGCCGTGTCATGCTGCGAAAGCTTGGGCACGTCGACGCCGCCGTGCAGCTCGACGATCTGCGGCTGCCGCCTGGCAACCGGCTCGAGAAGCTACGCGGCGACCGCGCGGGTCAACACAGCATTCGCGTCAACGATAAATGGCGCATCTGCTTTCGCTGGGAAGGCAGCGATGCATACGATGTCGAGATCGTCGACTACCACTAGGAGCACCCATGGCCAAGAAGCTTCTCCCTATCCATCCCGGCGAGGTCCTGCTCGCGGACTATCTCGAACCGCTGGGCCTGAGTCAGTATCGCCTGGCGCACGATCTCAGTGTGCCACCGCGGCGCATCAACGAGATTGTACACGGGAAGCGGGCTATCTCAGCCGATACGGCGTTGAGGCTGGCGCGTTACTTCGGCACATCGGAACAGTTCTGGCTCAATCTGCAGGCC
Source organism: uncultured Gemmatimonadaceae bacterium (assembly GCA_964649855.1). Classification (GTDB taxonomy): domain Bacteria; phylum Gemmatimonadota; class Gemmatimonadetes; order Gemmatimonadales; family Gemmatimonadaceae; genus CAZYTS01. The sequence continues at coordinate 1,706 of CAZYTS010000154.1, forward strand.
CGACATGACCTCGAGGTGGAGCGCGACCGTTTGGGGTCTAGGCTCAAGGACGAGGTGCGGGTGCTCGCGAAGGCGGGCTAACGCTGCAGCTGTTGCTGGCAGTACTGGGTTAGCGGCGGCGGGCGGCCGCACTAGTCTTGAACGGCAACATGGAAACTGATCGTTAGACAGAAGCCCGGCAATCGATGCTTATCCTCAGGCCAACCCGCAAGCTCGGTAAGTTGTCTTGCCAGCACCTTGGGGAACTCCCGCGCCGTATTGCGGTACGCTTCTCTCCATCGAGTAGTACCCAAACCTCGGAGAGTTTCCATGCGTCGCCACCGGCTTACGATCATCGCGCTTTCCTTGGTTGCCGGTCCGTGTACTGCGCGCGGCCAAGAATCCGGCGCGCGTGTCCCGATCACGGCGCCACTCGAACAGCAGTTCGCCGGAGATCTAACGGCGTTGCACGACAAGGTCGTGGCGCTCGCAGAAGCAATCCCGTCAGAGAAATACTCGTGGCGCCCTTCGACCGACGTGCGCTCCGTGGCTCAGGTCCTGATGCACATAGCCGGCGAATGGTATTTCCTCTGTCCGCGGTCGATTGCCGAGCCACCGCCACCTGACTTTGGAGCGCCGGGCGAGAAGATGCGCGCCTTGGAACTCATAGCAGAGAAGGACGCGGTCTTGGCAGAGCTTCGCCAATCTTGGTCCTATTGCCGTGCGGTGCTCGACCGAGTCGACCCAGCGAAATTGGTGCCGGACTCCCTACCGGCGAAGATGGGGTTTCCACGCGTGGTACTCCTCGTTTCCGGTGATCAGCACGAGCATCTGGGTCAGCTCATCGCGTACGCCCGCTCCGTTGGAGTGACACCGCCGTGGAGCAAATAGCTGCAGTTCGTTAGTTGGACCTCATTACCGCCCTTTAGTACTGACCGGCGAGGCCAAACTAAAGCCTACCCAGTCGCCGCGGCGTCGACGACCGCACCCGCGCATAGAGCTCCTTGACGTGACAAACCAAGCTGTCCACGTTAACCATCAGCATTTGAGCGTCTCATGAAACCTCGCGTCAGTGTGCTGACAATCGGCGTCGATGACCTTGATCGAGCAATCCGGTTCTATCGCGACGGGCTTGGTCTATCTACTGACGGCATTGTAGGCGGAGAGTTTGAATTCGGTGCAGTCGCATTCTTCCCGTTGCAGACAGGTTTGCAACTCGCACTGTGGCCGCGCAAAAGCATCGCTCACGATAGCGGCCTGGACGTCACTGCCCCCTCGCCAACCGAAGTAACGATCGGACACAACGTTTCTTCGAAAGAAGAGGTCGATGCGGTGATGAACCAGGCTGGTGCGGCTGGCGGCACCATCGTTAAGCCGGCGCACGATACTTTCTGGGGAGGCTACGCTGGCTACTTCCTGGACCCCGATCGGCATCTATGGGAAGTTGTATGGAACCCGCAGCTGTTGCCGCAAGATTGAAGACTAACAATCATCCGCATCATCTCGGCGCGGAGGGCAAACCGCGGCGAGCGCGACGACTACGTATTCCAGAGGCCCGAATGAAGAAGCACTACGATTTTTCCAAGGCGAAGAAGAACCCATACGCGAAGCGCCTGAAACGCTCAGTTACGATCCGCCTGGACGACTCCACTGTCGAGTACTTCAAGGCTCTTGCCCAAGAGACCGAGCTGCCGTACCAGACTCTTATCAATCTGTACTTACGCGACTGCGCGGCGTCGAGGCGCCGCTTGGCGCTAACGTGGCGACCGGTTCGGGAGGCCGCCGTATAGCGGCTGTTTGCTGCTGACAGCTTAACTGGTGGAGCGAAGTTAGGTACATCAGTCGACGAGTGATGGCCCACTCGCGAGGCACTCGTCTGTCTGCTGGTGCCGCGGCCTCCTCAGCGCTAAGGCTTCGCGTCCAGAAAATCGTTCACCATCGGAACGATGATCGACGCGCGCTCCATCAACGTCACATGCGTGGCATTGGGTATAACTGCCAATCGCGACGCCGAGCGTGGCCCTAAGTCACCATGAGTGCCGCCACCCTTCAAGCGAAACATCTCCGCTACATGCTCGAGCCGAATGCCATCAGCATCACCATGGATGAAGAACATCGGTGCGGTGGTCGAGCGAAGCTGATCGGCGCTTAGGTCATTCCTTTTGGAATCGGCGGCAACCATGCGCTCGATAAACTCCGAGAACTTATCCGGAGTCGGGCTCAGTCGTTTGTACTCGACCTCAATTGGAGAGCCCTTAAAGAGTTCCGGCGTAAGATTCTTCAAAGCGTCGATCCCTTCCTGAGTCACGCCGTCTCGGCGGAACGTAGACGAAATGACAACCACCTTTCGCACCTGGTCCGGATGCCGAACGGCAACTCGCATTGCTATCTCGCCGCCCATGCTGTATCCGATAATATCTGCTTGAGGGATCTTGAGATACTTGAGAAGCGCCGCGACATCATCTGCGTGATTATCGCTGTTTAGGTCCCGTGGAATATCCGCCGTCCGCCCGTGAGCCTGCACTTCGAGGGCAATGACTTTCCGGGTTTTGGAAAGCTCCTCTATCCATCCGACCCAGTTGTTGGTGATGTTCATGAACGCACCGTGAAGCAACACCACGGGCTCGCCGCTACCGTGGACTTCGTAGTACATCTTGAGTCCGTTGACTGGCGCATATCCCGTTGTTGGACTCTGCTGCGCCGACAAGTCTGTTATCGCCATTGTCATCAGGAGGAGAGGTGTTATTCGCATTTGGATGTGGCTCCAGGGTTCGGTCTCTGAGGAACGTTTCTCAGGAACTCACCAGCGTGGCGAGAACCTCGTCTAACGCATCGAACTGTTCCCCTGCCGCATTCGGGCTTCCCGTTGCGAGAGAGTCCTCCAAAGCCTGTTTTGAGGGATAGAGTTCGTGGAGGACCAGGTGCGTCTTGCCCTCGCTCTCTTCAAAGGTCAGAGTGGAAATGGCACCTTCGCCGCTTTCCTCATTTGTCCAGACGATGCGTGAGTGGGGCGTTACCTCGACATACCTCCCAAAGAACGCCATAGGCTGTTCGAAATCAGGGTGACTAAACACAAAACGATACGTACCTCCTGTACGAGCATCGATCTCGCAGGAGAGGAACGTTATCCCAAGCGACTTGGGCATCCACCAGCGCATGAGCAACTCTGGCTGTGTCCAGGCCTCGAATACAATTCGCGCGGGAGCATTGAAGGTGCGCGTAATGACGAGCTCACGCTCGGATTTTCGTTCCATCGTCGTGGAGTTTTTCATAAGGCTTGATTCACTTTGACTTTAGGCGTTCCTGGACTTTTTCCGTCTGCTGCAGTTCGTCAAGTAGCTTGTCCAACTCGTCGAAGCGAGCTTGCCAGAGCTGGCGGTAGTTCTCGATCCACGCCGCCTCCTCCTCCAACCGGCGTGGGCCGAGCTTGCAGGTGCGCACGCGTCCGACCTTTTCCGTGGTGACGAGCCCCGTCCGCTCCAACACACCAATGTGCTTCTTCATGCCGGTTAGGGTCATTTGGAAGCTCCCGGCAAGTTCTGTTATTGAAGCGTCCCCCTGCCCGAGCCGCTCCAGAATGCCACGTCGCGTGGCGTCAGAGAGCGCAGCGAACGAATCGTTCAGGTGGGTTTGATAATACTGAACCATATGGTTCAGTATCTAACGCTGGCGCCCGCGGCACGCAAGGGGGGCCGCCGATCGGATACACGTCTGATCGAAGGCAGCGTTCGCTTCAATGTCCGTTATACCTGGGTTATACTGGGGTATGAAGACCGCCATCTCCCTCCCCGACGAACTCTTTCGCTCCGCTGACGCACTCGCCGAACGTTTGGGTGTGTCCCGAAGCCAACTCTTTGCCACGGCGCTTACGGAGTACCTCGCAAAACATCAGACTCGCAAGATCACTGATCGTCTGAACGCAGTTTACGGCACTGAGTCCACTGCCCTGGATCCAGCAATCCGCCGCGCCCAAAAACGCTCCATCGACAGCGACCAGTGGTAGTTGAACGAGGCAGCATCTGGTGGGCGGATCTCGCTGAGCCTCGTGGCTCGGAACCGGGTTTTCGGCGACCGCTCTTGATCGTTCAGGCTGATGCCTTCAACCGTAGCCGCATTCCGACTGTAGTGGCTATCGTGCTAACGTCAAACTTGCGTCTCGTAGAGGCACCAGGCAACGTGCTGGTCTCTGCGCGCGTTTCCGGCCTCTCCAAAGACTCTGTGGCGAATGTCTCACAAGTTATAACCGTTGACCGGGATTTTCTGCTGGAGCCGGCTGGAGCGCTGGACACCAAGACTCTGCGCCAGGTGGACAGTGGCCTGCGCTTGGTGCTTGATCTCTAGCAAAAGGAGGATAGTTCAGCATGGCTAAGCGCATACTTCATGTCGTTAGCAACGTCGCCCATTATGCCGATCCGTCCGATCCGACCGGCCTGTGGCTCTCTGAGCTGATCCATGCCTGGCACATCTTTGCCACGGCAGGGCACGAACAGCGCATCGTCAGTCCGAAAGGTGGCGTCTCTCCACTGGAACCCCGCGCTCTCAAGTGGCCGTTTGCAGACGCCTCGGTAAAGGCATGGCTCGCCGACAGGACTCTGCGCGACTTGCTCGCGACCACGGCCCGGCCAGACGAGATCACACCCGAAGATTTCGATGCGATCTATTTCACCGGCGGACACGCTGTCATGTGGGATTTTCCCGATGATGCTGGGTTGCAGCGCATAACGCGCGCAATCTACGAGCGCGGCGGAATTGTATCGGCTGTCTGTCACGGCTATTGCGGCCTGCTCAACACACGGCTGTCGGACGGCAAGTTGCTGGTCGCCGGACGCAAGGTCACCGGCTTTTCCTGGCGCGAGGAGGTTTTGGCAGGGGTCGCGAAGAAGATGCCCTACAACGCCGAAGAGGAGATGAAGCGACGCGGCGCCCTCTATGAGAAAGCGATACTGCCGTTCGTCTCGAACGCGGTCGTCGATGGCCGACTAGTAACCGGCCAGAATCCGCAATCGGCCAAGGCAACGGCAAAACGGGTTGCTGACTTTTTGATGACTGCCTAACGATGTCGAGTGACGGCGGGCGGGAACGAACGCACTCGACTACTGATCAACTTCATCACTTCCGTGGAGTGAGCGAGCCGCGGCGTCTGAGTTGGCAGGGTGACACCAATCGCCTGAAACCGCCCAGGGAGGACAGTCCAGCACGGCCAAAAGCGCGACACTAACCGCGTTCTGCATCATCACTTCTTTAGCTTTGCCCGGAGTTCCTCAAAAAAGTTCTCCACCACAACCATGGTTGTCGTCCCGGCCATTTCCTCCCAACTGTTGTCCCGCACCATAAGAAAACGCTGATCGTCTGGAGAGATTGCGAAAGTACCCCCCACCGGTGATCCTGCACGCACAAGCAACGGAATCTCAAAAAGCACGCGCGGCGGCTCCGTAGTAAAGGTCGGTCCCGGATGAACCTGGACCACATACATGTACTTCCCCTTCACATAAAAGATCTCGCGCCCGTTGTGGGCCCAGATCGGCGCGCTTCCACCGCCGCTCGAAACCTGCCACCTGCCGCCACTAACGTCCGGAAACGGACGGACAAACACCTCGTTCTGGCCCTGCTCGTTAGACACATATGCCAGCCAGCGAGAGTCGGGCGAAAGTGCCGAAGCTCCTTCTGCATACCCTGTAGCCACGATCGGGCGTACCGCACTGTCCACGCCGGGACGCACAGCGAGAATGTCAGCCCCCGCCTCAGAACGCGTTCCGGGAGTGCCGAGCACCAGCCATCTGCCATCGCGACTCAAGAAGCCGTCGCTCGGCGCGTCCTTTCCCCAAAGGAGCCTTGGTTCACCCGTACCGTCGGCGCGCCGAGTCCGTCGAGCAGGGCGAACCAGCGCGCCGGGAC
>CAZYTS010000154.1:7589-9283 GCA_964649855.1 uncultured Gemmatimonadaceae bacterium
GCGCTGCTCCCACACACCAAGGCGGCCCACCAGTCGCGCTGTATCAGGCGGTATCGGTCGGTCAGAAAGGTAGGTGATCGAGTTCCCGTCGCTCGTCCACGCTGGCGCTCGGTCCTCTCCTGGATAGAGCGTGAGCCGTGACACCGGACCTTTAGGTAACCGCTTGATCCAGATGTCAGTACCCAGGTCAGAAAGCATCGTCAGGGCGATGCGCCCACCATCCGGCGACAGAGAGATGCCCCATTGGACAGCGAGGTCGGACTCGGTGTACGCCCCTCCCGTATTCACCTCCCACGAGGAATCCACAGGCTCCACATGACCACGTCGATCCACCCACACCAGCGAAGCGTTAGGCATCGGGCCCGGCGAGAACTCCGGCTGTCCCAGCACGTAGACCGCGGTGCCCTGAGCCGAGACCACGAATCCCGGTGCCTGAATTCCATCGATTATCGGAATCGGTCTGCCGGTCGCAGCCAGATCCTTGTTGTCCCAGGGCACAGCCATGAGAATGCCCGAACTCGTTAGGTACAGTACGTGTCCCGTGGGAACGTACCAGGCACCCACAGCATCCTCAAAAAGCGAGCGAATGGTGTCTTTGCGCGCGTCGTACACATACACACGGCTCGGCCGGCAACTCACCGGCCCTACACAGTTGGTGAGATGGGCCGTGAACAGGATGCCACGTGAGTCTGGGAGTGCCGTCGGCAACCACGGAAAGCGACTTTCGAGCGTCGCGGGTGATGCGATTACATGCGATGCGACTTCTCCGGAACGGAGGCGCAGGAGGCTGTGAGTAGGCGAGTCGTAGTAGTAGATGGAACCATCCGCCAGCCACGCTCCATTGTTGTACATGGGATCGACAGATTCCGCGAGCTTTAGGGACGCTCCACCCGCGATCGGCACTCTACGCAATTCGCGGTTAGCAAAGAATCCGACCCACGCACCGTCGGGAGAGAAGAACGGTCCCGAACCACCTTCAGTGCCAGCAAGTGGCCGCGCAGTGATTTCATCGCGCCGCTTGATGTAGAGTTGTCCCGGCCCCGTGAGCGGCTGGCGGAAGACCAGTGTAGCACCATCCGGTGAGAGCGCCGTCTCGACGCGCAAGGTGATTCCATCGAGAGCCCCGGGCGTGCCTAACGTGGTGGGGTACCTGGCCACTGACCTGCTACCAGTCGGACGGAGCCAGCCCCAGGCAGCAAATGCGACTGCCACAACTAACAGCCCCGCCAGCGCGGGGATGAGGTATCTATGGAGCGGCGACCCAACTATCGGCAGTAGCGGCGCCGAGTTGGGGTTTTGTAGTGCAGCAGCAAAGGCCTTCGCACTGTCAAAACGGTCTGCTGGCAGTTTCTCCACCGCTTTGTTCACCGCTACCGCCACGTGCGGCGGAACCGTCCGGCGCAATTCCATCACCGGGCGCGCGTCGTCTGCTACAATCTTTTTGATGACTGCTTGTGCTGTCGAGCCGGTGTGAGGAGGCTCGCCAGTGAGTAACTCGTACAACACCGAGCCCAGAGAGTAGATGTCCGAGCGGTTGGTTATGTGCTTGTCAGCCGTCGCCTGCTCGGGGGACATGTAGTGCGGCGTCCCAAGCGTTAGGCCCGTCTCGGTCATCCGCCCACCTGCTGCCGCGCTCACCGCCAATGCAATCCCAAAGTCAGCGACGATCGCCCTACCGTTGTGCAGAAGGATGT
>CAZYTS010000155.1:0-4774 GCA_964649855.1 uncultured Gemmatimonadaceae bacterium
AGGGAGGACACAACCCGTACATCCCCTTCGAGTGGTACCTCGACCTTCTGCGCTACATCAAGAAGTACCATCCGATCCATATACACGGCTTCAGTCCGAGCGAAGTGGACTTCTTTACACAAGTCTTTCGCATGGATGCGGTAGACGTGATTCGCGAGCTGCAAAAAGCTGGGCTTGATTCGATTCCAGGGGGCGGGGGAGAGATTCTCGTGCAGAGAGTGCGCGACTACGCGGCCCCCAAAAAGGCCGGAGCTGACCGCTGGCTCGAAATCATGGAATTAGCGCACAAAGAGGGAATGAAGACGAGCGTTACGATGATGTACGGCCTTGGCGAGACACTCGCCGAGCGCATCGAGCATTTGCAGCGTGTGCGTGACGTGCAGTCTCGAACCGGGGGCTTTACGGCCTTTATCACGTGGCCATTACAGCCGGAGAACACGCCCGAGTTCTCGCACATGCCAAAGACGGACGCAGTGGAGTATCTGCGTACGGTAGCTATTTCGCGCATTGTCCTCGATAACGTTCCTAACCTGCAGTCAAGCTGGGTAACAATGGGTATGAAGATCGGTCAGCTTGCTCTGAGATTTGGCTGCAACGATTTTGGCTCACTGATGATCGAAGAGAACGTGGTTTCGGCAGCTAACACCACGCACAGAACGACCACGGAGGAGCTTGAGCGGCTTATCACAGATGCTGGGTTCACTCCTGCGAGGCGCCGGCAGGACTACTCCATCATTCCTTCAGACAAGTCGTCTGCAGCAGCTTAACACGTGCGCTCCGGCATTGGCTACGATTCGCATCGCTTTACGCCGGGTGGACCGATGCGACTGGGTGGAGTTGATATCCCGGCCGACTTCAGACTTGCCGGTCACTCGGATGGCGACGCGGTGTGCCATGCCGTTACTGATGCGATACTCGGCGCAGCCGGTCTGGGCGATATAGGAGCTCTCTTTCCGGATACCGACCCTTTAAACAAGGGACGCGACTCGATCGAAATGCTCAGGCTTTCGTGTGAGAGGCTGCGCGCAGTCGGCTTCAGGATCATCAACGTAGACATCACAATCGTAACGGAATCGCCAAGGATTGGTCCCTGGCGCGACGCGATGCGAGCTCGGCTGTCGGAGGCGTTAGGCGTCTCGGACAGCGACGTGAGCATCAAGGGCAAGAGTAACGAAGGAATGGGCTGGATTGGACGGGGAGAAGGGCTTGCCTGCATTGCGATTGCGTCGGTAAACCGCTGATGTCGGGGGAGGGGCTGCTGGCATGGTTGTCGTCGCTTCCACCCGGCGCGCTACTGGCGGCTATGGCAGTGCTCGCCGCGGTGGAGAACATCTTTCCGCCAATACCCGCCGACGTGCTCGTTGCCTTTGGAGGTTTTCTGGCGGCGAGGACCGGGGCCTCTCCGTGGCCTTCGTTTTTTGCTGTTTGGGGAGGAAACATGGCTGGTGTCATGCTTATGTACGGTCTGGGCAGGCGTTACGGCACGGCGAGGTTGGAGCGACGATACAAACTGGATCGTTCGGGCACGGCAGACGCCCGGGTTTTGATGTGGCACCAGCGCTATGGAACGCCCGCATTTTTTCTCAGCCGCTTTGTGCCTGGCGTGCGTGCGGTCGTGCCGCCAGTTGCCGGAGCTTTGCGCATTCCTTTCCTCGGGGCCATGGTGGCGATCGCAGCTGCATCGGCTCTTTGGTACGGTGCCATTACGCTCGTGGCCTTCCGCGCTGGGAACAACTGGGACAGAGTGGTCGAGCTCATCGAGCGACTTGGGCTGGGTACGGGCGCAGTGGCAGCCGGGATCGTAGCGGCGGTGGGGCTATGGTGGTACATCAGAAGACGGCGTAGAAAGCATGACCACCACAGCGCTTCCTGACGAGATCGCTCTGGCTTACGCGCTGGAACGCTTTGACGACTACCTTTCGCTGGAACGAGGTTCGTCTCAGCGTACTCGCGAAGCGTATGCTCGCGATGTGTTGCGGCTTGCAGCCTTTGGAGTCACACGCAAAGTAAGCGATCCACGAAGACTGGACTTCAAGACTCTGCGCGAGTACGTGTGGTTTCTCAAGGACCTCGGGCTCGCGTCGCCATCGATCAGCCGCAACATCTCCGCGCTGCACACCTACTTCAGGTTTATGGTGGCAGAAGGGCTTTTGCCAAAGGATCCCAGCGACAGGCTCGAACTTCCGCGGCGCTCACGCGATCTGCCAGATGTGCTGAACGTCAGGGAGATCGAAAAGCTGCTCGCATCGCCTGTGCATGACGACCCCTGCTATTATCGCGACAAGGCAATGCTGGAACTCGCTTATGCGGCGGGTCTGCGAGTGTCCGAATGGATTACGGTGGGAGTCAAGGATGTCATGATCGAAGACCACCTGATACGCGTGTTTGGCAAGGGCAGCAAAGAGCGACTCGTTCCAATCGGACGGCAGGCAATAAATGCAGTAGTGATCTACCTGCGCGAATTGCGACCGCGACTTGAAAAGGGTGAAGGGAAGGGAGTCCTCTTTCTCAATGTCCGCGGCCGACCGATGACGCGTATGGGTGCATGGACAATCCTCAGACGACACGTGGAGCGCGCAGGAATCACCAAGCGCGTTTCACCGCATACGCTAAGGCACTCTTTCGCAACACACCTGCTCGAAGGCGGGGCCGACCTCCGAGCCGTTCAGGAAATGCTCGGGCACGCTGACATTGGCACCACTCAGATCTACACTCACGTGAACCGGGAATTCCTGCGAAGCGTGCACAAGCAATTCCATCCCCGCGGCTGACTCAGCCATATGCTCAGATGCTCCTACTAATCGACAACTACGACTCGTTCACCTACAACCTGGTGCAACTTTGCGGGGAACTGGGAATCGACAGCGTCGTATACAGAAACGATGCGATTTCGGTTGATGAGGTCAGGAAGCTCGCGCCGAGTGCGATAGTAATTTCGCCGGGTCCGTGCACGCCTTCGCAAGCGGGAATCAGTGTACCGGTCGTCCGTGAGCTTGGTCAGAGCACTCCGATTCTTGGGGTTTGCCTGGGTCATCAGTCGATAGGCGAGGCGTTTGGAGGGAGAGTAGTTCGGGCTGGTCGTGTCATGCACGGCAAGACTTCTCGAATCGTCCACAACGCGACGGGTCTCTTTAAAGGGCTCGAATCCCCACTTGAGGTCATGCGGTACCATTCCCTTATCGTCGAACGAGCTTCGCTCCCCCTGGAACTTGAAGTTCTTGCCAGCTCGACCGACGAACCTGACGAGATTCAGGCGATCAAGCATCGCGACCTTCCGGTATGGGGGGTCCAGTTCCATCCAGAATCGGTTATGACGCAAGGCGGGGCTGATATTCTGCGCAATTTCCTGGAGATGGCTGGAATTCGCCGGCCAAACTAAGCAATTGGCCCCATTGGACGGACTGATGGCAGGATTCGTGCATCGCATCCACAGGCCGGCCCTATCCCCGCAATTTCCTCAGGACTAATGACGACCTACCTCGTGACCGGCGGCGCAGGATTCATTGGTTCGGCTTTGGTCAGGCAGCTTATAGCTGAGACAGCAGTTCGTGTTGCCAACCTCGACTGCCTAACGTACGCGGGCAACCTGGACTCACTGGGAGCAGCGCTCGACGACTCGCGACATGTCTTTTACCAGGTGGACGTGTGTGACGCCGCGTCACTGGGAGAGATCCTGGAGCGGGAGAGTCCCGACGGAGTGATTCATCTGGCAGCTGAGTCTCACGTCGATCGGTCCATAGACGGGCCCGCCGCCTTTGTCCGAACCAACCTGGTTGGGACCTTCACGCTATTGGAGCAGACGCTCCAGTACTATCGAGAACTCACTCCGGAGCGACGGGGGGCTTTTCGGTTTTTGCACGTATCCACCGACGAAGTCTTTGGGTCGCTGGGCGCCGAAGGGTCGTTCAACGAGACCACTCCCTACAACCCGCGTTCACCGTACTCCGCGAGCAAGGCGGGAGCCGATCACCTCGTGCGATCCTTCCATCACACATATGGCCTTCCGGCGATAGTGACTAACTGTTCTAACAATTACGGTCCTTGCCAGTTTCCCGAAAAACTTATCCCGCTGACGATCCACAAGGCGCTGGCCGGCGAGCCTATCCCTGTATACGGGCGTGGCGAGAATGTTCGCGACTGGCTTTATGTAGACGACCATGCTCGGGCCCTGAGGGCCGCAATTAGCAAAGGCAAACCGGGCGAAACATACGCGATCGGTGGTGGGGAAGAGCGCCGCAATCTGGACGTGGTCTATGAGATCTGCGCTGCATTGGATGATTTGCGGCCACTGACTTCGGGACGCTACCAGGAGCTCATCACTTTTGTGCCCGACCGGCCCGGTCATGATTTCAGATATGCTATCGATTCGTCGAGGGCAAGAACTGAACTGGATTGGGCACCACTGGAGAGATTTCCTTCGGGCATCAGACGGACGGTCAGGTGGTACCTCGATAACCGCGATTGGACAGAGCGGGTTATGACCGGTGCCTACAGGGGCGAGCGTCTGGGTCAGGCGCAATGAAGGGCATAATACTCGCTGGTGGCACCGGGAGCCGGCTCTGGCCCATTACGCTTGGCGTCAGCAAGCAGCTTCTGCCTGTTTACGACAAGCCGATGATCTACTATCCGCTTTCTGTGCTTATGCTTGCAGGAATACGCGAGATACTGATCATCTCGACTCCGTTGGATCTGCCAAGATTTGAAGCGCTTCTGGGAGACGGCTCAGACTGGGGTCTCAGGTTCCGGTATGCCGAACAGGAAAAGCCTAACGGGT
>CAZYTS010000155.1:4784-9266 GCA_964649855.1 uncultured Gemmatimonadaceae bacterium
TTGGCCCAGGCGTTCGTTCTAGGAGCCGATTTCATTGGGGATGACAACTGCTGCCTCGTGCTTGGTGACAACATCTTCTACGGGGCAACGCTTACACCAATGCTCAGAGAGGCTGCGGGTCACGCCTCGGGCGCAACGGTTTTTGGCTACCGGGTGAGTGATCCCTCGCGTTATGGAGTAGTTGAACTCGGCCCTGACGGCCGCGCTCTGAGCATAGAAGAGAAACCAGACCAACCACGTTCGGACTATGCGGTAACCGGACTCTATTTCTATGACAACTCGGTCATAGAGATTGCATCTAAGCTCGAGCCATCGGCGCGTGGTGAGTTTGAGATTACAGACGTCAACCGCGAATACCTGCGACGCGGATCTTTGCGCGTGAGCATTCTGGGTCGCGGCACGGCATGGCTCGACACCGGCACGCACGACACTATGCTCGACGCGGCCAGTTTTGTAGCGACTATAGAAAAGCGCCAGGGTCTCAAGATCGCGTGTCCTGAGGAGGTTGCTTTCCGCCAGGGCTGGATTGACGTTGCACAGTTGAGGGCGCTCGCCCTGAGGATGCCTAACAACCCGTATGGCGTCTATCTCAATAGTCTGGCCCGCGAGCGCACTGGACCATGAATGTCGAACCACTGTCGCTGCCGGATGTGTTGCTGGTAAAGCCGCGAGTCTACAGTGACCTGCGCGGCCGCTTCCTTGAAACGTGGCGCGCCGACGCATACGGGAGCATCGGCATCGGACCGTTTGTCCAGGAGAACCTCTCACACTCCAACGAAGGCGTTTTAAGGGGGCTGCACCTCCAGCATCCAAAGGCTCAGGGAAAGCTCGTTTCGGTAAGTCGCGGTCGCGCGTTTGACGTTGCTGTGGACGTGCGAACCGGGTCACCTACCTTCGGCTCCTGGGTTGGTGTAGAGCTCGACGAGGTTCTGGGATGGCAGCTATGGATCCCGCCCGGATTTGCGCACGGCTTTGTTGCGCTCAGTGAAGTCAGCTTTTCGTATCGGTGCACCGACTATTATGCACCTGATCAGGAACTCATCGTGCGGTGGGACGATCCGCTGATCGGTATAAGGTGGCCTGTTTCGGCGCCGGTTCTCTCTCATCGTGATGCCTGCGCGCCGCTTCTGCGGGACATCTCCCCGAACTCACTACCAACGTACGATCCAAAAACACGATGAATCAAAGACTCCGATTCGTTGTAGTTGGCTCGGCGGGGCAGCTCGGCGGCGAACTTGTGCGTAGCATTGAGAACATGGGAGACGTTATCGCGCTGGATCGGGCGGCACTGGATATCACTGATTTCCCAGCCGTCAGGCGGATCCTTCATGAGACCAGACCCGATGTAATACTGAATGCAGCGGCCTATACAAATGTGGATGGCGCGGAGCGTGAAGGAGCGGAGGCGACGCGCGTCAATGGAGAAGCTCCGGGGGTGGTCGCGGAGTGTGCCGCGCGCGAGGGTTCAGTGCTGATTCACTTTTCCACCGACTACGTGTTTTCCGGCGACACGAGCGGGTCATACAGTGAAACAGACATAGCCGCACCCATCAACGTTTACGGGCAAAGCAAGCTTGTTGGCGAGCACGCAGTACTCGCCGCCGGCGGCAGGGCATTGGTGTTCAGGATCAGTTGGCTATACGGCCTCAGCGGAAAGAATTTTCTCACCACCATCTGCCGTCTGGCCGAGACTCAGAGCGAGCTCAGAGTGGTGGCAGATCAGTTTGGCTGTCCCACATGGGCGCGCTCGGTTGCGCGCTCAACAGCGAGTCTTTTTGCAGAGTACGCGTCAGGTGAGTCCGACATAAGAGAGTTTGACTATTCCGGGCTCTTCCATATGGCATCGGCCGACCACACTACATGGTACGACCTGGCATGTGCAATCGTGCAGGGAGCCGACCTGCAGCGCGAGGGTGATGTGGTGGTTTCACCGATCCCGTCGTCAGCGTACCCTACAATAGCAAAGCGCCCAGCTCGCTCTGTGCTCGACAGTTCAAAGCTGTGGCAATCGTTGGGGATTCGCCTTCCATCGTGGCGTGAGCAGTTGGAGGAGTGCCTAAGCAGCTATTCGATGGCGAAAGCGTGAACTACAGCACTGCGCGCCGGGCATGCACAATGGCACTATTGCGCCCAATTACGGAGGAGCATTCTCTCTCGCTGCGTGTATCGGTTGTAACTGCATGACTACGCATTCACACGCGACGCTCACACCAACATCCGTTGGGTCTGTTGCCTCAACAGAGAAGGCAGACTTGTCGGTTGCCATTGTAAGTCATAATACGTGTGAGTTACTCGGACGCTGCCTTTCTTCTGCCATCAATGATGGTGCGACCAGCATCATCGTCGTAGACAACGCTTCGACAGACGGGTCTGCTGAGATGGTACGGAACAGATTTCCACAGGTGCAGCTCGTCGCCAACGATTCAAACAACGGCTATGGTTCTGCGGCAAACCAGGCTGTGAGACTTGCCGACGCCCCGTGGGTCCTTCTGCTTAACGCGGATACCGAACTCAAGCCTGGTTGTCTGGCGGCGCTGGCCGATGAGGCCGGCAAACTTCCGCATGCGGGGATCATTTCGCCGGCGATCCTCGACAGGGGTGGCGAACCCGAGCCGTCGTGTTTTCCGTTTCCCGGTACGATGGGGTGGCTTCTCGAAAACCAGCCGCTGGCCACGTTGACCAAGCACATTCCCGGTTTTGCCAATAGGTCGGTAACCTTTAAACAGCACGACAAGACGAGTGCAGTGCCCTGGGTTACCGGGTGTGCAATGATGTTGCGTCGAGAGGCTATGCTGCGGGTTGGCGGCTTTGACGAGAACTACTTCATGTACTTCGAAGAGGTCGAGCTCTGTCATCGTATGGCGGGCCTGGGATGGGGAGTCTTTATTGCGCCTGCCGCTCAAGTGAGCCACGTCGGAGGCGCGAGCACCTCGCAGTATAGAAGTACGATGTTGATCTCTCACTTCGAAAGCACGCTCAAGTTTCACCGCCAGCACTACTCGGGTGCGCGCCTTGCTTTCTGGATCGCATTGCTTCGTACCAAACGCGCTGCGCTTCTGCTGCGCGACTCGGCTTTGCTTTCCGTCACTCGCGATGCTGAAGCACGTGAGCGCCTTAAGGAGCAGAGGCGGGCGTGGTTGGCCGGATTGGCTCCGGACTCGGCAGCCACAGTCGTGGGGTCACGGGCCAACGGGAAAGGGTGGGCGTAGGTCATCCCTGAATGCCCTTTCTGAGCTTTTAGTAACTAGAGTTTCATGGATTTACGAGCTTCCGGCGAGCGCAAGCGACGCCTACTCATGCTTACCCCCTTTGCTCCCGATGAGAACGGATCACATGGGGGCGCGCGCTCGACTGCAGCCCTCATTAAGTCTCTTGCGCAAGAGAACCGCGTTGGCCTCGCGTTTCTCAGAGGAGTCGATGAAGCGCCACTGGGCAGGAGCATCACGGACCTTTGCGAGTTTGCAGTGGAAGGACGGCGGCCGGGCTCACTTGGATCCTCTATCCGTCCATTTGGCCGCTCACTAGGGACGATCCGCAAGTTCATCTCCGGAGACCCTCTCTGGGTAGCCGGCCGGCACAACCCACACTTTGCTGCTGAAGTCGGCGCGATCGTGGACAAATGGCGTCCACACGTGGTTCAGGGAGAGTTCAGCGCTATGGGTCAGTACATCGATTGGGGTAGCGATCGAGCTCCGGCAAGTGTTGTGACCTTTCACGAGCCTGGGGTGACTTTTGCTGACCAGTGGATCAATAGATCGCGATGGACTCGACCCTTTTGGCGCGCAGAGTTCAGCAGATGGCAAGGTTATGAAGCAGAGCTACTCAGCCGGCTCCGAGCCGCTGTTGTTTTTACGCCACGAGACGCTGCAATTCTAGCCGATTTGTACCCTGAGGCAAACGTCCAGATTATCCCGTTAGGCGTAGAGATGCCGGAGGCTCAACCGAGCTCGACAACAGGTATGGGGTCTTACTCCATTCTGTTTGTCGGTAACCTGGTACACCCGCCGAACCTCGACGCAGTAGAGTGGCTGGTCCGAGATATTCTTCCGCTGGTCCGGCAACGTTTGCCGGAGGCAAAACTGTACGTTGTGGGTCCCGGAGCAGTTCCACAGTTTGCCAGGAGCGACGGCGTAACCACTACTGGTATGGTTCCTGACGTCAATCCCTACATGCAGAGTGCAACGGTACTTGTGGCCCCACTGCGATCTGGTGGTGGTATGCGCGTCAAAGTGCTCGAAGCGATGGCCGCGGCAAAGCCGGTTGTGGCAACCAGCCTGGCTATGGAAGGAATCGCAATCAGACCGGGCCGTGATGTGCTCATTGCCAACACCGCTCGTGACTTTGCAGAAGCGATTCTCCGGTTGCTTGCAGATGACTCCCTACGCAGCCAATTGGGAGCGAACGCGCGTGCCATTGCGGAACGTGATCACTCGATGCGTTCCATGGCTATGAGGTATGAAAACCTCTATGATCGCCTGCTGG
>CAZYTS010000156.1:0-9197 GCA_964649855.1 uncultured Gemmatimonadaceae bacterium
GCCGAGAAAGCGCCCTTCTTCGTCGAAGCGCGGCGCGCCGCTCACCGAAACCCACGTAAGCACGCTGTGTATCGCTGAACTCTTCGATGAGCCGGTTGGCGCCGTTCTCATCGGGGGCAGCCCCCAGCGTAAACACCACGTCGAGCGACGCCCCCGGCTTGAGTTCAACTACGCATTGCAGGGCGGCACATGGATCCATTCCTGCCCCGGCATTTCCGCTGAGTCTATTTGCCTTGAGCGCGGCCGGTTCGGATAGAGAACCATTCCGTCCGACGAACTCTCGTCTGTCGCAGGTAAAGGACGTTGGGCGACGATTGACTGCGCTAAATGCGATCCAGTTGCGGTACTCCGGAAAGAAGCGATTGACTGCCAGAACTGCACCACGCTCATTGTCGAATCCCGTCTGAATATGATGCTGTGTATGCTCGCGCAACTGACCCAGGGAAAACTCGGTGTATCCAGTGAGTGTGAGCCGCCTGGTACGTTGTTGGTTATTTGTCAGTTTCAATATCGAAACACGAACGGCGTGCTCTCGCGGCATCCCAACCACCAGCCTGGATGTCAGACCGTCATGATCGTGCACGTATGTGGTCGTGCCCGGGCGGTGTTCCACCGTGTAGGGCGCATCGCGCCGAACAGGAGCCGGCGTGGCACTCCAGAACTCGCCACTGTCATCATCCTTTATGTAGATCACGTCAGATGGCTCGTCACTCACTGGATCATTTCGCCACGGAGTGAGCCGGTAAAAATAGCTGCTGCCGGCCCACGTCATCCCCATACCACGTTCTGTCGTTATGCAGCCGCCTTCGGGGTTGGCAATGATGTTGGACCACGGGGCCGGCGGCACGAAATCGCCGTGTACGTGCACTCTGTAGTCTCCGTCCTCGGTCAGACCACCATAGCCATTGTCGAGTGCAAGCCGCTCTGCGCTTAGCGACACGTCGTCCCGGTCGACGGGTTCGCCTTCTTCGGACTCGTGCGTCAACCCAATGACGCTGGCCGCGTGCGCCCGCAGCCGATGCACCATGGACGCTGTCGGTGGGGTACTACGCTCGGCCATACGAGGAATGACCAGGTCTTCCTCATCCGATGGATCGATGTCTACACCTTCGGGACTGCGAACTTCGGCGAGATAGCGCGCAAGCGACCTTCCATCGCAAGGCACCACGATACGAGCCACCGAGTTGACCATGTCCAGCTCGACAGCGCTCAGCTGTTCGAGGCGCCGCACAAAGACCCCTCCCGGTTCTTCTGCAAAGCCGCCTCCAGTCATTGAAAGCAGCAGCTCAGTAATACGGTCCTTCAGGTCCTGGTGGTAGCTGTGCGCGTCAGCCACAACCACAACCAGATCGGCTGTCACCCCGCGACGTCTCCAATAGCGGTGAGCGCGTAGCAGTTCAATGAGTGTTGGGAGCCCCGCGCCAGCGTCGATTGAGGCAAGGACAACGGGCCAGTCGCCAGAAATCCCCTGCGCCCACAGGTCGCTTTGTGACCCGCGATTTCTAAGCAGTCTCTCGCGTGGTGCTCTTAGAACTGGACTTGGATAAAAGAGAAAACCCGCCAGGTCCTGAAATACGGCCGCTTCTGCAGGTGATATGTCGAGTTCCTGTAACTCGATGCGCGCAGTAGTCCACGCCAGATCCAGGGCTCGCTGCGCCGCGTGTGGTTCGTGGTAACGGTCTGCGAGTTCAAAGGCCTTCTCTCGTGAGTCAGCCACGAGAGTGGTAAAAGCAATGGACGCCGACTGGCCTCGGTCGAGCCTGACGCGTGTTCTGAGTGCAAACACCGGATCGCGCACAGCACCAGTGGTCCCCGAAAGCTCGCCATCCTTTTCCAGAACGATCGGGTCGCGCGTAGTTCGACCCCGGCCAATAAACCTGGCCCTGCTGGTCTCACAACTTACCTTGCCTACACGCTCCTTGCCCGCATCCACCACGTGTACGCACCAGAATTCCCGCTCACCTTTGGCGCGTGGTCGCCTCGACGCGGTGATGGCGGTGCACCACTCGTGCCATTCGGTCTCAACAAACAGGTTGGAGAACGCGGGATGCGCGCGATCAGCCGGCGGTGGGGCCATCACCAATTCCCCGTAACTGGTCAGTTCGATCTCACGTACCTCATCGCCATTGTTGGTTACTGTCACAAGGCGCACTTCAGCGTTGTCAGCCGGGACAACCGCTATCTCAGTACGTGTATCTATGTCGCCGTCGGCGCGATGAACGGTCACGCGATCAGTAGCGAGGAGTGCGCGATACCAGTCCGCGTTAGCGCAGGAGGGCTGGTGCGTAACCGACCAGGTTCGTGAATGCCTAACGTCCTTCACGTAGCAGAACTGGCCCGTATTGTCGAGCGTCCCGTCTGAGCGCCAGCGCGTAACAGCAAGATCCTCAAAACGCGTATAGCCGGACCCTGCGTGGCTGATCATCACGGAGAAGGGTGCTTGCCCAAGAAACGCCACGTGCGGTTGCCGGGTTTCGGGTGTTTCGATTACGCGTACGACGGGGCGTGAGCCTTCTTCTTCCGGTATTGACTCGTGCGGCATGATCTCACGCCGCTCCGTCACGCTGATGCGGCGCGGGACGCGCTCGTCGAGAAGCAGTGCCACCGCGCGTACCATGGGATCGGCGTGGAAACGCCTCTGCCAGATGTGCGATAGTAGCACATTGGCCAGCGAGGTTACGGTCATTCCCACGTGATGCGCCATGTACGTCCGTACCAACGAATAGCGCTGGTTCTTGCTCGGCCTGGTGTAGTCAAGAGCATCTATAAAACCGAACCTGCCGAGTGCTCCGCGCTCTTCCAACAGCATAAGGTTTGCGAGAGAGCGTACGGGGTCCACCATCGCTGCGAGAGCGGTGGCATACGGGGCCACCACAAGTTCGCGACTCAATCCGCGTTTGAGACCAAGTTCCGGTACGCCAAATGCGCGGTACTGGTACGTAAGGTGTCTGTCACGAACGTTGTAGGCGCTTTCGCTGATTCCCCAAGGCACGCCCCGTTCGTTGCCGTAGATGATCTGTTGCTCCAGCGCCGCCTGCGAGGTGGCTCCCAGGAGCGTATTGGGAAAGGCGTGCATAACGAGCGACGGCATGAGGTACTCGAACATGCTGCCACTCCACGAGACCAGCGCAGTGCTTCCCGAAACGCGCGCGAG
Organism: uncultured Gemmatimonadaceae bacterium; assembly: GCA_964649855.1. Taxonomy (GTDB): domain Bacteria; phylum Gemmatimonadota; class Gemmatimonadetes; order Gemmatimonadales; family Gemmatimonadaceae; genus CAZYTS01. Next base: position 3,155 of record CAZYTS010000156.1, read on the forward strand.
TGTGCGACTAAGCCGAAACCAGTGCTCCACCGGTACATCGTTCTTGGCGATCGCAACAAAGCTGGCCAGCCGCGCTTCGGAAGCCAGCAGGTCGTAGTGCGCCGCGTCGGGCGTATGCGTTGCAGGATGATACCCAATGGCAAAGAGCTTACGCGATGTGTCAAAGAGAAAGCCGAAGTCCATCTCCATGGCGTACTGGACTGCCGTTTCTCCCAGCGCCGTCAACCGTGCCCCCAGCGCGTCGTCTTTGATCTGAGAAACCACATCCATGCATGCCTGCCTGAAGGCGATGAAGTGGCCGGCCAGGTTGCCGCTGTCTACGGTGGAGATGTAAGCAGGCTCGAGAACACTCAGATTGCTGAGGTCGTACCAGTTGTAAAAGTGCCCCCGATAGCGCTCGAGCTTTGCCATGGTATCAAAGACGCGCTCAAGCCTGGTTACCATGTCCCGCGCTTCTATGAAGCCAAGGTCAAAGGCGCTGACTGTGGAAACTATTTGCAGCCCGATATTTGTGGGCGAAGTTCGCAGCGCTACAACTGGGACAGGATCTTCCTGAAAGTTGTCCGGAGCCAGCCAGTTTGTTGGCTGCGACACAAACTGCTCAAAGTAGCTCCAGTGCAGCTCGGCATACCTCAGAAGCCGCTCTCTGCCATTCTCGCCGATCTCTGCGCCGGATCGCGTCGGCGGGGCGTTGAGTGCGCGGGCAATCGCCGGGGACGCAATCCATATAGCGGCAAGCGGCACTGCAGAGAGGAGGATCGCCCAGCTGCCACCCAGGACGGCAACTGCTGCAATGCCAAGGGTTGTGGCCGCCGCCAGACCCGGCCACATACCACGAACAAAACTACCTAACGAGTCTCCAGTAGACCGCTCGGTAATCGAAGCAGGCTGCCATTCGAGCAACCTGCGGTGACTCACGCGAATTCGCCACAGTGTTCTCACAATAGCATCTGCAGACAGCCAGGCCTGATGTGGCAAAAAGGCTATCGCGAGCCCGAACTGCTTTAGGCTGGTGACTGAGTCCTGCGCCAGAGCCCGATAGTAGGCGCGCCATGAGCGCGTGCCCGGGAGTCGCACTGCGGCCAGGAGCAGCGACAATATCCAGGGAGCGCCAATGGCACCAAGTACGAGCAGCGTCCAGCGGAACGCTGAGCCCGGAAGGAGAAGCCATGCCCCAAAGAGCAACAGCAGTTGCGACAGCTCAACTGTGCTGCGTCTCAGGTTGTCCAGGATCTTCCAGCGCGACAGGATCGAGAGCCTGTTCCGCTCAATACCGTCCGGGCCCGGCACCCATTTCGTCAGCCATTGCAGCAGCTGCCAGTCACCGCGCACCCAGCGGTGTTTGCGACGCGAGAAGGAGAGGTAACTCCTCGGATAATCGTCAAAGACAGTGATATCGGTCGCCAGACCGGCGCGGGCGTAATTCCCCTCGATGAGGTCGTGTGAAAGAAGGGTGTTCTCGGGAAAGCGCCCGTGCGTCGCCTTTTCAAAGGCGTCCACGTCGTAGATCCCCTTGCCCGTAAAGCTTCCTTCGCCAAAGAGATCCTGGTAAACGTCAGACACTGCCGTCGTGTATGGATCCACTCCGGGGTGCCCTGAGTAGATCGTGGCAAAGCGCGACTTCTGCGCACTGGCCACTGAAACACCAACGCGGGGCTGCACCACACCATATCCCAGTTTGATTCTGCCACTGGCTTCGTCGTACCACGCTCGGTTGAGCGGATGCGCCATGGCACCAATGAGCGCTTCGGCCTCTCCCGGAGGGAGCATCGTGTCGGCATCAAGAGTAATTACATAGCTCACTCTGTGCAGAATCGCCGTCCGGCCTACAATCAGGTTGAAGGCGTCGCGCGGTCCGCCCTCCCCCTTTCCGTCTCCTCCGCTTCCCTCCTGAACAAAGCGGTTGAACTGTGCCAGTTTTCCGCGCTTTCGCTCCCACCCCATCCATGTACCCTGCTGGGAATTCCACTTCCGCGGTCGATGGAACAGAAAGAACGTGTCGTCCGTTCCGGGCGCATAACGCTGATTCAAGGCGCGGATCCCTTCTTCGGCCGCGGCTAAAATCGCCGAGTCGTTAGGCGTGCTGGCGCTGTCGGCGTCTGTAAAATCGCTCAGTAGCGCGAAGTGGAGATTGGGATCCTGGTTGGCCAGATACTGGACTTCGAGATCTGCGATTGCTTCATTGACGCTTTCGACGTTGGCAAAGAGCGTGGGTACTACCACAGCGGTGCGGTAAGCTCCCGGTACGCCGTCGCTCAGATCGAGTTTTGGCAGAACTCGAGGCGGAAGGAGCGCCGTTACAAGTAGATTGACAAAGTTGACAGCAATGTCCGCGGCCGGGAGCAGCGCCAGAAGGATCACCAGGGGCCACGCAGTTCTGGCCTCCGATCCTGCCAACCACAAAAGCGCCACCAGAGCACCGATCGTTCCCGCCGCCACTCCGCCTACGTAGACTACAGAAGGATAGCGGAGCGCGAGCCGGTGCACCCGTTCGAGGAGAAGCGGCGAGTAGCCCGTTTCACGCTCCAGCTCCGCCACACCACGGTCGACCAAAAAGTAACCCACGTGTTCTCGGCGCGAACCGGCGGCAACTCCATTGTTCTCACTCGTTCTGGACAGCGTCACGGCCCGCTCCACCACCTCTTTCTCGCTCAGGTCAGTGCGCTTGGCGATCCGTTCGACAACGTGTCTGTAGGCGTCTCGAGTGGCAAAGGTCATCCCGCTGTAAAAGCGTGATGGGTCACCCGCACGCAAAGCGCGCTCCATGGCGCTCTGACGTTCTACAAACGCCTTCCAGTCCCGCTGTGCCAGTCCCCTCAGGCTGGTGATGCTGTTTGCCATCATCAGCTTGGTGAGCGCAAGACGTTGCATGGCGCGCGCTGCAGCGTCGTCTGGACTCAAAGCTTCGTCTGCGATCCATTGCTCGAGCCAGACCAGAGGTGGAAACGCGCCCTCAACCAGCCTGAGTCCAGTGAGGAATCGCGAGACAAAAACGGGAGAGAGTTCAGGTGGCGCTCCCACAAATTCAGCGAGCGTCTGACCAAGTGCATCCGGGTCTCGAACGTGTGCGCTCTGAATGCGTTTCACCCACCTGTCTGCCTCCTCTACTGTATCGAGCCGCTCCACCGTCCTGAGCGCCATCCTTCTGACGTTCTCGATCAACGCCAGACGCAGCATTGCCGGGATCGCCCAGAGCTCTCCTATGGAAAGCAGCGTCTCCTCCTGAAACGCATCTACAAAGAGGTCGACATTATCGATGTCGATCCTTCCCTCGCTGTGCGAGATCAGCGTCGTGGCTACCTCGTAAATCCGTGGGAACCCAACGAGAGAACCATTCGCCAGTTGGGGAAGCTCGCGATAGTAATCGTGCGGAAGGCTCTCTCGGATCTCGCGCACGTGTTCCTGAATCACGTGGTAGTTGTCGAGGAACCACTCACCGGCGGGTCCAATGTCGGCTGCTACAAGCGAAGCTTCGGCCAGGCGTTCGTGGATCTTGTCGAGCAGGACGCGTGTGGAGTCAAGCCGCGTGAGCAGAAGGGCTCGGCGCTTTGCTTTTTTCGCGGCCCTGCCCTCTGCAATGCGTTGCACTCGAGCGAGCCGTCTCGCGCGTTCGGCGAGATGCTCGGCGCCGAGGAGGTCGCCTCGTATGGGGCCGGCAATCAGATCATCGGGTGGCAGCGACCGGCGGCGAAGCCGCTCCGTCCACCTCGCGAGAAGAGGGAGCTCTGGCAGTTTCCTGAACGGTTGTAGACGGGAACATCAGCGCCGTTTGGCGCCTAAGTAGAATAACTTTGCCGACCCGCGCTGGAGGAATCGCTAGCGGGCTCAGCTGAGAGCGCTATTGATGCGCGCGCTCCCTGCAGGATAAGCACGTCTCCCCGCAGTTGAAAGCGGGCTCAAGAAGAGGGCGATGAAAGCGGGAGGGCGAAGAAGGCGACGAGGGCGATGATGGCGAAGAAGGCGTTACGAGGAGCACGGCGCGCAAGAATGCGTTAGAGTGCGGCATCGACCGTTGTCCTCGCCCTCGTTGCCATCCTTGCCCTCGTCGCCCTCCTACTGAGCAAACCTGCTATCGTCGCTGCTCGTCTTTATTCCAAGCGATGCCAGAAAGGCACGGACATATGCGCGCGGTGCCGTTGAGGCAGGCCTGGGATAGACCTCTGGCATGTACTCGCGGGCCAATGCGTCCGATACCAGCGCGGTGACCAGCAGCGAGCTAGCAGCGCCGCTATGCTCGGGCATGGGGACCATACCGCGAAGTGTCATCTCCTCGACATAGCGCTTGAGTACGCGCGACGCCATGGTGATTCCGGCAGCCGCCTCTCGCAGGTGCTCAGGATGCTCTTCTGCTGCCGCAAAACACTGACGCACTAACTCTCCAGTGCCTCGCAACCTGGCGATCTCTATAGCGCACCACTCTATTAGTTCCCTTTCCGGATCGACGGGTTCCAGAGGAAGGGAGGCGTGCGGGATCTCACCCAGTGCGTGTACACGGACAGCTTCGTCGACCAGTGCATCCTTGGATCGGAAAAGCCTGAAGAGCGTGACCTCGTTGACATCGGCTTCCCTCGCTATGAGCCGCGTAGTTGCCCCTGCATATCCATACTGCGCATAGACACGCGCCGCAGCTGCGAGAAGTTTGGCTCTGGTATCCTGCTGAGTCGATGTGCGTTCTGAAATGAGCGCGTCAGTCGCAGGAGGCGTCGTTATACCCATCTCAATCTCCCGGCGCTGGCTGAGGGAGCGGAGCTGACGCGGCTGCCGACTCGGAACGAGCTTCCTTCCGCTTTCGGAAACCAAGTCGTGCCCCAACCCATCCGCCAAAGTCGTCAAAATAGGTGTAGGCCACTGGAACAACCACCAAAGTCAAAAGCGTGGAAGTGATAAGACCTCCGATCACTGACCGGGCCATTGGTGCCCTGAATCCTCCACCCTCACCCAAAGCCAGTGCAATCGGCGTCATTCCAGCGATCATAGCGAACGTCGTCATCATGATAGGACGCAGACGTACTACTCCAGCCTCAACAAGCGCCGCAAAACGATCCACCCCTGCACGCCGCCTCTCGTTTGCGTTGTCTATCAGAAGAATGGCGTTCTTTGTAACAAGTCCGAACAATAGTATTACGCCAATCATCGACATCATGTTGAACGTGTCGTTCGTAACCAGAAGCGCCAAAAGCACTCCGATGAGTGAGAGCGGCAGCGACAGCATGATGGCAAATGGCTGTACCACCGACTCGAATTGAGAAGCAAGGATCAGGAAGATCAGCACCACTGCCAGAACGATCGCTTCGATCACGTAAACAACGGTCTCTTCGAGCTGCTCCGTCTCGCCGCCGAGCAATACCGTGTAGCCCGGCGGGAGCTCTACCTCTGCGAGGCTCGTCCTGATTGCCGAAGATGCCTCAGCGATGGATAGCCCACCCGCCGTACTGGCCGTTACACTCGCCACACGCTCCATACGCTGCCTGTTTATCTGCGCCGGAGCCGTTCCCTGCTGCACGATTGCAACATCTGAGAGCGGTACGGTAATCGCCTGCCCACTCGGCGAACGGCGAGGAGTTGCCACCGGGAGCCCGGCCAGATCCTCAACTGAAAGACGCTGGTCGCGCGGAGCCTGGATCACGACGTCGCGCTCCTCACCAGTTGGATCTTCCCAACGCGTTACATCCTGACCTGCCAGGAATGGCCTCACAGTTGCCGCAATCTGCGCGACATCGAGCCCAAGCTCATTGGCAACGTCGCGCTGCAACTCGATTCGGAATTCCGGACGTGGTTCGTCGAGTGTCGTTTGAACATCGACGATTCCCGGAATTTGCTTGACCAGTGAAGCAACCTGCTGCGACAGGCGTTCTAGTTCACCGATATCCGGGCCGCGAATGTCGATAGAGAGCGGGGCCTGAGCGCCACCGATTCCACCAGAAACAAGCACCGCGGTGCTGACGCCATAGGTTGGAGCAAGAATCTCGCGGGCTTGGGACATGAGCTCCTGCTGCGTCAGGTCCCTTTCTCCCGGTGGTGTGAGCTTCACATAGATCTCACC